>SBFR01000195.1 GCA_006227105.1 Bacteroidota bacterium
TATGATTCAGGGATTTTCCTTGAAAGCTGTGAGTCCTGTGTCTTTAATGTGGGATTAACGGAGAATGAGGATTTACCATCGGTATATCCAAATCCCGCAAATGACAAGGTTTATCTTTTTGATTCTGCTGAATTAGCTTTTGTTCAAATCTATGGATTAGACGGATCTTTAATTCATAAGACAACATGCACTGGGACATTAAACGTTGAGAACTTAGAATCAGGACAATATATTATTGAGTTCGATTTGAATGGATCAATTAATCGATCTAGAATTGTTATAATTCATTGAATTCTCCCCTACTTATTCCTCTAGAATCTCCTGCACACGTCCGACTTGACCATCAGTGAGCTTTACTTTTATCCCATGAGGATGATATGAAGAGTTAGTCAGAATATTTTTAACCTCTCCTTCAGTTAATTCACCGGTCCCTTGATCTTTCTTTAGAACAACGGCTACGTACATTCCAATTTTGATCTTGTTGCGATCAGATACTGGCATCATTTAATGAAAATTACCCGTTAGTTTCAAAAACAGACTCCCAATGGTCATTCAATAAGGCAACCAACTTTCTTGACATATTGTTGAAATATCGCTTCGTACGATATCCGCTCACCCAATTTATTCCTCGGATCGCATTCGTCAAGAAGATCTCATCGGCAGCTAAAAGGTTTTGAGGAAGTATATTACATTCATACACCTTTATTCCATTCTTCAGCGCCAAATTAATGATCTGCATCCGCATTGTTCCCGCAAGACAACCTTCATCCAATCCAGGAGTGTACAAAACGCCGTTACTTACAACAAATAAATTACAAGACGAAGACTCCAGAATTCCATCTCGATCATTGCTGATCAAAACATCATCAAGCTTTCGTTCCGTCGCGTTAATAGCAGCCATCACATAGATCAACCCGCTTTTGGTCTTATAGTTGGATAGAAAATTTTTGGCTTTCTTCAAATCGGAATAAAGATCGATCTCTAATCCTTTAGAATTCAATTCAAAATTATTGGTGTCATATGGATAGACTTCAATGAAATAGTTACATTCATTCGATTCCGGTTTGTACGCACCACCAGATACCCTGTCTAAAGAAATACGACACCTCCCCCCTTCTGTGATTTCACTTTTAACACAAAGATCCTTTATTCTTTCTTCAAAAAAAGACGAAGTAAAGAAGCCTGCTGGACGCATTTTGATCGCCTTCGCTCCTTCAAGTAATCTATGAATATGATTATCAAGATTTAATGGGACTCCGTTCATGATCCTGATACTTTCAAAAACTCCGTCTCCATACACATGCCCTCTGTTTCCGGCGTGTATTGTCGGCGCTTCATTCTGTAAGATATTCCCGTTGTTATTGATGTACAGCATAGGATCAGAAAATATGACTAAGGAATTCTTTTCCTTTGTCAATATTAATAATTAATACGTAAAGTATCCCAAAAATTGCTCCTCCGATGTGCGCATCATGTGCGATTCCGCTATTTCCTCTTTTGTGTGCAAAATACTCAAAGGCCAAATAAATTGGACCAAACAGATAAGCCGGTATTGGAATAGGAATAAAGAACAGCATCAATTCCATTTGAGGATACCACAAAATTGCAGCAAAAATAACCGCAGAGACAGCTCCTGAAGCTCCAACTGCCCTATAATTGGGATTGTCTTGATGTTTGAAATAAGCATAGAAATTAGAAGCAAGACCTCCCAGAATATAAACACTCAAGAAATGGATCTCACCAATTGTAATCCCATAATCACGAAAGAAAAAGTATTCTAAAGCTTCACCTAAAAAGAATAGTGATATCATGTTGAATATCAAGTGAGTAAAATCAGAGTGAACTAACATATTACTCATGAAACGATAATACTCTTTGTGATGCTTGATCCTGTAGGGTGAGAATAATAGTCGCTCGAATAATGCGTTATCTGAAAAGGCGTGCCAGGAGATCAATCCCGTGATGCCTAAAATGACGATCAATGCTGTAAAACTCATATATCAAAAATAAATGTTATTTTGCTCTTACATCTGAATCTATGAGATTTGTTCCTGAAATAAGACTTTGGCTTGTCCTTTCGGCCTGTACCTTAGTTCTTTTAGCTGGTTGTGGAACCAGTGGTGAAGAGATCGTTGACGAGATCGTCACTGAAGAAAAGATACCCTTTGAAGAAAGATTGAAAGCATGTATTCAGCCTGAAGCACTAAAAGAATTGGGATTAGATCCCAAACTATCGGTATGGCTTACTTCTCTTTATGATTCATTGGACTTTAAACCTATCTGGGTTAACGAACATGAATTAAACAAAAAAGGACTCAAATTGGATTCTTCATTGAATCATTCGATCTGGTTTGGAATCCCTAGGTCAAGAATTCGCTTTAATGACAAAAAAGAAGACAGGATCGTTGTCAAAGAGGTATTTTGTACTGTTAGATCAGCATTAATGCTACACGATCTGAACTATGGGATGATCGTAGATTCTACAAAGAAATTCGGTGAACAGCGCTTGATCGATCGCATTAAATTTGATTCACTTTTAAACCTCCCAGATTCTATTGGAATAGATCAATTCTTTCTTAGACAAGGACCTTCGGATACCAATTATCGCTTCCTTGCAGATCACCTCTATCAATACGTTCAGAAATATCCGTTGAACGAAAAGACGTTTGACATTAAACCTATGAAGGAGGATTCAGTAGGTGCAATTCCAAAATCAAGACAATCTCTGTTTTTCAAAGGATATATTAATGATAGTCTTTGCGAGGAAAAGGAATTCATGCAAGCTCTCAAAACTTTTCAAATCGACAATGGATTGAAACCGGATGGCAAGATCGGTAAATTCACTTCTAAGGCATTAAATGAAAGTACATTAAATAAAGTATACAGAGCGGCATTAGCACTTGACAAGTATCGAACTCAGGTAAAATACCCATCGAAGTATATTTTTGTCAATTTACCTGAATACATCTTGAGATATTATGTAAGAGATAGTCTTAAAAGTATTCATAGAGTTGTAATCGGTACCGAGGTAAATCAGACTCCTCAGTTAAAATCAAAGGTGCATCAAATCATGGTGTTCCCCTACTGGAACGTACCCTACTCTATTTCCAGTAAGGAAATACTTCCAGCGGTAAGGTATAACACAGGCTATTTAAAGAAAAACAACTACAAGATCTATCGAAAAGACGTTGAAGTTGACCCCTACAAAGTCAACTGGAAAAAGATTAAAAAGGATGCTTTTCCATACAAGGTTGTTCAGCAGCCTGGTCCCAAAAATAGTTTGGGTATTATCAAATTTGAATTCCACAATAAGTATTCCGTATATATTCATGACACTCCTTCAAAAGGATTTTTCAATTCAGATGTCAGATCCTTTTCACATGGATGTATGCGATGTGAAAACCCAGTTGATCTTGGACGAATGATACTCACTAATGACTCGTTACGTCGTAAGGCGAATCCGATGATCGCTGATTCACTTGACACATTGTTAGGAAGGGCTCAAAACTTCCCAATTCGTTTACTTGATCCTATTCCGGTTTTTGTGGAATACCGAAGCGTCTGTGCAGATAAGGACAAACTCGTATTTTACGTAGATATTTATGGAAGAGATGAAGAATACCTCAAAGCATTTCGATAATGTTGTTTGAGTTATTAGCTTTGTAGAATAAAATCGGTAAAATGTCTGTAATTATATCCCCTTCCCTATTATCATGTGATTTTGCTAATGTGCAACGTGACGTAGAAATGATCAACGCTTCTTCTGCTGACTGGTTTCACATCGACGTAATGGATGGCGTGTTTGTTCCAAACATATCTTTTGGACTTCCAGTGATTGAAGCAATTAAAAGACATGCAAAAAAGCCGCTTGATGTTCACTTGATGATCCAGAATGTTGATCCATACATATCTGATTTTAAAAAGGCTGGAGCGGATATTTTAACGGTTCATTATGAAGCTTGTACTCACCTGCACAGAACCATTCAGGTGATAAAAGCTGAAGGAATGAAAGCAGGAGTTGCGCTGAACCCTCACACACCCGTGGATCTTTTGCAAGACATTATTGCTGACCTTGATCTGGTTTTGATCATGTCTGTTAATCCAGGTTTTGGAGGTCAGAAATTCATTAATAATGCTGTATTGAGAGTTGAACAAACTAAAAATCTTATTCACAGAACAGGGTCTCACGCCCTTGTTGAAGTCGATGGTGGTGTCAATCTTCAAACTGGTGCAGAATTGGTTGAGGCCGGTGCAGATGCGCTTGTTGCCGGAAGTTTTGTTTTCAATTCAAAAGATCCGTTAGCGACAATTGCCGATCTGAAAGCATTAAAATGATCAAAGAGTTTTTCCTGGATAAGATTGAATACGATCTTGCTTGTAATCTTACTTGGATAAAATCCCTGGAAGATCATGAGGATCAATTGGACGACTACGCGGTAAAATCGATGTCTCACATTTTAAACGTCCATCACATTTGGAACTCGAGATTATTGGACCAACAAGCGGAATCGGAGCTTTGGGATATTTTACCAGTAAGTTACTGGAAGAAGTTCGCTGAACAGAATTCACGAGAAACTATAGACTATCTGGAGAAATATGAACTTGGTGAAAAAGTAAACTATCATTCTTCTGAAGGTGTTAAATATTCCAAATCTGATATCGACATTCTTTATCATATCCTGAATCATTCAAACTACCATAGAGGTCAGATCGCGTTGAGATTAAAAGAATTAGAAATAAAACCACCCAGCTTGAACTTTATCGTCTATCGATGATTTGGCGTAAAAATTGTTCGTAACAAAAGCCGTATATTTACGTTTGTTCATATGATGTTCAGATTAACAGGAATATTACTTTTTCTATCTTTAAGTGCACTTGCATCCGAAGACACTCTTTTGATCTCAAAAGAAAAGAGTCTTGAATTAAAGTTATCCGAACTGCGTAATGCTGAAAACGATCAACAGAAAACGTTGTTAGGCAAAGAATTTAGAGATCTCATGGCAGAAGCCCTGAATGAAAAAGGAGCCTTCACCTACCCTTTCTCTTTATTGAAAACTGTTGGTGTAATCGATAGTCCTGATGGTGAGGTAAGAATTGTGAACTGGAATGTTGAGTTGGACGATCAATCACAAAAATATTATGGTTTTGTGATGAAATATGACCCCAAAAAGAAATCTGTTCAACTGACAGAATTACAGGACAATCAATTCATGATGCCCATTCCAAAAAATGAAATCCTTTCTGCAGAACAATGGTATGGAGCCCTTTATTACAAGATCATTCCGATCGAAAAAGGTTCAAAAAAATTGTATACTATTCTGGGCTGGGACGGGAACACGTCAATGTCGAATATCAAGTTGATCGATGTGATGTATTTTAATGGAACTCAGGTGAAATTTGGTAGTCCCATATTTAAATATGCAGACAGAACTGAAAAAAGAGTTCTCTTTGAGCACTCTGAAAAGGCGACAATGTCACTTCGTTACGAACCTGAGTACAAAAGAATAATCTTTGACCATTTATCCCCGGAATCCCCTAGCCTGGAAGGATTTCACGCTTTTTACGTACCTGATCTTTCTTTGGATGCTTTCCTTCTTGATGGCTCTAAATGGACCTTTAAAGAGGATGTCATAGGCGTCAATAAAGAGGAAGATGGAAATAAAATGACGGTTTACGCCATCAATGAAAAAAATGGCAAAGTGGAACCCAAAGAAATAAAAACGAAATGGGAAAATCCGGAAGACTCAAATGCTCCTGGAGGAGGCTTCGAGCACAAGGCGGTTACACCAGAGGATGAGATGGGAATCACAGAAGAGAAACGCGGCAAAAAAGAGAAGAAAATAAAAGACAAACGTGACCCCAATCAAATGAACACCACACTCGGTGGAGGGAAAAAGAAAAAACGAAAAAGTTAGTCTTCAACAAACTAATTCTCATTTAATAACGTTCAATATTCATTGAATGTCAATAATATACCGAGGTATTCATATATTTGTTTAGTCAAGAAAACCTTAGCCTTATGAGTAAAAATATTTATCTGGTCCCTCATGATCTTACAGCAGTTGGAGACATGGCCTTGCGCTACGCACTTCACATGGGGAAAAAAGTAAATTCCGAAATTATTCTTTTGCATATTACGTCTTCAAAGGCTGACAGCATCAAGGCTATGGTAAAGATCGATGAGATCATTGCCAAAACGGAAGTACCATACGGAATAGAATTGAAAAGAGTTGTTCGTGAAGGATCAATATTTGAAGATATTGGTAAAATCGCTCACAGAGAAGGAGCTCAATTGATCATTATGGGGACTCATGGCTCTTCCGGTCTTCAAAAACTATTCGGTTCGAACGCTATCAAGGTAGTTACAAGTGCTGATGTCCCATTCCTGATCGTTCAGAAAAACACACCGCTTACAGATATTAAGAACATCATTGTTCCAATTGATTTGACAAAAGAAAGTTTACAGATCGTTAATGTGGCCGGCGACATGGCGAACATTTATGGAGCATCAGTTCACGTTGTTGGAGAAAAACAAAATGACGAGTTGTTAAGTCAGCAGATGAAGAACCGTATTTTGATCGTAAAGAATCAATATGATGATAGATCAATCCCATGTAATGTGGAATTGTTTGAAAAAGGCGGATCTTTTACCAAGAAGATCATGAAATACGTTAAAGATAAAAATGTGGATATGCTGGCTATTGCTTACCACACTGAAAGTTTATTGCCCCAATTTGATACCTTTGCACAGACATTGATAACAAATGATCTATCATTACCGTGCATGGTGCTAAATTCTAAACCGGCATCTGCGCTTTATTTCTAGCAGATGAAACTTGGAGAATACAACGATCTAACTATTGAACGATTTACAGGTGTAGGAGCTTTCCTCAGTGATGACCAGGACAATGAGGTCCTTCTCCCAAAAAAATACCTTTTACCTTCTATGTCTGAAGGTGATGTGGTTTGTGTTTTCTTATACAAAGATTCAGAAGACCGGCCAGTAGCAACCACGGAAGATCCAAAAATTGTATTGAACTCTTTCGCTTACTTAAAAGTAAAGGAGGTTAATCTTTTCGGTGCGTTCTTGGATTGGGGATTAGAAAAGGATTTAATGGTCCCTTTTAAGGAACAAGGATTAAAAATGCAGGAAGATTTCACGTACCTGGTAACTCTTCGATACGATAATTCCACAGATCGTCTATTTGCTACCTCCAAGGTGAATAAGTACCTCCTACCCTGTGAAGACAAGTCATTACTGGGGCAGCCTTGCCGAATAATGATCTGCGATAAGACCGATTTGGGATTAAAAGTAATTGTCAACGATCTATATCACGGGATGATCTTCAATAGCGACATTAATCAGCCTTTAAAAAGAGGTGGACATTATACCGGTTTCATTCATAACATTCGTGAGGATGGTAAGATCGATGTCCGAATGGTTAAAACAGGTGTAGAGCGATTTGATGAATCCGAAGAGAAAGTACTAAAGATACTCGAACAAAATGGTGGGTTTATTGAATTAGGCGACAAGTCTGATCCGGATGAAGTCAGAAAGGTCATGGGAATGAGCAAGAAAATGTTCAAACAGGCGATAGGTAAATTGTACAAAGCAAAGAGAGTTCTTATACAAGATGAAAGCCTGAGCCTAATCCCTGAAGATAATAGCAATGAAGGGTAAACCTGATATTTCCATAATTCTTCCCTGCTATAATCCCCCATTGAATTGGGATAAAATAGTTCTTGAAAGTTTTAATACTCTTTCGTCTGCATTTTCCGATAAATCTTTAGAGCTGATCATCGTGAATGATGGAACAGATAAGAATCAAATTCAAGAAGAGATCAAATTTTTAAAGAATGAGATCGACACTTTCAACTTTGCCGAACACACTGAAAACAAAGGTAAAGGTTCAGCCATCCGCACTGGAGTCAATTTAGCTAAAGGTGACTTTATCATTTATACAGATATTGACTTCCCTTACACCGTAAAAAGTATTCAGGATCTCTATTCTACTTCATTGTCAAATTGTGATGTTGTTTTGGGACACAGAGATACTTCCTATTACTCACATACGCCTTGGGCCAGGAAGGTTATCTCTAAATCTCTACGATTTTCATTGAAAACGCTACTTAGATTACCCACTGATGATTCTCAATGTGGATTAAAGGGATTTAATCAAAAAGGAAAAGAAATATTTCTTCAAACTAAAATTGACAGGTTTCTGTTTGATCTGGAATTTATCAAACTGGCATCAAAAAATGGGTTGAACGTTCAAAACTGTGAAGTTCAACTAAAAGAAGGAGTTGTCTTTAGTAAAGTCAATATCAAAATCCTTCTAAGAGAAGGCTTGAACTTTTTAAAGATCTTTTTCCGATGATCAAAGACTCATCAATTCTTTAAATCGAATTGCTTGTCTTCTTGAGATCTCCACCTTTTCCCCTTCCCTCAATTCAACCTGCAAGCCCCCATTAAACCAGTTCTCAACTTTTGAGATCCATTGCATATTAATGATGAACTTTCGATTTGCACGGAAGAAATACTCTGGATCAAGCCTGTCTTCAAAGCTATTTAAAGATCTTAATATCAATGGTTTAAAACCATCAAAATAAACCTTTACATAATTCCCCTCAGATTCAAGCATTCTGACTTTGCTCAATTCAATAAACCAGCACTTCTCTCCATCCTTAATGAAAACACGATCATTCACTGTTAACGGTCTGTTTTTCCGAGTTAATGTGGTTGAGTTCGAAGAAACAAAATCGTCTTCGTTGGTATTTAATTTTTGAACGGCATCCTTTAATCGATCAGGATCTACAGGCTTCATTACGTAATCAAGTGCATTTACTTCGAAAGCCTGCAAAGCATATTCATCATAAGCCGTCACGAATATGACCCGTGGTATTTCATCGAGATGTTTTAACATGTCAAATCCAGACATTTCCGGCATGTTTACATCCAAAAAGATAAGATCTGGTTTCAATTCATTGATCTTCTGGATCCCCTCCTCTCCGTTTCTCGCCTCATCAATGATCTCGATTTCAATATAATCCTTTAAAAGGAGCTTTAATTCCTCTCTTGCCAGACGTTCGTCATCAATGATTAATGTTCTGAATGATTTCATAGCTCTGTTTTAAATGTTAATCTAGCGATCACTATATTCTCTTGTTGAATCAACTCAAATTCTGCCGCACCTTTATACTGTATATCTAATCTTCTTAATACGTTCTGAATACCTATTCCAGTATCTTTTTCATTTCTCAATTTCCCTGAATTGATCACTTCAATGATCACTTGCTCTCCGCTTTTTCTTGTTTGTATTTCAATCTCCCCACCATCGATAAGATTAGATATCCCATGTTTAATGGCATTTTCAACGAGCATTTGCAGAATAAACGGTGGTACAGGAAAAAGTCGTAACGATTCATCCAGCTTCCAGCTAATCTTAAGACGCTCTTCAAACCTGATCTTTTCGAGCTCAAGATAATGAGATACCATATTGATCTCGTCTTCTAACGGAACCAATGTCTCCTTGCCATAGATCAATGATTTACGTAAAAGATTAGAAAGAGTAGTGAGTGATTCTTTTGCCTTAGAAGGATCAAGTTCAATCAAAGCACGGATGCTGTTCAAAGAATTAAATAGGAAATGAGGATTTAATTGAGACCTTAAATTCTTCAGTTCAATTTCATTTTTACTTGCTTCTAGCGAAATGTTATTCAGCTCCTGCTTTCTGGATTTTTGAATAAAATGAAATGTAAAGTAGATGGCATTCCAGAAAAGAACCAAGACCAGTATCGCTAAAATATTGATCACTACCGAAAGGACACTGAATTGTTCAAATCCCTTTGGATTAATCACAAAGGATGATACAGTCGTTTCTCCAAAGATCAATAACGAACATAAAAATGAAGCCAATAATACTCTGGGTAGCAATGGCCCTGGTCGTAATTCCAGCCAGTTCAGCTTAATAAAGACATATCTCATGATATGCGTACTGAAAACCGAGAAAACTACCAGCATTGAAAGATGAAGCAAAAGCTCTCCGTCTACTTTCGAAGGTTCATCAGCATAAGTGGCAAGCAATATCAGTGCACAGTAGGAACTCCACCCAATCGATTGTGCTGCCCAATATAGCCATCTACTTGTACTCATATAACAAAAGTAAAAACCCTTTGATCAAAACCTAAATCTAAAGTATGATCGGAGATAATTCTTGCTTTAAGGATAATTTTTCATTTGGAATGTTTTTTGACAACTTTGAAGCATGGTTCTAAGATTGATATTTCTGTTTTTACTTCCTGCAATGATCAACGCCCAAACATTTCAAAACAATGTTTTCGGAGGATCAGTTGGACTAGTATTAAACACAGGGACCACGATCAACTCAATTGGACTTAAACTCAACGGCTATTACGCACAGTACTTTTATCAATTCAATGCAGGAACTGAATTAAGATTCAATCTGAGCAGCTATGGTAAGCGAAAGAACTTTTTTGAATCAAGAAATGGTATTGGACTTGTACTATTGGCTGGTCCGAAAGAACACAATCCGGACTTTGAATTAAGTGAATTACATCATAATACGAATTCGTTATATGGCCTGGGTTACAATTACATTTGGTACACCGACAATACAGGAACATCCCAGCGATCAGGAGGATTTGGATTACACTTGAACAATTTCAGTATTTTGATTGAAAATGATGTGTTTGCCGGGCAATCCAAAGATCGTTTCAGGACAGGAGCATTAACATTGACCTATTTGTATGGTGATTTCAAATTTGCTATTGGAAACGTTATATGGACAGGCGAAACAGCAGGTTCGGCCTGGCAGAAGATCCCTCTGGACAATTGTCCTTCCGGGTTTAGAATCCTTGAAGATCTACCCTATGGAAAATCAAGTCATGGTGTCATTTATGGAGGCCTCTCCTATTCACTTCCATATGGTCAGGTAAGTAGATTCAGAATCGGAGTAGATAGTGAGCAGATCAGGCATTCAATTCAAAATAGGCTAATACATGATTTGATCTTTCTCCCTTCCAAGGTTCAACGAAACACCCCTCATTATCCTAGGCTTGACAACGATGGTTGTCCAGTCTTTTACAAAAATGAAATTCGAAAAAATCGATTATTCCTTCAATTAGGGGCTAATGACACCTGGTCCTACTAAATATTTTCAGAGAGATCCTTATCCTTTCGAACTCGCCAAATGACTGCATCTAAGTAATAATGATGCCACACCATCGCCAGAAAAAAGATCCCGATGATATTCCTTACAAAACGCAATGTATCGTTCGAATCAAACCAATCGACATACTTGATTCCGGTTCTGGAAAGCTCAAACACAAACGCATAAAAAACAGATAATAAAAAGAATACCACCGCTTTCTCTGAAAGTACCTTGGCTAAACCATGTTCCTTCTTGCTATTCAGGTAGTAGCGCTGATTGAATGCCCCGGTAAAGCCTAAATATTGAATATTGTGTGGAATAGTGATCGCCATGATCATAATGAACTTGTTCTCGATTGGCAATAATAAGATCCCATTGTACAAAACAAGCGAAGAGATGAAAATCATCCATTTCTCTTTATTCCAATGACCTCTGATCTTTTCCATTGAAATAGATTTATACAATGAATAAATAAAAATCAAACCCAAAAAAATCATGATAGAATAAAGTGGCACATCCTTCCCGGAAACAAGGATCCAACGAACCAAAATGAACAATCCAAAAAATAACCCTGACAGATTCCTTGAGACGTACTTAAATTGAGGGATCGATTTAAAAGCGATACTGATCAAAATAAAAAGAAAACCCAAAATCAGTAATCCTAGCGATATATTTTGCCAGAAATTCAGAATGTAAGGCAATTGTTCACTTTTCGGCGCGAAAATGTACTGACCACCTTCAAACCATACAGGATTCTTCAGAGAAACGTATACAAAAGGTAGAAAAGAGCCACTTAACAAAGCAAGTTTTTCCCATTTATCTGAACCATCCTCTTTCTCCCCATTTTTCTTTTTAAAAATAGCCATGAATCCCCAGTTCTGTTTGATCAGATGATAGAATCCAATGATGTAGGTAAATCGAAGAGTAAACGAAAAGATCAAGTAACTATCAAATGCCCTAAATTCTGATGAACTCATGAGCATCATTGCAACTATAGGAACAAGTAATATAAAAGCCCAGGAAGACAGAAACCAACCTTTATTTTCCTTCATGAAGGACTTATCTAAAATCGTTCTTGTATAGGTTGGAAAAAAATGTCGAACGTCGAATAATAATGCGAAAACAATAAAAACGGAGAAAAAGGAGGCGGAATCACCTATCTTAAGGACATCCTTCAGTAAAAAATAGATCGCAACTAAAACAAAACCAGACAGAGAACTATAGATGAGGTACCATCGGTCTTTAGAGGACGATTCAAGAATTGATTCCATTTTCTAATTTGATTGCTCCAATATACAAATTTTCAAATCAGGGAAATGTTTCATAAGTTTCGAAATTGTTGAAAATAGGCTTAAAAAGTCAAGTCTAATTAAGATGTTTATACTAACTTTGCGCCCCGTAGTTACAATTTATTCGTCATGTCCAATTCAACAAAATATGTATTTGTAACCGGGGGTGTAACATCTTCTCTTGGTAAAGGAATTATCTCTGCTTCTTTAGCGAAATTACTTCAAGCCAGAGGCTATTCCGTGACCATTCAAAAGCTTGATCCATACATCAACGTTGACCCCGGAACTCTTAATCCATATGAACATGGTGAGTGTTTTGTGACTGACGACGGAGCCGAAACGGATCTTGACCTTGGACACTACGAACGTTTTTTGAACGTACCGACTTCTCAGGGAAATAACGTTACAACAGGAAGGATCTATCAGTCAGTGATCGAAAAAGAACGCAAAGGAGAATTCCTGGGAAAGACAGTTCAGGTAATCCCTCATATTACTGATGAGATCAAAGAAAGAATTCAGATCCTTGGAAAAGAAGGCAAGTATGATATCGTGATCACAGAGATCGGTGGTACAGTTGGAGACATCGAATCCCTTCCATACGTCGAAGCTGTTCGACAAATGCTTTGGGAATTTGAAAACGATTGTATCGTTGTTCACCTTACCCTGGTTCCTTACCTGGCCGCAGCTGGTGAATTAAAAACAAAACCAACACAACATTCCGTAAAACAGCTCCTTGAACTTGGTGTTCAACCAGACATACTTTGTTGTAGAACAGAGCACGAACTAGACCTTACGCTTAGAAAAAAGATCGCGAAATTCTGTAATGTTTCAATGAATGCTGTGATCGAATCAAGAGATGCTGAAACGATCTATGATGTTCCTCTGTTAATGCAGGCAGAAGAATTAGATAAAGTAGTCCTTGAAAAACTTGGATTATCCTCAAAATCTACTCCAGACCTAAGTAATTGGAAGAATTTCATCGATCGTCTGAAAAATCCAAAAGCCGAGGTAAATATCGGTCTAGTTGGTAAGTATGTAGAATTGAAGGATGCTTACAAATCGATCAGTGAAGCGTTTATCCACGCAGGAGCAGCTAATCACGCTCGAGTAAATGTGAAATGGATCCATTCTGAGAAATTGACGAAAGCAAATATTGAAGACGAATTAGGTGGACTTGATGGTATTCTTGTTGCCCCTGGATTTGGTTCTCGAGGTATTTCAGGAAAGATCGAAGCAGTTCGTTTCGCGAGAGAAAACAAGGTTCCATTCTTTGGTATTTGCCTTGGGATGCAGTGTGCAGTGATCGAATACGCACGTCACGTACTTGGTTATGAGGACGCGCATACCACTGAGATCGCAGAAGACTGCAAATACCCTGTGATCAGCATGATGGAAGAGCAAAAAAACATTTCCAATATGGGAGGAACAATGCGTCTAGGAGCATATAAATGTCAGTTAAAGCCTGGATCAAAGGTTTCAAGCGCATACAATACAGACAAGATCAGTGAAAGACACCGTCACCGTTATGAATTCAACAATGATTACTTGAAGGATTTCGAGGCAGCTGGTATGATTCCAACTGGAAAGAACCCCGAAACAGGTTTAGTTGAAGTTGTTGAGATCCCGGAACATCCTTGGTTTGTAGGTGCACAATTCCACCCAGAATATAAAAGTACAGTTGCCAACCCTCACCCACTATTCGTGGCGTTTGTTCAGGCGGCTATTGAAAACAAAAAGAAGAAATAACAAGAATGGATAGAAATACCATTATCGGTTTGGTAATGATCGGATTAATACTTTCCGTATTTACGATCTATAACCAACCGACTGAAGAAGAAATTAAAAAGCAACAACAGGAGCTTGCTTTGAAGGAGAAAAAAGAATCCGAAAAGGAAGCAAAGAAAAAGGTTGACGCTAAAAAACCTGAGAAAGCTGAACAGAAAAGTGATACTACTATTGTTGCTGCAGTTAAAGAAGGTGGAAAAGGAAGCATTGTTTTCCTGGAAAATGACAAACTTAAGATCTATTTCTCTACGAAAGGAGGTCAGGTTTCCGCAGTGTATCTTAAAGAGTACAAAACGTACGAGGATTACAAGAATAAAAAGGAAAATCCAATGCGACTTTTCGCAGAAGGAGATGCTGTTAATCAGCTTGTTATTCCATTGAAAGACAAGACTATAAAAACATCTAATTATGTTTTTAATGTAAGTGAAAAATCAGACAATGCGATCGAATTCTCTGCTGATCTTGGAGATGGAAAGACAGTAACCCAACGTTACGAATTGAATAAGGGTAAATACGAGATTGGCTACAAAGTTGGAATGAAAGGTTTTGGCGGGCAAGTCGATCCGAAAAACGTACTACTAAACTGGGATGTTGCTTATCGTAAGACTGAACGATTGTTCAGTGAACAGCGCCGAGTTTCTACGATCTGTATGAAGTACGACAAGGAAGGGTTTGATTACCTGAGTGAAATGGGCAATGATGACGCAGAGGCCGAAGACAAAGTGAATTGGGTAGCATTCAAGCAAAGCTACTTCTCCTCTATTTTGCGTCCTGAGAATGGCTTCTCTAAAGAAGGAACTGAGTTCAAGGTGAAAACATACGATGAAGGCCATGATCGTTCATGGTCTCATCTAAAAGACTTCAAGTCGTCCTTGAATCCTGGTTTCTCCAATGTGTCAGATGCATCTGTTTCTTTCAACTGGTATTTTGGTCCTAATGATTACGAGATCCTGAGATCATATAACAAAGAATATGATGAGATCCTGAATTTTGGTTGGGGGCTCTTCAGATGGATCAATGTGTATGCAGTACAACCATTATTCAATTTCTTGGTTGATTCAGGCTTAAGCCTTGGTTTAGCAATTCTACTCTTAACATTGATCATCAAGTTGATCCTTGTCCCTGTTCAGTGGAAAATGTTCGTGTCATCCGCTAAAATGAGGATCATGAAACCGGCGATCGATGAATTGAATGCGAAATATCCAGACAAGGATGACGCAATGAAGAAACAAATGGAAATGATGACTTTATACCGAGAATCGGGAGCAAGTCCTTTATCCGGTTGTCTTCCGATGCTAATTCAGATGCCTATACTCTTGGCAGTCTTTCGATTCTTCCCTGCTGCTTTTGAATTGCGTCAGAAGTCTTTCTTATGGGCAGAAGATCTTTCTTCTTATGATTCGATCTGGGATTTCGGAGTCTACATCTGGCCGTATGGCGATCACATGAGTTTATTTACATTATTAATGGCCGGCACTACCCTTGTGTATACTGTCATGAATAGTGGAAACATGCAACAGCCTCAACAGCCGGGAATGCCAAACATGAAAGTGATCATGTACATCTTCCCTATTATGATGATCTTCTTCTTTAACAATTACTCTTCCGGATTGAGCTATTATTACTTTATCTCAACATTGATCTCTATCCTAATTATGGTATTGATCAAGAATTTCTTTGTTGACGAAGAAAAACTGAAGTTAAAAATGGCCGAAAGGAAAGCTGCAAACACAGCAAATCCTAAGGAAAAGAAAAAGTCAAAGTTCCAGGAAAAGCTTGAGCAAATGCAGAAGATGCAGCAAGAGCAAATGAAGAACAGAAAGAAAAAATAATTGAAAGCCCCATTTGGGGCTTTTTTATTTTTCGATCTTCTCGTAAGAAGTTACGATTCCTTTGATCAGAGCTGAACTAAAGCCGCTATGCTCCATTTCATTCAACCCAACGATCGTACAACCTTTCGGTGTTGTCACTTTATCGATCTCCTGCTCAGGATGAGTCCCGTTTTGAATAATTAGTTCAGCGGCTCCTTTAACCGTTTGACTAACGATCTTCGTTGCTGTAGTCGCATCAAATCCTACCTCTATTCCACCCTGGATCATTGCCCTCATGAAACGTAACACGTATGCGATTCCACATGCCCCAAGAATTGTCGCAGATTCCATTAGATTTTCATCAATAAATATGGTCTGCCCGACTGATCTGAAAATTTCATCGATCTGATCTTTTCTTCCCAGATGATCTTGTTTTATGGAGATAGCTGTGATCGACTCATTAACAGAGGATGCAGTATTCGGCATAGCCCTGAAAATATCTGTACCGGGAGCCAAAACATCAGCGATCTCGTTTATCGTAATTCCAGTCGCCACAGAAACAATCGTATGTCGTTCAGGATCGATCAGCTCTTTATGTTGAGACAAAAAAGGGATGACGTTGTACGGTTTTAATGCTACAATTAAAAGATCACATTTATCGATCAATTCAGCATTAGAAGAGGTGAAATGCGTGTTGGGGTCTGTATTCTTAAGATCAGAGACATTTCTTTTACTTGCATACAATACCTGGTCCGTCGAATTTCTGCGAATCCCATTCAACAATGAAAAACCAAGGTTTCCACAACCTACAATACCGATCGTCATATCTTTTTTTTGGGCAAAAGTACTATTATGTAAATTGTGTTAGTCTATGCATTCAAGTATAATTTTAATTTTGTAGCCCCTTCGATGAAGAAATTTTTATTCATATTTCTTATCACGTGCTTCTCGACTTCTTTGAATGCACATGAATTTTATTTCTCTTTTGCAGAAGTAGAATACAACGAAGTGTCAGGGAAACTTGAAGTTTCTTTATCTGCGACAGCTCATGACTTTGATCTTTATTTGGAAAAAAAAGGGCTTGAAGTCAATCCACTTGAATCCTTTGGCACAGACTCACTTTCATTGAAACTTCTTGAACAGGAGATCAATAGCCATTTGATCTTTGAATCAACCCAAGAGAACACTATTACCGAAGGCTCTGAAATGATCTGGTTGAAATTAGAAGGAATGGAGGTTTTACTGAATGGGATTGTGTATTTCTACATGAGCGCTTCAGTAAGTCAGATGCCCGAGGAGATGAACATAAAATTTAACCTGTTGATGAGCGTATTTAATGATCAACAGAACAAAATGACCTTTAAGTTTAGAGAAAAGAAGTATGACCTCATATTTCTGAAACATGAACCATCACAAACCATAAAATTATATGCAAAGAATGAAGAAGATTAGTATTCTACTGACAATGCTTCCTTTGATCGGGTTTTCCCAAAGTAAGTTCGCACAGCTGGACATGGAACTACCTACTCCGAACACTTACAGGACCGCTGCAGGTGCTCCAGGACCAAACTATTATCAGCAAAAAGCGGATTATAAAATTCAGATCACCATTGATGATGAAACCCAAAAGTTAATGGGTGAAGAAACCATTACGTATACAAACAATTCACCTGACAAGCTTGAATATCTTTGGCTGCAACTGGACCAAAATCTTTTTGCTGAAAACTCTGATTCAAAATTGATCGAGATCGAACGAATGGAAGACTTTAAATCCATTGGTGATGTTAAACGCAAACTCTTCAAATATGACGGTGGTTTTAAAGTAGAATCCATTACGACTACCTCAGGTCAAAAAATGAAATATGCGATCAATAAAACAATGCTTCGTATTGACCTTGAAAAGCCTTTAGCTTCAAAATCAAGTATTTCATTCAAAGTTAAATGGTGGTACAACATCAATGACCGGATGGCAGTTGGTGGAAGATCAGGATATGAGTTCTTTGAGAAAGACAGCAATTATTTGTATACGATTGCACAGTTCTTCCCGAGAATGTGTGTGTATAATGACGTTGAAGGATGGCAGAACAAGCAATTTCTTGGAAGAGGAGAGTTTACCCTACCTTTCGGAGATTATGAGGTTTCAATTACGGTTCCTTCTGATCACATCGTAGGCGCAACAGGTGAACTTCAAAACGGTAATAGCATTTTAACTGCAGAACAGAAAAAGAGATTCGAGAAAGCAAAGACTTCTATGGAAACTCCTGTTTTGATCGTTACTCAAGAAGAAGCTGAAAAAAAGGAATCGAAAAAGGAGAAAAGTACCAAGACATGGATCTTTAAGGCAACAAATGTCAGAGACTTTGCATTTGCAACATCAAGAAAATTCATCTGGGATGCGATGGCCGTGAAAGTCGGTGGAAAGAATGTACTTGCGATGTCATTTTACCCAAAAGAAGGAAATCCACTATGGGAAAGATACTCCACAAAGCTTGTTGCGCACACTGTAGCCACCTATTCAAAGTATACGGTTGATTATCCTTATCCTGTTGCAATATCCGTTCACTCTAAATGGATCGGGATGGAATATCCTATGATCTGTTTTAACGGAGGAAGACCTGAAGAAGACGGTACTTACTCAGAACAAACCAAATATGGCATGTGGGGAGTGATCATTCATGAGGTGGGACACAACTTCTTCCCTATGATCATTAATTCTGATGAAAGACAATGGACATGGATGGATGAAGGTTTAAATACTTTCGTTCAGTTTTTAACTGAGCAGGAATGGGAAAGAGGATATCCATCGCGCAGAGGACCTGCCCACATGATCGTTGACTACATGTCAGGCGATAAGAGCAGAATCTCCCCTATTATGACTAATTCAGAATCGATCTTCCAGTTTGGAAACAATGCCTATGGTAAGCCAGCAACAGCACTCAACATTTTGCGTGAGACAGTTATGGGTCGTGAATTATTTGATTACGCATTCAAAACGTATTGTGAAAGATGGGCATTCAAACACCCTACTCCTGCAGACTTTTTCAGAACGATGGAAGATGCCTCAGCTGTTGACCTTGACTGGTTCTGGAGAGGTTGGTTCTACTCTACTGACCACGTAGACATCTCATTGGATCAAGTAAAATGGTTTCAGTTAAATACGATGAATCCGACAATTGAAAAAGCTTTCAATAAGGAACAGTCTGAAAATGCAGATCAGAACATTTCGATTATCAGAAACAAAGAGATGATCAAGGAAACATACAATGAAAGAGATGATCAGATCGATGATTATTATGCAAAGAGAGACATCTACCTGGTTGATGCGCTTGATAAAAAAGAATACGAAGAATTCATGAACACACTTTCTGAAGAAGATAAACAACTCCTTTCTTCTGACAAACAGTTTTATGAATTGACATTCTCGAACATTGGTGGATTAGTAATGCCACTGATCATCCAGGTAAATTATAAAGATAACACCTCAGAAGTGATCAAGATCCCTGCTGAGATCTGGAAAACATACGAACAAAAAGTTTCAAAGGTATTGATCCTGGACAAGGAAGTTAGCTCATTCAGACTTGACCCCTTCCTTGAGACGGCAGATACCGATCTAAGCAATAATTCTTGGCCACAAGAGCAGATCCCATCGAGATACGAGCTCTTCAAACAAAAGCAATCGAGAGAAAACCCGATGCAACGTCAGAAAAGAGTTGATGAGATAAATAGACAATAAGAATAAGCCGGGATAACCGGCTTATTTTTTGCTCCCACTTTGCTTATTTTTGACTATGAGAATTCATTTTATGTTTATCCTACTTTCGCTATTCATTGCGAAAGAGGTAGCTGGACAAAATCCGGCTCAAGGATTCTCTTTTGTTAGCCATCCAAAACAAGAATACGGTTTTGATCCTTGCTATTACAAGGAATGGGAAAAGCATCATATCCAGAAAAAGAATGAATCGGGCAACAAATTTTGCGTAAGCAACAAGGCGGTTGGTTTTCTTGAAACAGATGTGGTGATCTTTCTTTTTGATCGAATACCAAATCCCCAGAAACTTTCGTTTGAATATGGAGAAGGAAAAAAAATACCCTTCCAGCTTGATTCTGACACATCAGCTACACTTTATCTACCAAGGGAAAGAAATAACTATCTCGTTACGGCTAAGCACGAGGACCAGATCGTTTCATATTTGAACATTAAAGTTTATAAGCCCATTGTGCAAGAAGTTCAAATTGTACTTCTTAATGACAGTGAGCTGGACGAACAGCTGATCCAGAAATACCTGGACTCAGTTTATCTTCAATGTAATTTCCAGCTCAAAGTATTACCTCCCATTTCATATAAAGACTCCGTGCTTCATGGTGTTTTATTGGATAACCCTAGCTATCAAAACGATAGATATACAAAACAAATGAGGGAGTTCAGAGATCGTTTTTTTGAAGGAGATCTTCACGCTAAAAACAAATACTACCTGTTTGTCATCGACGGGTTTGTGAGCAAGTCCCGAAAAGGATACATGCCAAAAAATAAAGCATTTGGTTTTGTTAAATCACAGGAATCCCCTCGTTTTGAATTAACAATCGCCCGTCAATTAGGTTATGGTGTGGGGATCCTAGATAACTCATGGTCCAATGACGGCCCCTCAAGGGGTTCAACTTTAAATCTCATGGACATCAATGGTGGTACCGAGCTAACAATGAGCCAATGGGATGATCTTCATCGTTATCACAAAAATTATCTTTTTTACGATGGAGATGAAGACGTTATAACCAACAATGGTATGGTGGCTTATTATTTTTGGGAGGAAGATGCTCACGGAAAAATTATATCTGCTGACTCTGCTTTACTTACAGCACTCAAAAGACCCTACAAAAAAAATTATCGCTCATACCATTTGAATATTCAAGATCAACTGTTTGAGATCGTTTTTCAGTACAAAACAATCCTGATCTGCTGGTTACACATCATTCTTTGGGGCTTTCTTTTTCTCGTTTTCATTGTCGTTAGAGCGGTTGTAAAAAGAAGATGGAAAAGAAACCTTACCTCCTATGCAAGACGCAAAATGATCAAGTGGGCAGTTGGTTCGGCTACCATACTACTTTCCTATTTTGGTTATTATTTCATTGGATATCAACTAAATAAATACCAAGTGATTTCTGGTCACATTAAAGAATTTGATCAATTAGGGTATTACGCCGTGAACAGATCAGTACTTCAAAATGAATTTCTAAGAGATAATCCTGAAAGAAATCTCAGTTCAGAAATATTGGTTAAAAAAGGAAATGAATGGTATATAAAGCAAAGAAAGAAGGTTCTCTATTTTGATGCAAAGCAAAACGCTGATGGAAAAATAATTGAATTAAAGTTTGTCTCAGACAACGACAATTTGATCTTAAAACATCATCAATATTTACGTCCGGCATCCAGCCATTACATGGTCGTTAATTACTATTCTTCAACTGATTCTCTGATGGATCAAAGGGTTTACAATCATCTGGGCATTGATCTAACCCCTAAGTTAACACTGAATGATGCCACTAAAAGAATTTTGGTTTTTGTCAATGGATATCGGCCCGCTTCGACAGGACATAGTTTTGAAGAGAATTTCAGTGACATTCAAAAAAATGGCTTCGAATTCCCGAATTCTTCCAACTTGATCTATAACTACGATCGTTTCAATTACTGGCGACCATGGAAGGCAATTGATGAAAAATTCATTAAACGTATCAATCCTGCCGAAACCTATTACGCTGACGGGCATTTTAGTGTAGAAACCAGCAACCACGGAAGTATTTATTCATTTTCATCACTTTCCAGTGCCTATCCTCGCAGATGTAAGAATCCTAAAAAACATACGTGTTACCATCAAAAAGTCAAATCCCTTGGTCTATATGGTGACAAGTTTGTAAAAACAAAAGACCTATTACCTCACAGTTCAAATCAAACCGGTTTTGATTTAAGAGTGAAAAATGGAAAGATAGCTGGTAGAAACCTACTTGTAATGTTGAATGAAATCCCTAATCGATCTGTGAATGATACATTGTTCATCGTAGCACACAGTATGGGCTACGCCTATTCACTGGGTATTATTGAAGAATTGAGAGGAAAAATCGCTTTCGGTGGATATTATATCATTTCTCCTGAAAATGCTTCAGCCGGAAAAGTAAAATTAGATGAGTGGGGTCAGGTATGGCAATACGGCAGTGATTTTATTGTTGATGCTCCTTGTCTTCAAGATGGCGTTGCTCCTCAAACTTGTGCTGGCGGGCTCTCCGAAAACGAAAGAGTTTATATCCCTGAAAATCTATATTACAGAAAAGGATTTTTTGACTCTCACTTTATCGGATATTACGAATGGATCTTCAAGATTCCCGAGGGGCAAAAAGGAAGAATACTCCAGCATTAGATCATTCCCAGTTCATCTGCTTGAAATGATCGAATTTGTCTTTAATGTATGTGATCAGTTCCATTTCTGAGGCAGTCTTTAGAAAATCGTCATTCACATTTAAGAAGGCAATAAATGAATCAAATTCTTCTTCTTCAAGATCGATGATCTCATAAGCCACATAAAGTCGAAGCAATTCTTTGACAACCATACGCTGATCATCCTTGTACTCCTGTTCAGCTATCCAACGCTTATTTCGTTCAACTTTTGAAAACGCCTGATATAATGCCGTGATTGGGCTCTGAAGAGCTTCAATTCCAGTAACCATTCTTGTTTCTCTCATAGCAAGAGCAGCTCTTTCTTCTTTTATCTGATCTAGCGTCTTTAAAGGCCGAACCACTACTTCAGTCACTTCCTGTGGTCTTCCCTCTATATAAATCGTTCTTTTACATTGACAATTCGAGTCAGCTTGAACGATAACTGTATATAATGGATAATCCTTTACAGATAGCGCTATGGTGTCTCCGTTGTTTACATAAACAGAAAAAGAGCCATTGGGCTGACCAAACACACCACGTCCATTCGATCTGTTTACAACCATCAGATTATAGAAAGCCTGTGGTCTAAGGGAATCTACTACTTTTCCTGCAAACAGCACCCTATCACATTCCTGCGAACTGGAAGCAAAAGGAACAAATAATAAAGCGACAATGATCAACCTTAGCATAAAACGAAAATAGCAAAAATGAAACCAATGTTTCAAGCAGCCTTTGTTATATAACGTTAAATCTGCTATTTATATTTGTAAACTCAAGTCATTTATATTTGTTAATCAGTGAGCCAGACATTAAACATTACAATCCAACAATTATTCGGTAAATTTGCATTGTGAAAAGAGTGGTCGTAGGCTTATCAGGTGGTGTTGACTCTAGTGTCGCAGCATACTTGCTATTACAGGAAGGTTATGAGGTAATTGGTATGTTCATGCGCAACTGGCATGACGAAAGCGTAACCCTATCTGATGACTGCCCTTGGATAGACGACTCCAACGATGCTCTTTTAATTGCACAACAATTGGGCATCCCCTTTCAGGTAATCGATCTTTCAGAAGAATATAAAAGCCGCATTGTGGACTATATGTTCTCCGAATACGAATCTGGCAGAACCCCAAATCCCGATGTGCTATGCAACAGAGAGATCAAATTCGATGTCTTTTTAAAAGCTGCCATGGACCTGGGAGCAGATTATGTCGCCACGGGTCATTACTGCAGAAAAACAAAGCACGAGGATGGTAGCTTTGGTTTGTTGGCTGGAAAAGATCCAAACAAGGATCAGAGTTATTTTCTATGTCAGCTCAATCAAGAACAGTTATCCAAAGCACTTTTTCCAATTGGTGAATTATTAAAGCCTGAAGTAAGAGCCATTGCAGCTCAGATGGGATTAGTAACCGCTGAAAAGAAAGACTCTCAGGGATTATGCTTCGTTGGAAAGATCAGTCTCCCAACATTTCTTCAGCAAAAACTTCAACCGATCAAGGGAGATGTAATTGAAGTTTCTCCAGATCTACCGCAATTCAAAGCATATGACCTACTCGAAGTAAACCCAGACAACATTGAAGAGCTGGCAAAACCTTTTCAATACAAAAGAGAAGACGGAGAGAAAGTGGTTGAGCACAACGGAGCTCATTACTATACTGTTGGACAGAGAAAAGGCCTACACATTGGAGGTCGCCCACAGCCATCGTTTGTTATAGGAATAGATATTGAAAATAACATTGTATTTTCCGGTCAAACAGAAGAACATCCTGGATTAAACCGCTGGGCCCTCAAGCTTCAGAAAGATACAATGAATTGGATCAATCCTAATTTTGAAATGAATACGGATGAAATTCAAGAAGTCTCTGCCAGGATCAGATATCGACAACCACTTAAGAAGGCGCAGTTGATCAACAAAAATGGTCAGTTCTTTCTTTTATTCGTGGAGAAGCAGAAAGGTGTTGCTCCAGGTCAGTTTGCCGCTTGGTACAGGGGGGAAGAGCTTATTGGCTCTGCCGTTATCGAAAATTAGGCCTGCTTATACTCCGAAAAAGTACCGTCAGTAAAGAAAATCACGATTCTATCAATTTCATTTTTGTCTTCCCCTTCCATGAGTGACTCATTTTTTACTTGATTTGACTCACCATAGGAAGCTGAAGAAGAATCATTTACCTCCCCTGTAATCAACCAATGAGCATTCACCCTTGGAAATCCAGTAAGGATCTTTTCAAGAAAATCAAGACCTGGCTTACTTCTACCTGATAATACATGACTCACGTTAGACCGTTGAACACCAATTTTATCTGCAAAAGAAGACGGTGTAAGATTATGCATCTTAATCACCATTTGAATGCGTTCGGCTATTAACATTTGTAAATATTGTTTAAAGGTATTGATATTTACAAATGTATACAAAATAAAATAGGAGTCCAAATGAACTCCTATCCTACTGATTATGATTGGTTTACTTAATTCATGCTGAACGAATGAAAAATTGAATTTTGCTGAACACTTTTAGCCTGTTCTGCAGTTTTAATAGCATCCATTAATTTCGCTACTTCATGGATATTCATCTTGCTCTTAGTCCCTTGTACTCTATGTTGTGCAAGCTTGTACTGTGCTAATTTCAAACTATTGTTTATCATGATTCCTTTTTTAATTTTCACTATTTATCATTCGATACAGGGCCATTTACGCCCGCTTCGATCAGAATGTTTCAAAAAAAATGAAATAAATTAAAAAATGTCAATCAAAACGTAAATCAAAAGCTTTAGAAAGCTATATTAAAATTCTGTATAACAATTAGTTAAGTAAATAATTTGAAGTTTATATATTTATTTATTTTTTTATAAGTGGATAGATCAGAGATTCCAATCCATTCACTTTTATCTCAAGAATAAGAGCAAGTTGCTCCCCTATCTTACCTTTTGGAAACCCTTCATTTTTCATCCAGACCAAATATGGTTCAGGAATATGAATCAAAAAATGCCCTTTGTACTTTCCAAAGGGCATTTTCGTATTTGCGAGTTTGATCAACTCATTTCGATTGTCCATCATGCTTTTGATGGAGTAGCTTCAATAGTCAATAAAAGGAACTTCCAGAATTTCTGTACAGAAGAAATCTGCACTTTTTCATCCGGACTGTGCGCACCTCGAATGTTCGGTCCAAAAGAAATCATATCTACCCCAGAAAGATGTTTGCCTAAAATTCCACATTCTAAACCAGCGTGACACGCCTTTACCTGTGGCTCTTCATTGAATGTCGTTCGATACAAGTCGGTCATTAATTGCAAGATCCTTGAATTTGAATTTGGAGCCCACCCCGGATAATCTCCCGTTTGAACCACCGCACACCCCATATTTTCAAATGCACTCCTGATCATGTTCGCAACATCTCCCTTACTGGATTCAACGCTCGAACGCTGCAGCGATTGCGTTGAAAATTCACCATCTTTGATAATCACTCTTGCCAAACTAGAAGACGCCTCAACTAACCCTTCTATCTCAGGACTCATTCGGTAAACCCCATTATGCACCGCATAAAGCGCATTTAAAATTTTATGCAGATCGATATCTTCAACAGCTTTCCCAGATTCACCAAGCTGACCAACACTAATGCTTAAGTTTGGTTCAATCAAACCGTATTCACGATTCAACATGGCAAAGTAAGAATCCGTTTCACTTGCTAAAAACGATAGTGATCCTTTTGGAGCTGATATAACGCAAGAAGCCTCTCTTGGAATTGCGTTTCTTAGACTACCGCCATCAAATTCGATCAGCTGTATATCAACAAGTGATACCAAATGATACAAATATCTAACAAGCAATTTATTTGCATTTCCTCTACCCAGATGAATATCCATTCCTGAGTGCCCACCAAGAAGTCCTTTTAAAACAATTGAAAAACACTCATAATCTTGTTTAACAGGTACTTGTGAGTATTTAAATGAAGTATTAGTATCAATACCACCCGCACAACCAATTGATAATTCGTCGTCGTCTTCTGTATCAAGGTTCAACAAGATCTTTCCTGACAAAAGACTCCCGTCCATCTCCTTAGCACCCGTCATACCTGTCTCTTCATCGATCGTAAAAAAGGCTTCAAGTGCAGGATGGTTAATGTCTTTTGAAGACAATAATGCCATGATTGCAGCTACACCTATTCCATTGTCTGCCCCAAGAGTGGTTCCTTTTGCTTTCACCCAGTCACCATCCACGATCATTTCAATAGCTTGAGAATCAAAATCAAATACCGTTTCATTGTTCTTTTGATGAACCATATCCAGGTGCGACTGAAGGATCAACGTTTCTCGATCTTCCATTCCAGCAGTTGCCGGTTTTTTGATGATCACGTTCCCGATTTTATCAACCTTCGTCTCCAATCCTAATGAATTCCCAAAATCAACCATAAACTTGATTACTCTTTCCTCCTTTTTAGAAGGCCTCGGAACATCATTAAGATCATTAAAATGATTCCATAACACTTTCGGTTCTAAATTTCTTACACTCATAAATTATTTTTTAATTGATCCTGCATTCTTGGTTCCGCGATTCTTTCAATGTATAATTTCTCCACCTTTGCTCTGGCCCAAGGTGTTTTTCTCAAAAATTTCAAGCTACTCTTTATGCTGGGCTCATGATTAAAACAATTGATCTTGATCAAATACCCTAAATGATCCCAACCGAGCTTATCTACCAATTCTTTTAGCATTCGCTCCAATGTAATACCATGAAGTGGATCCATATCTGATTATTTGACAAGTTTTCTGTACTTGATCCTTTTTGGTCCGGAATCACCAAGTCGCTTCTTCTTATTCTCTTCGTATTCGGTATATGAACCTTCAAACCAATAGACCTGAGAATCTCCTTCAAAGGCTAAAATGTGGGTACAAATTCTATCAAGGAACCAACGATCGTGTGATATGATCACGGCACAACCTGCAAAGTTCTGAATTCCTTCTTCAAGGGCTCTTAATGTATTAATATCAATGTCGTTGGTTGGCTCATCCAATAATAGTACGTTTGCTTCTGTCTTTAGCGTCATTGCCAAATGCAATCTGTTCCTTTCTCCACCGGATAAAACACCTACTTTCTTGTTCTGGTCTGCTCCGTTGAAATTAAACTTGGATAGATAGGCTCTGGAATTGATCTTCTGACTTCCAACTTCTACATATTCCAAACCATTAGAAACTACGTCAAATACAGTTTTATCGGGATGGATATCCTTATGGGTTTGATCGACATAGCCAATCTTAACCGTTTCCCCTACCTTAAATTCCCCTGCATCCGGCTCAATCTCATCCATGATCATCTTAAAGATCGTCGTCTTACCAGCGCCATTAGGCCCGATAATCCCAACGATTCCAGCTGGCGGTAAGTTAAAATTCAAGTCATCATAAAGTAATTTATCTCCAAAGGATTTCGCCACATGTGAAGCCTCAATTACATTCATCCCAAGTCTTGGACCGTTAGGGATTGGTATTTCTAATGTTTCTTCTTTCGACTTCTGATCTTCCACAAGCATTCTCTCGTAATTGGCAATTCTTGCTTTATTCTTGGCGTGCCTTCCTTTTGGATTCATGCGAACCCACTCCAACTCTCGAGCAAGCATTTTTTGACGCTTACTTTCTGATTTCTCTTCTTCCTTCAGTCGATTCCCCTTCTGCTCCAACCATGAGGTATAATTGCCTTTCCATGGAATACCTTCTCCTCTATCCAATTCTAAGATCCAACCAGCAACATTATCAAGGAAGTATCTGTCGTGAGTTACTGCAATGACCGTCCCTTTATATTGCTGAAGGTGTTGTTCCAACCAATCAATCGACTCAGCATCAAGGTGGTTGGTAGGCTCATCCAATAGAAGGACATCCGGATTTTGCAGTAGCAAACGGCATAGCGCAACCCTGCGCTTTTCACCCCCTGAAAGTGTAGAGATCTTCTGGTCATCAGGAGGACAACGAAGCGCATCCATTGCTCTTTCAAGCTTTGAATCCAATTCCCAGGCATCGAGTGCATCGATCTTATCCTGAACTTGTGCCTGTCGAGCAATAAGCTTATCCATTTTATCAGGATCATTCAAAACCTCTTCATCCATGAAGGCATTGTTGATCTCCTCATATTCTTTCAGAACATCAACAGTTTCCTGAGCACCTTCCATAACGACTTCTTTAACGGTCTTATTCAAATCAAGCTCAGGTTCCTGAGGCAGATATCCTACGGAATACCCCGGAGAAAATACAACATCACCCTGGTAGTTTTTATCTAACCCAGCAATGATCTTCATAACGGTCGACTTACCGGAACCATTCAAACCGATGATCCCAATTTTAGCCCCGTAAAAAAATGAAAGGTATATATCCTTAATGATCTGTTTTCCTTGTGGTGTGACTTTAGACACCCCGACCATTGAAAAAATGATCTTCTTATCTTCCGACATAATTGTTGATTTTAGGAAAACGAAGGTACAAAAACAAGCTAGAAGTTCATTGTTGGCGTTGCCTATTTCTTACTTCATTTGCTTTAACTGAATCCCAAAAAGCACAATAAATGCCAATGGTAAAAGCGAGTAAAAGAATCCAAACATTAAAGCTACTCCTTGGCCCTCAGCCGGAATAAATGAAAGCAAACTAAAAACAAAATATATAACCGGGATCATCTGAAACGGCACATAAAGCATGTAACCTATTTTCTTGAGTCTCCACATCAAAATAGCTCCGATCAAACATACAATACTGCTCAATAAAACAATAATACCGAACCATGATACCGCGTTGATCACACTATCAACTGTTCTCATTTGCGATTTTAAAGTTCCTTGGCCTACCGCAGCTACCGAATGAAACATCCTCGAATAAAATCCGGCAAGAGAAAACACTAAAAAACCCTGAGCGATACCTAAACCATTTCCAACAAAAGATAAGATACAGATCACCGTTAAAAATGAACTTCTTTCTTTCTCTAGATCTATAGAGCGGTCATCATCTAATTGCAATTCATCCATAAGTCTATCATAAAAAAAACCTCATTTCTGAGGTTTTCGTCTTTTTTAATCGATCAAATCACTGCTGGAACTTAATCCATCACCCGTTTTGGGCATATTGCGAAGCTTGTTTTTATATTCTGCCATTTTTACCCAGAAAATAATAAAGATCACAAGGTTTGCCAGCCCTGCAAAAGTTCCAAGAAATGGAACAAAACCTACCAAGCCAAGGATAGGCATTGTAATACCTAATGCTCTTCCATAATCTCCTGTTTCCGGTTTACCGCGGAACTCGAATTCAGCCTTCACCGAATCACAGATCTTTGGATAAAGGATAAATGGGTAGATAATATTGAATAATGGAATTAACATTAGCCATACATTTCCAGGCTCTACTTGTCTATTTTTCTGATTTACCTCTTTCATCAGATTCTGGAGGTTCATTAAATAAAGTATGGCGATCGTCAAAGAAATCGCCAAAACGATCAATACAAACCCTACCATTGCTGCTCCAAAAGCAAATTCTAAATCTCGTGAATACATAGTTGTTTTTGTTAGTTAAATAAAAAAGGAACCCCGAAAGGTTCCTTTTCTTTAAATTGTTCAGATTAAGCCATTTTCTTAACGTTCATTCCGTAAAGACCGATGAACACTGCAGAGAACACTAGACCCATTACTGGGAATCCACCTCCCATTTCAGCAGGAATATCTTTAACAGCCATGTAACCAGCGATAAATACCACTAATTCACCAACTGCATAAAGATAGAATCCCATCTTCTTCATCTTCCACATTTGCGCTGCTCCAACGATCTTTGAAACAGATCCTAGAAGTGCAAGCACAAGGAAGATCATTCCTGATGTCACCATCGATCCTACTCCAGGGATGCTAGAAAGAGCATCTGCCATAGCAGCACCAGCGACTACAAGGATTAAATAAGCTAATGCACCCAGACCACTAGCGATCCAAGTTAAAATACAAAGCACAGTTAATAACGTAGGACGTGCTTCAGTTCCCGCATTCATGTTGTCTAATTCTGACATAGCAATAGATTTTAAGTTTGTACGACCAATATAGGAGTTTTAAATTTCTACAAACCACCTCCTTCAAAAAATATGAGCGCAATTTATCCACAAAAGAATGTTAGTGAACGTTTTGATGTTTTGAATGAAGAATTGTAATTTTAGAGGATGAGACTATTTTTCATTTTAATAATAGGCCTCTCGTTCATGGGCTGCAAGAAAGGTAAAGGCGAGTTTACGCTTAAAGGAAATATTTCCGATAACACCTTCAATACCTCTCATGCAGGCGCTGTTGTAAAACTGTATCAAGTACCGGTTGGAACAACCGACCTTCAACTGATCGGTACCCAGACTCTAGGTTCAGACGGCAATTATTCCTTTACTTTTCCGAGGGAGAAAATGGAACGGTACGTTTTGAAAGCTTCAAAAGACCTTTATTTTGATGTCAATGAAAACATCTACTTTTCCACCATGACCCTGGAAGAAGATAATGTTCGAAATTTTGGAACCACTGCAAAAAGTTGGGTAAATCTTAGATTTATTAATGTTTCACCGTCTTCTGCCTCTGACTTCCTGGCTTACACCAAACAAAGCGGAAAAGCGGATTGCGAAGAGTGTTGCTCTAAAGATCAACAGAATTTATATGGAATTGTAGACACATCGATCATTTGCGTGAATGATGGTAACACCATGTATTCGTATTTCTATTATTTATCAGGAACTTCCAATAATGGAATAAAATCAGTGATCACCACTGCGTTTGACACAACTGAATTGCTACTGCAATACTAATCTGAAGTTAGTCCTGATCAAGCTCTATTCTTAGCTTCTGCTTTAATTGACGAACATAGGTTTCTTGAAGATACTTCAGATAATTATCAGTGCTTTTCGTAATACACTTTGAATAATGTTTCAACCGATATTCAATATGTTCCTGAAGCATATCCACATAATCCAATGCCTGATCAAGATCTTTCGTAGCAGCTGCGATCACACTCATATGGTTCATTAAGGATAATTCAACAGCTTCTTTACCTTTTACCCCACGATCAATGCAATCATAATAGGCTTCTTTGATCGAAAAGGAATCAAGCGCTTCAGTATCCAGACTTTCCAT
>SBFR01000099.1 GCA_006227105.1 Bacteroidota bacterium
GCTGTAGTTGATAAGGTTAAAAAATACCGTGATGGAGACTGGAAAGTAAAATTGACGGATGGTAATGATAAGTACGTCAATTGTGAAAATCCAAATCCCGGTTGTGAATATGCAGAAGGATCAATGTTTTATGAGACATATAAAACGGTAAGAGACTGGATCGAAGCTCACAAAGATGAACTGGAAGGGAAGACGGTGACCATAACAGGCGTGGCTTTCATTGATGTTGATCATAAATATCCTCGGAATGCTGCTGAGAATGAATTGGAGATTCACCCAATCCTTGATATACATTATTGATCTATTTGCGATCAAATTCATGTCCGCAATGATTGCACTTGTAGATCCTCTTGAAATGCAAAGGGAAAACATAAAACAAAAAGGAGATGATTGCTGCTACAATACCTTTGGCATCCTTCATACTGGTATAGTCGCTATTTAAGGAAGTTGATCCACATTTAGTACAGGTAATTAGATTTCCTTCATTATCTGTAAATGGTTGAGCCTCGATTGAGCGAAGAATCTCCAATGCTTGATTAAGGTCTTCTTTTTTGACTTTAAGTTTGATCCCTCCGACAGCATTTGAATACAATGGATTTACACTAACAATGAATTCATCATGGATAAAGCATTCTATTCCATCACCTTCCAGCCTGTTTTTGTAGATATGAGCTTCAGGTGCCGAGTCAAATGTTTTAATTGTTACAAATTCCATAGTTCAAATTTTGGGCATTCTGAATCGAATGATTAAAGAGGAAAATACGGTGATTAAGCCAATTAAAATGATCGCTTTATCAATCCCGAATAAGTCTGCAGTAATTCCTGAAATAACGGCTCCTATTGCATATCCCAGATCCCTCCAAAGGCGAAAGGTGCCAATACTTTCGGCTCGTTGTTCCGGGTTGGTTGCTTGAGCGATGGTTGAAAGAAAAGTAGGGTATACCATGGCTGTTCCAATACCAAGGATAGACGACAATAATACAAGTGTCTGGTAATGTTGAGTAAAAGGAATTATTAGGATGGCGATCCCCTGAAGAAGCATTCCTCCAAAAAGCATGGATCGTTTGGATACATGGTCGGATAATTTTCCGGTGAAGAGCTGTCCAATTCCCCAAACTGCCGGGTAAACAGATCCGATAACCGCCACTTTTTCAAGATCAAAATCGATAGAAATAAGCAGTATTGGAAGTAAGCCCCAAATCATACCGTCATTCAAATTGTTGACAAGACCAGCTTGAGTGACAGAGCTGAGCGTTTTATTCTTGACTGTGGTTTCAAAAAAAACATTTTTAAGTAATATCGAATTATTGGTTTTCAATTCTTGTTGTGCATGAGCAATGGTGTCTTTGACCCAAAACAGCGTAAGTAATAATCCAAGAAGCGCGATAACGATTCCCAAATAGAATGGATATGGAGTTATCCCATAATTATCAGCAATATTGGCGGTAAAATAAGCTACTAGACCAACTGCCAGGTAACCGGAGAATTCATTAAGCCCCATTGCCAATCCTCTGTTTTTTTCTCCGATCAGATCGATCTTCATAACAACAGTACTACTCCACGTTAAACCCTGATGGATTCCTAAGAGCACATTTGCAAATAACACCCAATACCAGTTCATGGAAAAGATCAAAAGAAAAGGAACTGGAATCGATAAGATCCATCCCGCCAGGAGTAGGTTTCTTCGTCCAAATCGATTCGCCAGTTTACCGGTATAGTAGTTTGAAATGGCTTTTGAAACACCGAAAACAACAATAAAACTTAAAAGTGCGGAGTTGGAATCAATATGAAATTTGGAGGCTGCGAACTCAGGAAAAATTGTTCTTTCCAGTCCGATCATTCCGCCTACAAAGGCGTTGACAATTACGAGAAGAGTAAATTGTTTCCAGTTATTTTTTAAACCGAGTTCAACCTGTTCAACCATAGGTTTAAAAGGTAGTACTTTTAACTCAGACGAAGGGTAGATTTTTGCTTAAATCATTACTTGGCAAGCAAATGTTGAATATTAAATTCAATGATCTCTTTGATCAATAGTAATGGTAATTCCTCATTATGAGGGAACTGCACTGAACCCTTTCCTTGTTTATAGCGTTTCAATTGATCTTTAAAGTAGGCATGTGCATTTGGGGTAGCATATAGACCTATATGTTCTTTATATGCGGCAAAATAGATCAATGGTTTTTTATTGAGCTTATAAGAGGGCATCGAATAAGAAAAACCTTCAATTGCCGTTGGAGCCAACTGTTTGACAAGCTGCCTGATCTTGATCAAACGACTTCTTGTTTCGTTGTCAAATTGATCAATGTATTCCTGAACCGGATCGTTCATTCTTTAGGATTCTTTTCTAGTTTCTTACGATTCGAATAGGCTCAGCAATTCCATCAATTTTAATCAAGTAAATTCCTTTGCTGCAATTGATCAGTGAAACATCGGTCATTTTTTCTGAAAGTGTTCCCGATAAGATCATCTTCCCTTGAATATCAAAGATCATATAGTCACGTATGATCATGTCATCTTGTTTAATGGTGATCGTTTCATTTGTCGGGTTTGGATAGATCAGGATATTGGTAGTTGGATGAATGAATTCATTGATTGAAGCTACAGCAGGAAATCCTTCATAGATCTTATGCCAGGTTTCATTGGTAATGATTGGGTCATTAAAGTCGAAATAAATGTCAGCATGATTCGTGATCTGTGTTCCAGGAGTTAACCCTGGAGCTTGTTCAACGTGATACGTTACGAAACCATGACTTTCAGGTTCATTGGACGTGCTATCAGGAAGGTTTATATTCTCAAAAGTCCATTCAAGTACTCTTGGTCCATAGATCCTGAACGTATAAGGATGACTGGCTACACCTGGGGTTACGGTGAAGATATTTAGATCAGTATCCAGTGTGTCGCGTATGATAATGTTATAAGCAACATCATTACCGGTATTCTGAAATCTTACTGCGTATTGGAGCTGCTGTCCGGGTTGAATATAATGTTCTTCGGTAATTCCATTCGGGAATCCCGTTTTATCATTGGGGTCGTAACTGTTCAATACCGGACCACAAAAGATATCCACAACAGGATCAGCATCATCCGAAGGAAGGTCATCCACAATCCCAGGCTCCCAGTTAGTTAGATCTGATCCACAGGCTTCAACAACAGCATTTGGATTGGAATTGCCGGGATGAAGAGGGTGCTGAGAAGCATTTAATTGCCAGGTTTGCCCGTCGCCAGGGAAGACAAGTGTAATCGTTTCACCACCTGGAATCATAATTGAATCTGAATAGGTTAAAACACCATCAATCGTGATCCACATTGGTGAATAGCATTCCATATCTCCGCCACCTGGAGATCCTGTATTCGTAATCGTAAAGTAAATTGAATCGTTTGCGCACCACCCATCAACAGAAAGACTTGATTGATCCCATGGTAGTGTACATGGTTGAGGGAAACCATTCAGTCCGATCGTGTTGGTCGTAGTAGTTCCATTTCCCGTGATTGGATTGGAAGGAACAGTGTCCAACATACAAGTGAGAACCGGATTTAGATTCGCTGAAAGACAAAGGGTCTGACCAATTTGAAGTCCGCATTCAACTGTTGTAGAAAGCACAAAAGTGACACATTCACCAGGTAAAATATCTCCCGTTGAAAATCTGAAAACGTTGTTACCAAGATCAGTATAGCTTAATGTCGCGCTATTTAACGTTAGCTCTGAGGGTAATTCTACATCAACATATGATGCGCTTAGTTGGTCTGTTGCTGTCCATTCATTGCAGGCAGATACATATACCATTTGATTGTCATTGCATCCACGAATGAATGGCATATAGATACTTACATCGGGTGAGGAACAAGGGTTGTCTGAAATCAATCCAAAGTACAAATTGGAAGAGAATACTCCTCCGGTAACATCGAATGAGATTGAAGTAGGACAATCGGTATGCCAGTTCAGGTTAGTTGTATCAACCGTTAAGGTATATGTGCCATCTGTCAGCGAGTTTAAAAAAGCATAGCCGGCTGCATTTGTGGTAATAATCTCATTATTTGGAGCAAGTGTCAGATATACATTTGAAATTCCATATTCACCCAGGTCTACACTGCAATTCTGATTGAGGTCATTAAAGACTTGAACGATTCCATTTGAAGGTTGGGCTGAACATGTTGTGTTACAACTGCACTGAGTAACATTTGAACCTACCACTCCAAAATTGGCCAGACCACCGGGAATTCCTGCTTCGCAAACATCAATATTTGAATTATTAAGTGCTATTGTACCCGTAGCAAAATTGGTGGCATTACCAGTTACTTCAAATCCACCGCACCCCACAAATGGACCTTCGATATTTCCATAATTGGAAAAATTATTTCCTACAGGAATTGTACATGAAGTTTTGAACAGTGCACTCTGGTTGTTGACCAAATTTCCGCCAATGGTCAGTTCGCCCTGGTTATTAAATGTCGATTGATTGCCATTATTTAAATTTCCGGTGAGGTTAATTGTCCCTGAATTAAGGAAATCAGTGGTGTCTACGCTAATCGAAGTGGCCTGAATGAATCCAAAATTATTGAAAACGGCATTGGGTCCGATGCCAGCGTTTCCATAGTTCAAGGTGGTGATGTTCATGCTCCCAAAATTGATCGTCGAAATACTCGTCCCAATCCCCAAGTATGAGCCGTTGATCAATGAACCATAGTTGAAAAGGTCTCCTGACGTGTGGTTCAATCCACTTGTAAGATCGATCATCCCATAATTGTAGACATTTCCTGAGTAAATGCTGAGATTTCCTGTAATAGTCCCATTATTACAAAGTGTTCCACCATTTACGATCACATCTCCTGTGATGGTAACCCCTGCGTCAATACAAAATGTTTCTCCGGCAAGTACATTCAAATTGATGGTCGTAGAAGTAGAATAGGTCGAGGTGCAATTTCCACAGTTTTGACTGAATACAGAGAAAACAGAAAATAGTGTCAGAAGAGCGATCAGTTGTTTCATGGTTTTATCTTAAAGCACAGTTCTTTGCAAATCTTGTGCAATTTTTTCATTATTGATTGAAGTACTTATGCGATCCGTCGCAATTCGGCATTCTCTTGGAATGTCCACAAATGCAGTCATTCATTCCTTTCCCCTTAAGTATCCTCGGAATGTATTTTTCAATTCGAGCTTCTTTCGTTTTTGACTGTTTTGCTTCTTCAAAAAACATTAAGTAGGCACGTTGTCTACCAGGAGTTAATGATTCAAATGCACTTTTTAATACAGGATCCTTTTCCATCTTAGCAGATAATTCTTCAGGAATTGAGGGTTTATTGTTTTGATCTTTTTCAACCTTTAATCCTGCTTTTTCAATTTCGATAGCCTCGAAAACTGTCGTTTTTATGAGATCACGAAGTTTATTGATCTCATCAGAGGATCGAAATTTGAACATTTTTACAGATACCGTATTCACTCCGGGACTTACCATCAATTGCTCAGCGTCATTCAACAAGGCACCTTTGAAAAACGCGAGGCTGCAGAATTCTTTAAAGGACCCTAGAATACATACATTTGCAGTTCCGTATAGATAGCAGGGTTGTCTCCATTTGAATTCTTCGGAGAGGCCACATTCAAGTAGGATTTCCTGCAATAGAAAAAGCTCCTTTGACCACTTTTTGGAATTGCGAATGTGTTCGTCGACGAGTGAGTTCATTAGAATTTGTAAAAATGAATCAACAAACTAAACAAAAATTAGAACACAGCATTGAAATAAGTATGATCACTTATTCGATAATCAATTTTCTTCTTCCATTTAAACCAACCTGAACAAAATAGATACCTGGAGAGAAGTTATCAACGGAGATTTGATTTATTCCTTCAATCAATAACCCTGAAACGATCAATTGTCCACTCAATGAATGAATTGAATATACATTTTCACTGTCTGAAATAATGCTTAATTCATTGTGAGCGGGGTTAGGATAAAGTGTAAAATGATTATTGTCTAATTCGCCAATTCCTGCTATCAAATTGTCAACTGCGTTGATCCCGTCAGATAAAACTGCAAAGTCTGCTCCACTAAATACTTCATTTCCAGTAACTGAAATGTTGTGGACATTGATCTGTGGGATATATGGAAGATCAAGTAGAATATAATAAGTTCCAATTGGGAGGCTTGAAAACTGATAATTTCCATCCACATCAGAGTATGTGAAGGCTACTAGTTGATCATTTGAGTTGAAAAGTTTGACAAGAGCGTTTTCCAAAGCTTGAGTAGGTTGCTTCAGATAATTAGTGTCGATTATAATATTTCCTCCAATGATTCCATTTCCACTTAGCACTGAAAGTGATGTTGAATTAATATTGCCATTATCCAGAAAACATGGCAGTCCAATGGCAACAGCATCAGACCATGTTTGACCAGAAGTGTAATAAAGAGGTGCAACCCCAGGGAATAGTATTGGATCTGGCGTAAATCTTACATGATACATTCCTGTTTGAAGACTATCAGCAAGATAGTTGCCGTTGGAAACAGTAATTGTTTGGACCGGTTGAGCCAAGAGTGTGTCTCCAATAAAATTAAATACCTCCAGAATACCTTCAGCTGGTGATCCGTTCACGGAGAGAATTCCACTAATGTCATTGTATGCTTGTTGTTCATCTAAAAAGATTGCAGAATCATAAAGTGCGTCATTCACGTCTGCTATGACCAGCTTAATGTGATATGTTGATCCTAACTGGGCAAAGAATTTTGCTTCGAAAGGTACAGTATAACCATCAAATACAAAGTTTCCGGCATTTGGACCTGCCGTATTGTCGTTATAATATTGAGGATTGACAAATTGATTCACTGAGTTGATCTCAACAGGGGTGGTTGTGCCTGGTAAAAACGCTATGTTCACATATGGACTTCCATTCTCTGAAACAAGGAATAAAAAACGATCAGTGTAACTTGTCATTGAATATTCAGGATATTCCTCTGACGCAAGAATATAATTGAATCGGATCGTATCTGTCGAAGATGGACTAAAATCAAATTCAATCCTGCATGCATCAAAATTAGAAGGTGTTTGACCAGCGGCTGCTCCGAATTGAGCAATTTCATTGTCACCTCCTACGCCTATAGCTGTAGAATTAAATAATCCAGAAGGCATTTGGGAACCTGTTATTAAACCGGTTGACATTACGAGTCCACTTGATAATCCAAAGCTATTACCGTTTTCAAATCGACCTACTTGAAAAGGGGCAGCCATTAACTGCACATTCGAAACTCCATCACATTGAATCCCGAATATATTTGCGATAACCATGTTTAAATCGGTGACCTGACCGAACTGCATGGGTTGTTGGGAGAACGCATTTAATCCAATAAAAAAGATCGTTAATGAGGCAAATTGCTTGATTCGAGACATTGTAATAGTAAGTTAGTTTTCTCTCAGACGGACAATTTAAATAAAAAGTTGTTTACGACTGAATTATTATCTTCACCACATGATCTATTTCATTTTAAAGCAACTGATCAAATATTCGATCCGGGCTTTTTTCAGGCAATTTGTAATCCTTGGTAAAAAGAATATTCCCAAAAATAGCCCTGCGATATATGTTGCAAATCATCCCAGTGCATTGATCGATCCGTTGGTCGTTGGAGTTTCTATAGATGCAAAGATCTATTTTCTGGCGGGCGAAAACTGGTTTGGTAAAGGTTTCCGGTCTTATCTTTTTAAGGAACATTTCAATATGATTCCGGTTCATCGTCCTTGGTTATCCAACGGTAAACCTGCTAGTAATGTAGAGATGTTTAGGGAATGTTATAAGAGTTTATCTCAAGGAAAATCAATACTTCTTTTTCCTGAAGCAAGCAGCGAAACAGTTTCAAGGATCAGAGAACTAAAAACAGGAGCGATCAGGATAAAAGAAGGATTTGAAGAGTACATGGAACAGAAAGCAACTGTACCGATTATTCCCGTTGGGATCAATTATTCTAATCCTCATGAATTTCAGAGCAGGGTAGTCGTAAAATTTGGCGCTCCTATAGACTTTTCAGGAGATTACTCTGGTATGGCACCCACGGATATTTTGCGTTCAAAAGCGGAAAAAATGCAGAAAGAAATGGAGAGCCAGATCATTAATATCAGCAATGATGCAAATCAAGATCTGGTAAGGTACATTAATCGTCTTTTCATCAATGTTTTTAAGGTTGAGGAGGGGATATCTTCAAAGGATGAAGAAGCTCTTTTTTCATATGCTCAAGGGGTAGCAAATGCAATAGAATATTATGAAAAGAAAGATCAGGATAGTTTTGTTAAGATGTCTAGCCGCATCAAGGCCTATTTTGACCATCTGAAGTCAATTGGAGCCACAGACGATCAGATCAACAGATCCAGTAGAATCAGATTTTCAATTTATCGGATTCTTTTGCTTTCAATTGGGGCGCCTTTGGCGCTATTATCCCTAATTTTCTTTTATGTGCCTTATGAACTTTCGAAAAAGATCTATGTTAAAAAGCTGAAACCGATGATCGATAAAGGGAAAACCTTTGATGATGCATTCACTGCTTCAATGATCTTTGCCGCGGGATTGGTCATTTTTATGATATGGAATCTATTGTTGTTCTTAGGACTTGGTCTAATAACCGGTAAATGGCTTCTAGCCCTTGGTTCAATGTTGTTGGGATACCCTCTATTCAGATTTGGGTTATATTATTCTAAACATGTGATTTTTCAGATGCAATACCTAAAGGCAAAACGTCTGAAAAAAGTACATCCATTGGAATATGAGCAATTATCTCTTGAGCGAGAAGATATTATCGATGAGCTAAAGGAATTCAGGGAGGGATATATCCGTTCAACAGAGAAGTAACAACTTTGAGATGGTAACCCTCATATTACTTGATTGTCGGCATAAGGAGATATTCAAGTTCTGCCTGAATGGTTCTACATAGATTTTCAGATTGTATGTTTTGAATACTGACCTGAAGCCAATAGTTTTCTCGGGAGTTGATCATGAAAACCGAACTTTCTCCTAATTCAAAAAGAGTTCGCTCTGCCTCGAAAAGTGAAAAGCTACTTGATAACATGTCTTTTGTCATTTCAAATTGCTCTAAATTCATGTAGTAATCATTGACTACGGAATTTAAGTTATATGTCAGTTTTGCAGTTTCTGTTTTGAATTTTACTTCTTGTTCTTGCAATTTTAAGTTAGCAAGTTGAACCTCACCTCTTTCTTTGCGAAGGAACAAAGGATAGGCAAAAGTTGCTCCCCATGTATAGTTTGAACTCGAATAGGATGGAATAGGATTTCCATTAACCGGCTCACTGATCGCATTGTATTTTAAAGTGACTTGAGGTTTTAGTTGTTCCCGTTTTAATTTGAGATCCACCTCAAGTTGATCCAACATTAGCCTGTTCATCGCAAGGAAAGGATGATCTTGTATAAGAGAATCCAAGGACAAAGGCAAAAGCAAATCCTTCTTTTCTGAAGCGATTTCAGGAATTGCATTGTTCAATTCAAGAGGGATCATCCCTTCGTCCCATAGGTACATCTCCATTTTTTGAATTGAATTTTTATATTTTGTTTTGGCTTTGAGCAGAGAGATCTTTCTGTTCTGCACGAGCAATGAAGCTTCAACTGTATCGATCGAAGGTCTGTCGCCGAATTCAGCAGCCCCTTTTGTCGCTTCTAAACGCGTAATTGCATTCTGAAGTGCAATTTCATAGATGTTCATTTCCTGATAGGAGCGATACCAGTCCCAGTAAGCGATCGATGCATCCCTTTTTAATTCATTCAGCAAGATCTGATTTTCCAGAATTGTACTTTGCTGATAAAGTTTAGCTTTCTCTAATTCTGCTCTTCGTTGATCGATGATAAGTCCATTACCTAGTTCCATTCTGACACCCGCATACCAAAGTCCAGCGTCAGGAACTCTGTTTTCAGGATTCAAATAAGATCCTTCATTGAGCTGGTATCCCGATTCTAGCGAGATGCCATACCAAGTCGGTACTTTTAAGGCTCCATTCAGATGACTATAGTATTGAGTACCATCAAAATATTTCTGGTTTGCATTTCCCGTTAATTTGGGGTCAAAGGCACCACGTGATTTTCGAATGGTTGATTCTCCTTTCTCAAGTATGATTGCCGCTTGATAAGCATAAGGGTGGTTCTCAAGTACTTGTTTGATGAACTGATCATAGGTAAGTACTTGTGTACTGTCCTGAGCAATAATTCCCCTGACAAGAAATAAGAGCGAGAAAATAACAACTGCTAATCTCATTTTGATTTTGTTTTTTCCTTGTGTTCTACTTCATAAAACTCAGGAGGGAATCCATTGATCTTTCGCCAAAGTTCATAATAAACGGGCACATCATTGAGTAGGATCATTGCTTTTGTTCCTCCTCCGACTCTTAAGTCTTTTGGCCATTTATGGTCACTGGTGTGGTCAGGTTTAACAAGTACACGGTATTTACCATTTGGACTGATAAACTGATCCATTCCATAGATTTCACCACCATACGTTCCATAGCTAGCTCCTGGCCATCCTGAGAATACAATTGCTGGCCATCCATCAAACTGTAATCTTACATGTTGCCCGACATTCATTAGAGGCATATCGATCGGATCGACATAAATCGCCACAGCAAGATCATATGTTTTTGGCATGAAGCTAAGAATTGGAGCTCCTTCCTTTACGGTTTCTCCGATACCTTGCACCATGACTTTTGTCACGTATCCGTCCTGTGGTGCCTTGATGACATGATATCCTTGTCTTACCTGGTAATTGGAAAACTGATTTTCAAGTTTATTTATTGTTGTTTCAGTTTCAAATTTGTTGGTTTCAGTGGAGAATTTGTCTGACAAGATCTTTGAGTAATCTGATTCGAACTTCGCATTGATATTATTTAGTTCGATTTGCAAATTGAGTAATTCATTTTTGTCACTTTCCCACTGGTTGTAAGCCGAAAGCTCCTTGGATGCTGCCTGTTGCGCTTTTGTACGTCTGGCTTCAAGGTCTGCAAGCGACTTAAGTCCTTTTCGATGTAGACTATCCATTCGCTCATATTGATATTGAGCAATACTTTGATCCAGTTTGGCTGCTTCAAAAGCGATGCTATCATTTTGTATTTTCAAGCGAAGCTGACGGACTTTAATCTTAATCTTATTGCTTTCAAGATTTCGAATATTTATAAGTGCCTCCAATTGTGAATTCTGAGCTTCGAGCTTTCCTGTATAAGAATCAACAGATCTCTTTTTTAGGTCAAGTTGATTTTGAGTTCTTTTCAAGAGGTCCACGTCAAAATAAGCATCCTTGATCTCAGAGATAATGGCAATTGTGTCACCTTTTTTCACAAGATCACCCTCTTTAACTCTCCATTCATCAATTCGACCAGAAATTACGGATTGAATCTCTTGAGGTCGTTGATCTGGATTGAGCGTTGTAAGAGAGCCTGAAGTCCTGATGTTTTGTGTCCAGGGAAGGATCAGAATGATCAGGATTATGATCATGCTCCAGATGATGATCCGCTGAATGATCTTACCAGATTTTTTTGATTCGACTGCTCGAAGTACTTTATGAGCGTTAATGTCGATTCTTGATGCGATGCTGTTATTTGAAATGTTAAGCATGACTATTAATTTTTTGATTTGATCTCACCATTTGACATCTCTATTCGCTGATCAATCATGTCTGATAAATCTATCGGTTGAGAGCTTGACATGATGATCGTCCATGGATGCTGTCTGTCTAGTAGAGCGCTAAGAATTCGCTTACGGTCTTCGGTCGAAAAGACAGAGAAGCTGTTCTCCAGTAATAATAATTTTGGTTTGTCTGCTATGGCCCTTGCAATGAGCAATTTGGCAACTGTACTTTTTGAGAATTGTTTTCCATGAGGCAGGATAACTGTATCATATCCATTTGGTAAGGATCCAATCAATCCTTTCAACCCTGCAATTTCAATCGCCCATCGTACATTTTCGGGTGTCGCTCCTTGTCTGCCAAGTGCGATGTTTTCAAAGAGGGTGCCCTCGAAAAGTGATTCATCTCTCAGGTAGCCTCCGATGTAACTGCGCAACTGTTCGAAATTGTAGTTGTTTAATGGAATGCCTTCAATTAATACGGATCCCGCCACAGGCGTCAATAGCCCACTGATTAGATAAAGTAAAGTCGATTTACCACTGTCATTGTTACCCGTTACTAAAATCCTTTCACCTGCAGCAATTTTGAACGACACTTTATTGATCGCCATCTTATGTTCCTGCGGGTACTGATAGGATAGCTGTTCGATATCCACATTTACACCTCCCGCGGCAACATTCAGTGAAATACCACCTTCTCTTTCAAGCTCAAGATCAGTGACTTGTCCCAGTTTTTCTAACGCTGTTAAAACATCATAGATCGTTTCAAAGCTAAGGATCACTTTTTCTACCGAGTTAACAACAAGTAGGATAACGATCTCTGCGGCTACGAACTGACCAATATTCATTTGTTGTTCGATGACAAGCAAACCACCGATCAACAAAAGTCCCACAGCAACAAGAACTTTAAAGACAACCATGAGCGTATATTGCCATTTTAGTACCATGAAATGGTTCTCTCTGGCATCAATATAATCCTCGACATGGTCATCCGTATGATCCATTGTGATTTCAGTTCTCCCTGCCAATTTGAAAGTGGTATTGGAACGAGCAATCTCCTCTAACCAATGTGCTACTTGATATTTGTGTTTTGACTCTCTTAGACTGGTTGTCATTCCACGCTTCATTGTATATCTGAATATGGCAATGATCATTATAACCAGCAAAAGACTGAATACAATAAAGAACGGATGGTACAAGGATAATAGGACCAAACCAAAAACTACTTGTATACTGGCTGCAGAGAAATCGATCAGGATCTTTGTGATTCCTTTTTGAACCGAAATCACATCGAAGAAGCGATTCATCAATTCAGGAGCATATTGTTTAAATAGTTGCTCAAGTCTAATTCTTGGAATGCGGTAGGTAAATTCAAATGCGGCACGAGTGAAGATCTTTTGTTGAAGATTCTCAGTAATTCTGAGCTGATTGATCTGCAAGATCCCACTTAACGCGATTGCTCCGGCAACCAGAATAGTCAGGACGATCCATGATGTACTAACAGCGCCCCCCTGGATCAGATTGATGATTGCCTGAATCCCAATGGGTAATGCAAGGTTCAATAGACCAATGATCACCGCATATATGTATAAGTTCCGTATTTCTTGCCCGTCTGGTTTTAATAATAACCAGAAGCGTTTTATTGGACTTAATTTTTCGTTTTCCATAGTTTAATTTACTAAGAGTGGCAGTCTCTGGTATTAAGACAATTGATTAATACTATTGTGCGTTTATTTTTCAATTTTTAATTGTCGATTTGCGAGTTGAATGTAAAATGAAGTAACTGCATCCTCATTTTCAATCTGATCGGTAAGTCGAGGTAAGTGATCAGCAAAAAAACGCTGATGATGAGCTCCTTCAATAATAGTTGACACGAGCATGTGAGGATATTTAAATTCAGGACGAATTTCCAGAATTATTTCTGCCACACGTTGCACAAGAGACTTGTAAACCTGATAAAAACCTGACGCATTGTTTTCATCGACAGACTTACACATGTACACTTTCGATGATTCAGTGATAACAATTTGATGAAGTTTCACTTCGTTGATCCTACTGAAGTTTTGATCCTCTTTGATTTCTTCAGTCAAACATTTAATGGCATTCTCAAGTCTGATTTTTGGATCGGGAATATTTAAGGTGCCAATTATGATCCTGTATTCAAGCCAATTCCAGTACCATTGGGTTAGATAAGATAACAAATGTTGCTTGCTCTCAAAATATCTGTAAATGGACGCTTCTGTTGAATTGATCTTTTGGGCTAATTTTTTAAACGTGAAATTTTCAAAACCTAATTCAACAATTTGATCAATTCCTTGCTCCACAATGTTCACTCCAAGATCACTGGAAAGCGGATCTTTTTTATAGACGCTTGGGTTGATCTTGAACTCTATTTTTGAATTTAATTCTTGCATTTAAATAGTAACACATTGCAAATATAATAGTATTACTATCACAAACGCAAACAATGCTATTAATTTTATGTATTTAACATTGTTTAACTGAACGTCAATTACTGTTATGACATCATGAAAGTCTTATAAATCAAGTGTTTTTACACATTGACTCCGAAGAGGTATCCTACTAATGCGGATAAGCCCATGGCGATCGTTCCCCAGATGGTAATTCTGAGTATCGCTTTTGAAATCCTAGAACCTCCCGTGCGAGCGGAAAGTATTCCCAGGACCATAAGAAAGACGATTGTAAATCCGTACATCCAATATTCCATACCTTGAACAGGGGCGAACAAGGCCACTAAAAGCGGTAGTATTCCTCCGAATAGAAATGATGCGCCGGATGCCAATGCCGCTTGGATCGGATTGGCCTGACTTATTTCATTGATACCTAGTTCATCTCTAACATGGGCTGATAGCGCATCCTTTTCGGTTAATTCTTTCGCAACCTGCATTGCCGTTTCCTTTTTGAGACCTCTTTGCTCATAGATTTCAGCAAGGATTTGTAATTCCTGCTCAGGCATTTCTCTAAGCTCTTTCGCTTCTCTTTCAATATCTGCTTTTTCGGTGTCTGTCTGAGAGCTGACTGAAACATATTCTCCGGCAGCCATTGATAATGCTCCGGCCACAAGTCCAGCCACGGTTGCAAGAACAATGGGTTCTCTAAGGGAGCTTGCTGCGGCAACGCCTATTGCAAGACTCGAAATAGAAATGATTCCGTCATTCGCACCTAAGACCGCTGCTCTTAACCAGTTACTTCGATGGATGTAATGACTGTCGAGATAATTGTCAATTGTAATTTCTGGTTGTTTTTTCATATCCAATTAGTAAACTGTCAATTCTATAAATTTAGCAGATTAACCAGTTATTACTAAGGAATCATTCACAATTTCTTTTGATCAGATAATACTTTTTTCTTCTGTTTCCATGACTGTATTGTCGTCGTATCTTTTGTCCATTTTCATCAAAAAGAATCAAATGATCTTTTCTAAACAATAAACTTGTAGGTCTGTGATTAGACGCAATATTTTCAGGAGCGGGATAATAATGAGTAACCATATTTCCCAATGAATCGAGCATTGAAATTT
>SBFR01000021.1 GCA_006227105.1 Bacteroidota bacterium
TGCTTCTCATACCTGTTCCTGTCTGCGGCATGTTGAATGTTGTCCAGAGATGCAATTGAAAAACGAATAAAGGTCATAAAATACACGTCAGAAGAGTCCTTTGCGTAGTACTTTTCGACATTTACTTTAAATCGGTCGAGGTTTTGAGAGAATTCAAGCGGCTTTAGAGCTTTGAGGTAATAATACTCTCCAATAAACTCATCCTGCCATCTCAGGTAGGTAAGGATTTTATAATTTATGTCGGTACTGTCCAATCCAAAAAAGGTAACTTCTACATTGTTGCCGTTCGGCCGATAGGGCTCATAAGGATCTTTGTCCGGTAAATAAATATCGTATTCTGCACCTGGTTCGATATACATGATCGAACGGTTTCGATTGGAATGTAATACTACCTTTTGAGTTTCTTCAAGAAAGAATGACACTGAAAAGGTGCTATCCTCTTTCACTGTTGTTGAAGCGATCGGACCCTCTTTCATTGTGAAATAATCGAGGATTTCATTCACATCCAGTGACTTCCCGACATATGCAGGAGCATAACCTTTTATAGTCACCAATTGTTTTTCCTGACTTATAGAAAGTCCGGATAGCAAAATGAAAATAAGGGTTATCCTGTACATTTTTTGAAGTTTGAAAATAGGTTTAGCAGATTTCGTACCAATCAAACGAGCAGCTCAGGTTTTGTTACAAATGGTGAAATATTTCCACCGTTTTTGTGGATCTCTCTTATAATAGAGGAGTTAACAGCTCCATATTTAATGTCTGTTAGGAAAAAGACAGTTTCAATACCTGAGATCTCGTGATTCATGTGCGCTATTGAACGCTCAAATTCAAAGTCTTTTGAGTCTCTAAGTCCTCTTATAATGTGACTTGCTCCAATTTCCTTGCAAAAATCCACAGTTAACTTTTGGTAGGTCTGCACACTGATCTTAGATTGATCCAGAAAAAGACATTCAATGTGTTTGATTCTTTTCTCAAGAGAGAACATATACGTTTTCGAGGTGTTCACGCCAATTCCAATCACAACTTCATCAAAAAGTTCCAGCGATTTGAGAACAACGGCTTCATGGCCTTTGGTAAAAGGGTCAAAAGAGCCTGGAAATAAACCTATTCTTTTCATTCGCTTTGATTATTGAAGAAACTAAAGTTAACGTTTCCATAATTACGACAAAAATCAAATTGGGTTATACCTTCAAAGGAGGTTTCTTTGCCATGTTCAACGATCAGGATGCCATTCTCATGTAATAGATTTCTTTCAAAGACAAGGCGAATAAGATCATGATACTGTTTAAAACCATAGGGTGGGTCCGCAAAGATCAGGTCATATTTGTCTCCGGTTCTTTCCAGGAATTGAATGATATCCGACTTTACTGTGGTCAGCTGATTGTCAACACCAAATTGTTCGGCATTCTTCTTTAGAAATCGGACACAGTTGAAATTCGAGTCCACTGCAGTCACGTATCCTGCTTCTCTTGAAATGAACTCCAATGAAATATTGCCCGTTCCGGAACAAAGATCAAGGATATTCAGATCGTACAGATCGATCTTATGTTCGAGCATGTTAAACAGACCTTCTTTTGCAAAGTCAGTTGTTGGTCTGGAAGGGAAATTCTTGGGAACAGAAAATCTTCGGGCCTTTAAAATTCCACTAATTATACGCACAGTTTGTGGGAGTTGACAATGAATTTTGTGTCTTTAACTACTTTGATTCCAGCAAGATTTTCGATGCGGTTTAATTCATTTTGAAAATCTTCAAAAAGGTCTTTGTTCGCACCTGCTCCTTCACTCCAGATCAATTCACCAGCTTCTTCCAGCAATTCTTTTTGCTGCAATGTAAACATGAGGTGATAGATGATGTCCTGATGGTTCTGAAAATCGAAAACGGAATAGAAAACCAGCTTATTTTGTTGAGCGATCATCAAAAGAAAATGCTGACCGTAAACGGTAAGTGAAATTTTCATTTTGAAAGTCGAACTATTGAACATTCCTCGGATCAACATTGAGCTTTCGTGCTGAATAACGGCTCTGGGATGCTGAAGAATGAAGAATGATTTCACCCAAAGTGGGATTTCGAATACATTAACGATACCTAATTCTGACAATCGATTGTAATCAATTTCGTTTGAAGGAGTATCATTTCCAAAGCATAGTTGAAAGATCTTCTCAGGCTTACTTTCAGAAAAGACGTTCATTGGAACAAGGGTCGTTTTAGTGGATGACCAGGAAATCGTATGCTCGTCGTGTTCCCGATTCTTTAATCCGGCCTCTTCAATAAATGAAGTTAATTGTTCCTTATAACGATGATCTTTCTTGTCCTGAAAAGAATATTCCTTTTCGAGAAGAACAGAACTATCTTGTAAACTTGTGAAGCGAACTGAAGAATCCGATAACTGGATCGTTAAATGTTTCACTAGCGAGTTCAGGATTATTTCTCTTCCCAGCTTCCGACAAGGTCAGGAGAAGACAATGTTCCAAAAGAAAGTGTTTCAGTATCAGTTCCCTGGATCTTAGCAAATGGAATCTTACCTGAAACCATCATTGCAGGCATACGATCTTCACCAATCATAAGTGAATCTACTGTTTCTAATTTCCATTTTTCTCTTCCTCCAGTAAATGGAATGTAAGGTAGAGAATCAGCATAGAACTTTCCATGACCGGCCTTCATACGGCTTTCCACATAAGAAGTACTCGTGAATTTCATTTCATATAAACTTCTTTGAAGTGTATCTCTGCGGAATCCTTTAAGATCTTCCGGGCAGTTCGTCCATTTTGAAAGGAAGTATGCTTCTTTTTCCGTCATGTTAAAGTCGATCGCTTGTCCTTTTTTGTATAGACCAAACTGAACAAGATAGTCTCTTTCTGCCTCGTTGATTCTTCTTGCAGGAACACTTCCTTCAGACTCAACATAAGGTACTGTACCGTTTTTCGCGAAGTCGATCAACGTTTCCCAGTCTTTAGCATAAACTCCGTTTGCTTCTGCATAAGCTTTTTGGATGAAACGGATGTCTTCCAAATTACGAATTGACTTACCTCTACATAGTTCATAATTCTCCATGTAAACAGAAGTCTCTTTAACACTATTAAATGACAGGTATAGTGTTGCTATTGCTGCCAATCCAGCCAATCCACCAAACAAGTACAAAAGTGTACTTTTAAAAGTTCCTGTACTGTAAAGAATACTCAATGCTCCTGCCAGGAACATCATGATTGAAGAGATCATGAACATTGTATTCTGATTTCCTGTAGCGCCAGAAATGAATAGGGCTACACCCATCACGAAAAACAATGCTGGAACTGAATATTTCTTGAAGATGATTGAAAGGTTGCTGAACATAAAATGTCTTTTTTTCAAAATTACCACACAAATCTACAATTTTTTACCAACTGCATGGAATCAGTGAATAGATTTTTTAGTCCGTTCAATCAATGACCATATCGGATAAAAGGATGTACCTTTAGAATGTGGAAATTAACCGGTTCAAAGAATTCAAGTCAGTATTTCAAAAGAACTTTGGTTTTCCTTTGACAGGAGACCAGCAGAGACTTCTTAATATTCTTGAAAACTTCATTACTTCTGAGTCGAAAGATCCTCTTTTAATAGTTCGAGGATATGCAGGTACGGGAAAAACATCCATGCTTGGAAGCTTTGTAAAGACGATTCAGGAGTTCAAATTGAAATCCAGACTACTTGCTCCAACCGGAAGGGCAGCAAAAGTTCTCTCTCAGCGATCAGGAAAGGATGCATTTACTATCCACAAACAAATCTACCGAAGAGAGAATGGATCAGATGACTTTTCGGCATTGGGTCTAATTCCGAACCTCTTTACGAATACGATTTTCATTGTGGATGAGGCTTCCATGATCGGCGAGCATAGCTTACAGGCCGATGGAAGTATATCGCGCGATCTGATGAGCGATCTGATGGAATATGTCTATTCTGGGAATAACTGTAAACTGATCCTGATAGGGGATGAAGGTCAGTTGCCGCCTGTTGGTTCAGATGATTCACCTGCCTTAATGGATGAATACTTAAAAAATCATTTTCCAAGACTTACGGTTGGATCTTCAGACCTCAATGAGGTTTTGCGTCAAGAAAGCTCCTCGGGGATTTTGGTCAATGCCACGCGACTGAGAGATACTGATCCTTCAAGAAAATTCAGTTTCGATTTTTCTTTTAGTGATGTAATTGACCTCAAAGGGGATCAACTACAGGAAGAGCTGGAAAGTGCGTATTCCAGATTTGGAGAGGATCAGGTGCTGGTAATCACCAGATCAAATAAAAGGGCAAATCTTTTCAATCAGAGCATCAGAGGCAGGATCTTGTGGTTTGAGGAACAACTTTGCAATGGCGACCGAATGATGGTCGTAAAGAACAATTATTATTGGCTAAGTGAAGATTCGAGTGCTGGATTTATTGCAAATGGAGAAATGTTGCGAATTCAGCGAATCGTAAAGTATGAAGAACAATATGGTTTTGACTTTGCAAGAGTGATCGTGAGTATGGTGGATTACCCGGATCAGGTCGAATTTGAGGTGTTGTTGCTACTGGAGGCACTACATACAGAACGTCCATCGGTACCGAGGGATCGAATGCGCGAATTGTTTTTTGCGGTCGAAAAAGATTATATGCATGAAAAGAACAAAAGGAAGAGGTTTAAGTTGGTTTTAAAGGATCCTTATCTGAATGCCTTACAAGTGAAATATGCGTATGCGGTAACTTGTCACAAGGCGCAGGGTGGTCAATGGTCTGCAGTCTTCATCGACCTTGGATATCTTCCTCCTGATTCCGATCGAAAAGACCTATTTAGATGGCTGTATACTGCTATAACCAGAGCGACAGAGAAAGTTTATTTGTTGAACTTTCCTCAGTCCCTCTAAGCATCAAATAATTATTCGTTCTGGAGGATAGATTTACTTCAACTCTTGAATTTTGATCGATGTAGCTCCAATTGAGACCCTCGTCTTATTGTATTCATTGTTGAATCGGTCGATTACTATTTTTGCCTCTTCTCTTGATAAATATGTTCCGGCCAATACGTTGATTTCCTCTTTGAATTTGGATAAGATGGCTGCAGTCCTGTAAGCACTAAGAATATCGTTTTTATTCAGCTTATACCTGCTCATGAGGGATTTGATCTCCTCGTTGCTGATCTCAAGATTTGATTTAACAGGATCCGTATATGAATTGATCTCCAGCTTTATACTTCTGTTCAAGCTGACCAACAACTCACTTTTACGCAGTCGAGCAAATTCAGGGTCATTGCGATCTTTCGGATAACTGCTTAATTCAGTAGGGTGAAGTTCCTTAACCACTGCTGATCCGTCCCAACGTCCAACACCTGCTCCTCTCGCCGTGATCGAAAAAGGAACCTTTCGATCCAACAGACCTTCAAAAAATTGCATTACCGCCACGCTGTCTTTATTCGAAAGAAGAGATGATGACAATTGATACTGGTCTGATCCGAAGACATCCCCAAGTGCGATCTGAAGTCTTGCGTCATAATTTTTCAATCCATCCGTTTTGTGAATATGCAACATAACTTCATCAGCATTCTTGCTTAAACTCGATTCAGGTATCGCGATTAGGCGTACCTCAAATGGTTCTTTTACCAAACGTGGAGCAAAGGTGAAGTCCTGGGTCATGATATCGAAAGTACTCGAATCCTCAAAGATGTACATCCCATCATTTTCTTCATATTTAGCCCACTTATAGCCAAAAAGTCGCTTATAGGTATCGAGTCGTTG
>SBFR01000120.1 GCA_006227105.1 Bacteroidota bacterium
GTTAGCCCTCCGTTACTGATCGAGCTCAGGTAATCTGCCACCGTAAATGCCGCTGTTTTCTTGGAATTGGTGTAGATGTATAACTCGGAGTTCCAAAGGGTGCCGAGGATGTTGTTTAACCCTATCGAGCCAGTGTTTCCTGCTCTTGACCAGTATTGATGGCTATTGGTTCCGGATGCAGCTCCAGAGGGGGCATTGTTAGTTGGGGCCTGTTGTGCTATTCCGTTCAAAGAGGCTAAACAGACCAAAAAAGTGAGTTTTTTCATTTGTGAGTAATTACCTCACCAATTGAATAAAGCCGTTGATATTTGAATTTTGAATGCGGTAAAAATATACCCCGTCTTCCATTGGGTTACCTTTTTCATCGTTCCCATTCCATACGAAATCTTTTACCTTTCCTCTCGTAATTACATTCCCCCATCTGTTTAAGATGAATATTTCCAGGTCACAGTTGTCAATATGGATTTCCCACAAGTCATTTATACCGTCACTATTCGGGGTGAACACGTTTGGCAATACTACATCCGTCTTCGTTAGAGACACGTCATCCAAAAACATATAACAAACAAAAGGTTCAGGATCAGGGAAATTAGAATATCTTCTCAAAGTATCTGTTTCCTCGTTGTTTTTAAAATTACCTATGACAAGATTATTTTCATTGCCCGAAGCGATATATACCCCTTCAAGCGTTACCCATTCTATGGTATCATTAAAAAACGTTGGTTTTTGAAAGATTATTTGTGGCGACAACTTTAATGAAGAGGTATTGGGTTCAGATATAACATTTTCTGAAAAATAAACTCCAATCTCATTAATCATCAAATCAGAATACTCCGCTAAGGATATTTTCATGGAGTACAAATAGTAGTTATCTTTTTGTAGAGGCTCAACTATTTTACCCTGCACATATTCCCACCACATGATTCCTGAGTATCCGTCTGATCCTGTGCCGCCAGTATAATTGCTAAAGTATAATCCAGCATAACCTTCACCAGAGGCTGCGTTCTGTTCGCCAAATGTATTTTGTGGAATACCAACTAACGAAGGAGAACACTCATTAAGATAATCGCTTGTACCATAGGTTGGGGCGCTCCAACCCAAACACTTTTCAATTTCTTTAACGGGTTGGGTTGGGTAACTTGGTGTTGTCGGGCAAGAAGAGTACAATTCAAAATCACCATTATAGATAAGGTTGGGTTGCCCGTTACTTAAAAAGTACAGCATGACGCCTACAACTATAAGGTACAGTTTATTCAATTCGTAAGTGGTTTTAAAATTATTTTAGTTCATGGTTCGAAATATGGCTTTCGGGGCCTGTCTTTGCGTCAATAAAACTAAAGACGCACAGACATAAATAGTGGTTGGATCAAGTCATAGTGAATACGTTGAAATTAATAAACGAATCTAACGATTCGTTTACTAAAACCCAAAAAAGTAAATTGAAAATAAAAAAACCCCGACTTGTTAGTCGGGGTTTAATATAATGTCAAGCACTAACTAGTCCTTTTTACAAGTACTGATACCGAATGGCAAATAAAGCGGGCAAAAACTAACGAGGCTGGTTAAAAGAAATATACCTGCCAACGCTAAAAGGATTATTCCAAGTGTTCCGCTAATGATGTTTGCTAAAAACAATCCGGCGATTCCACCTGCAAGAACCAATCGAACGATTCTGTCTATGCTTCCCAAGTTCTTTTTCATCGTAACAATTTTAAATTTACAACCAATCTAAGAACTCTGGTTTGTTTTGAATGTTACCGGAGTAACATATCATACCATTCGGATACGGTTGTTCAGATCTTCTCGATAAGAGCCTCCAATAGGAATGACTTTTTTATCGTTTTCCAGAGTTAGGTTCGGAAATTCAATACTGGCTATTTTATCCAGACGCACAATAAATGAACGGTGTACTCTAATAAATTCTGCAGTACCCATTTTGTTTTCGATCTCTTTCATGGTTGAATGGATCGTATAGCGCGTATCTGCAGTGTGGATCACAACATAATCTTTCAAGGCTTCAATGTAGAAGATGTCAGTGGTTTTCAGTTTTACCAGCTTGCTGTTGGACTTCACGAAAATAAATCCGTTCGTTGCTTCTTTGTTTTCGACAATTGAATACAACAAATCTCTTTCTTTAATGATCTCCTGTTCTTTTCCGTGCTTATAGATCGCCATTTCAATAGAGGTGTGAAGATCTATCTCTTTAAATGGCTTGATAATGTAGCCATACGGCTCTGTTATCTTTGCTTTTGAAAGAGTTGATTCATCAGCATATGCTGTAAGAAATACAACAGGAATTGAAAATTCATTTCGAATGATCTCTGCTGTCTGGATTCCATTCATGTCTCCTTTCAACATGATGTCCATAAGAACGATGTCCGGCTTGAACTCTCGTGCCAGATCCAACGCTTTTTCACCGGTTGCAGCCGCCCCGACCACATTATAACCCAGTTTCTTCAAGCTGTGTTGAATGTCCTTTGAAACAATAGATTCGTCTTCTACGACAAGAATATTCGTCTTTGACATGTGTTATAGTTTGGCTTTATCAAATGTAATCAAATAATTTATACCCTTTGAGGAGTCAATCTGTATTTCCCCTTCAAGCTGTTCTACAAGCGTAGAAACCAACTGTAAGCCCAGTGTATCACTGTCTAATGGGTCAAATCCTTCCTTAAATCCTACACCGTTATCTCCTATTCTCAATATAACTTTATTTCTGGCTTCCTTCAGGGAAATATGAATTTCTCCTTCTTTGGCATCCGGGAAAGCATATTTCAATGAGTTTGTTACCAGCTCATTCACCATTAATCCACAAGGGATCGCTTGATCAAGAACCAACTCCACCTTTTCAAGTTCTGTTACCAGTTCAATTTTTCCTAAACCAACACTATACGAAGCAACCAAATTATGGCTTAGGTTTTCGAGATACGCCGAAAAGTTGATCGAAGAGAAGTTGGTCGTCTGATAAAGGTTTTCGTGAATGATCGCCATTGAGCGAATTCTGTTCCTGCTTTCTTCAAGAATCTCTAGAGTTCGTTTATCCTTCACAAAGGAGCTTTGAAGATTTAAAATACTTGAAATGACCTGAAGATTATTCTTTACTCGATGGTGGATTTCTTTCAAAAGAACTTCTTTTTCTTTCAATGATTCCACAATCTCTTTTTCAGACTTTTTCTTTTCCGTAATGTCGTGCGCAACCAAGGAAATTTCATTAACAGCGCCCTCGGCATTAAAAATTGGATTCAGGAATATTTCCAACCAGATTTCCTTCTTTTTGGGTTTTATAGAAACCTCTATCTGCCTTGATTCTCCTTTTAGAACTTTCTTTAATAATGACTTGAAAACCCTTAAGTCCGACTTTTGCAGAATACCTTCAAAAAACTGATCAAAATTATCCCCGGTGTTCATCTGCTTTTCAGCGAGATAGAAAAAATAATTCTTACAGTGCGTATTAAAAGAAGAGAAATCAAGTTGGGTGTCCAGAGTAAGTAAAAGCGTGTTAGATGAGCTATCAAAAATGGCATTACTTCTTAAAAACTGTTCCTGGAGTTGTTTCTCAGCTTTAATCCTTTCTTTGATCTCCGACGCTAATTTTTTATTGGTTTCCTCTGCAAGCTCCGCACGCAACATTTCTTTCGATAATTGATGCTGAATGGATATGTCTTTGAGAATAACCATCGTTGCCTCTTTTTCCTCGAAATTGGTAGTTACAAATGTGACATCCGTAAGAATAGATGCTCCTTGCCTGTTGATGTGCAGTTGTTTTTGTCTGATCTTCTTTGTTTCAAGGTGATCCATGAAAGTCTTTGAAAACTCCTTTTGATCCGTCTCAATGAAAATGTCAGAAAGATCTATTTCTTCTTTATCCAATAAGCGATGTACTTCCGTATTGGTATAAAGCACTTCATCATCAGAAATAATGATGATTCCTTCAGGGGTATTATCAAGCACAGATTTAAAACTCTTTCTGCTCTTATCCAAAACCCTCATTGTTTCATTGAGTTCAGTAAGATCATGTATAATGCACTGATACGTGATTTTTTCTCCTAAAATCATTTCAACCAAAGCTACTTCTGCCTCAATTGTATATAGGTTTCCAACAAACTTCCAGTTGAATTTAGCGTTCTTGGAATTCTTCAATTTTAAAAGAAAACGATCAAACTCATTTTCTGATTCTTCCGTTTTCTCCATTGAGAAATCAAACAAACGCTTACCAACTATTGCATTTTTAGCAAATCCAAATAATTGTATTCCTCTCCGATTCACGTCTATGATCTTGTCATCTTCCAGAAGTAGAATTGCGTCATTGGATTCCTCATAGATCAATCTGTATTTTTCCTCAGATTGTCTTACGGCTAATGACGCTTTTTGCACTTCGGTGAGATCGATAACCGTTCCTTCTATTTGATCATTTTCTTTATCCAGATACCAGTTAAAAATGAACCATTTTGTATTTCCATTGGAAAGTGAAAAATGCGTTTGAAAGTTCCTAAGATTATCCCTGTTTTGAATGAGATCAAGTATTTCCTCCCACTCTTTTCTAATTTCTTCACGAAACAATTTGTTTCCTTTTTGAAAATCCCCTTCAAACATGTCATAGAATGCCTGATTGAAATCAAGAAGATTTGATTCAAGATCCGTAGTAAATACTCCGGCCTGATTTCGATAATATAGGTCACGATATTTCTTTTCCCTTTTTTCAAGCTCCTCTTTTTCCTTTTCTTCGTTGGTAACATCTGTCAACCTAACCAACCAGTAGAAACCATTCTTTAATTCTAAAATGGTGATGGTTAGATCAAGGGTATATTCATCTTTACCAACCTTTTTCTTCTTTATTGACTTGAACTCTGAACCAAGTTTCAATTTTATGATCTTTTCTTCTTCCTCTTTATTAATCTGCTCAAGAAAACATTGGGTCAAACTCTTTTGACCACATCCGAAATATTTTAATACCTCTTCATTATTATCAACCAGGTCAAATTCCCCATTTTTTACTTTAAATAGTAAATATCCAATCCCAGGATTGTTAACGATCTTTCTCAGATACTTGGAATAATCTTCGACACTGTTGATCATCCGTTGTCTGGAAAACAAAACGAGAATTGAACACATGGCAATAATGAGGATCATCCCAAAAATTCCACCTTTTGAAATGCTTGTATGATCAACAACCTGAAACCCATATAAGATCAGACCAATGACAAAGAAATTATACAGAATAGCAGGATACAGGCGTTGACTTACGAACAACAAAACCGCATAAAGCCCATAAAAACAATACAAAGAGAATACTTCAAATCCACTCTCCAGCAACTGTTGAAACGCAAAGAAGGTTACAACGAAATAATGAATGATAACAATGTAGATCAACTTATTTCTTAAGGCGTTGACCAGATAACAGATTAACGAATAAACAGGGAAACCAATAAAATTTGCTACACCAATGTAGAAATATACCTTTGGCACATCCGTATCATAAACCAGAAAACAAAAGATTGGGCTAAACACAAAAGAAGCAAACATGTGTAAAGATGCTACGCGTTTAAAATCGTTCTCTCTTTCGTAGTAGGGAACGAATTCGCCGGTTGCATTCACTATTTTGCTAAAGTTGATCAAATTGACGTTTACTGATTTAGAACAAATATATGGCTTTACCTATTCCAAAGGTTGCCTACCCTTGTCGGTAAATAAGATTAAAAAAGAATATTTTAAAAAACATATTTATTCATTCTTATTAAGG
>SBFR01000009.1 GCA_006227105.1 Bacteroidota bacterium
CATGCACTGATTGATACAATGGATCCCAAGAGTAAAATATCTCTTTCCTCTGAAGATGTAGCTACTTCGGTTACCCTTTTAAGAAAGCTTGGTAGTTGATTGAAAATGGAATCTGGGAAAGTAGAAATTGTCGCAGTTTTGGAATCGGAAGTTTCTGATTCTTCGGGTACTGATTTACTCTTGGGTTCTATTATTATTCCATGATCCTTTGCTACATGAAAGAAGGTCGAAATGGTGATCCCGGATCCTTTGGCTTTAAGACAGGCATCGAATTGTTTGTCACATTCTTTTGGATCGTATTCCGGGTGGAATCGGGAAATACGATGGTAGTAATCCCGGCCGTCTACACCTAGCGCATCCGACAAGGCAAAGCCAAGGTTGCGCCAGGTGGAGTAATCTCCGGTAATATCGATCTGATGAGATTCGATCTTTTGGACGATTTCGCCAATATCTTCCTGTTGCGTAAATGCGGAGTTGCGTAAATGCGAAGAACGGGACAGAGCGTGCTCTGTCCGTACTTCATTTGGATCGGCTGCCTGCGGAAGCCAATCGGATGGGTTGAAATCTTGTTTCATTGGTTCAAGTATTTTGGATGGATGTAAACATTCGGATCGTGACACAGAAAGCAAGCGCGGGAAATGTCCTTGCCGCTTTTATCCGGTTCGATGAGGTAGTTGTGTTTCAGGTAATTCGAAACGGCCTGAAAATACTGTGCATGGGTCACCTGGTGAATGTTGATCGGAATGATCCATTTCAAACCGTCTCCTGAAGGAGAGGTGAACAGGAGTTCCGTTTCAAAATAGGGATCCTTCAGCAAGAGTTTCTTCAGATGCTGGATGTTCGATACATGGTCGAAATCCAGACACAGCAATCCCGAATGATTCACAAGCTCCTTATCCGTCCGTTTGGTAAAGACACCAGAGAAGGTGACATAATCGAACTTAGTCGCTTTGAAGTTCCGGGCTTGTGCCGGTTCTGCAATGAAGCGCAAGAGATCTGTGCAGTTCTTGTATTCAGTTCGGATCAGGTTGTAGATGTCCAGTAAACTGACTGTTCCTTTCGGCATCGTGTTAGAGATCGGTGCCTGGAAGAAACTGAAATGTGGTATGATGTTCTGTTTCATAATGTATTCAGTTTAATCGATTAATGACAGCCGCAGCATTTTGGTTTATCACAGCGATAGTTCTTCTCCAACAGATTTTTTACATCCGTCATTTTGTAATAGATCTTACCGCGAACTCGGCTGTATGGAAGTGCACCGCAACGGCGCAAACGGTAGAGGGTTTTCTCAGAAACCCCGAGTGATCTTTGTACTTCAATTCCACTTACCCAAGCTTCTTTAACTGCATCAGCCGGAGTCTGATTGGTGGTTCTAACTTCTTTCTTCAAGATGCGCATTTCTTCCAGCACAGCTTGAACTACTTCAAACATGTTGTTCATTTTTAATAAAATTTGATTGTGATTAATTGTCCGAAACGAGTTCGGGTTGATTGATTTGAGATGTTCACTTCAGATGCTCCGGATCATCCAAAGTGGATCTCAATGAGGTAGGTTAATAATCGGTGCGGTTGCGCTTGTTTTCTTCCAGGATTCGATCGATGTCGTTCTTGTCGTAGAAGATGGTTCCACCGACCTTCGTGTATGGAAGGGTGCCGTTAATGCGCAAGGTCGAAAGCGTGTTGGGAGCTATCCCCAGCATCCGTTGTACCTGGTGCGATTTTAACCATTGTCTGTCCTCAGGATCCTTGGATTTCTCCAGGCGCTTGTCGAGGTGTTCTTTAATGAGATCCAGGAGCTCCCATTTGAACTGCTCCAGATCCTCACTTGTAATGATGTTTGTTGCCATAGATTTTGATTTTGTGTTCTTGGCAAAGGTCAGTAGGTTGAACAGGAACTTTTCACAAGTTGGGAAGACCTTGGGAAAGATTTTTTCTGGAAGTGGCGTAAATGCTGGGATTTATTTTTTGATCGATCGGTGAATCGAAAACAGGTTCAAGAATTACGCCTATAGGATAGCGAAATTGATCATTTTTATCGATCAAAACAGCCTAAAAAAGGGACCTGTAAAATCGATGTAAAAACATCACAAGTTGGGAAGAGGTTGGGAAGTTATTCTTTGGAAAAAGAGAACGAAATGATTATTATTGCTTTGAGTATTTTGTTTAAAAAGTAACATATTGACTCTGATGACTGAAGTAGAATACATAAGAACAAGAATTGACGATCAAATAATGTGGTACAGTACTAAAGCTACCCAAAACAAGAGATACAATCATTGGTCTAAAGCTGCAATAATTGTTTTTTCGGCTTCGATTCCTCTAATTGCTGGGATAGAATTTTCACCCTCATTCAAGAACATTTTGATAGGGGTATTGGGGGCTTTAATTGCAATCGTTTCTGGTCTGTCTGGCCTATTAAAATTTCAAGAAAAATGGACTGAATATCGAACAACTTCAGAAACATTGAAACATGAAAAGATTCTATTTCAAACAAAAACTGGACCTTATAGCGAAGAAGGTGAACCTTTTAAGATGTTAGTGACAAGAACCGAAAACCTTGTCAGTAAAGAGCATTCGGCTTGGAGTCAATATATAAACAAACAAAACTAAACAAATGCCTGTTTTAAAAACATATGACCTTTTTTTGAGCCATGCATGGGGACATAACATTCACTATTATAAATTGGAAGAGATGTTAAGGCAGACACCATACTTCAAATGGCGAAATTATAGTGTTCCTATTCATGATCCATTAATTAATCCTAATCATCCAGTAGGAAAATCGAGACTTTTGGGAATGCTTGAAAATCAAGTCAGACCGGTGAATTGTGTTTTAATCATTGGTGGTATGTATGCAACATATAGTGAATGGATAATGAAAGAAATAGAGATAGCTCAATACTATAAGAAGCCAATTGTTGGCATATATCCGTGGGGACAGCAACGAATGCCTCTTGTTGTTCAAAATGCTGCACATGAAATTGTTGGATGGAATTCACAATCAATTGTTGGAGCCATACGCAGAATTTCACTTTGATAGATTTTACCAAATCAAAACATCTTTTATCGTTGTATAGAAGAATTTGATTCTTAGTTACATTAAACCTCTTCATCGATCCGATTCAATAAATAGCCTTCTAATCTGTTCACAAACTTGACCTGCTCCTTCTTCCGATTGGCAATATCATGGAAGGATCGGTACAAATCATCAATCTTACATTTGAAGATCAGTTCAAATGATTCCTGGATCTCCTTCAGATCTGCCGCGCCGTGGTTGATTGCACCTGAGGCATGGAGTGCATAGATCAGTTCCACCAGATCCAATTTACCGGCAGACCATTTTAGTTTCGGTTGTGGAAATTGGAATGGTGGTAGTTTATCCGGACTAACCGCATAGTACTTTTTGAAGAGTTGAAACGCCAGGATATCTGCAGCGATCTGATCATGAGAGGTATTGAATTCGGGATCTATCAGCATAGAGGTTGTATGACGAGAGATCACCGGAACCCGGGTTTCACGGATGAAATACAGGTTATCCAAGTGTTCCATTCCAGAGTTGTAGTATTTCACGAAATCAATGTTCTGTTTCATGATGTGTCTGAACATACGCATCTTCTTTTCGATGAGGTCCTTCAGTTCATCATCGCACATGTGGAGTTTCCCGGTTTCGATCTCCTGTTGAATGGAATAAAAGATGAGGTAGGCCTGGATCCTTGGTTTGATGTACTTAAAGAAATGGATCTCTTCATCCTGGGTTTTGAATCCTTCCTTCCGGATCCTGGTTCTGAACGCTCTCAATACCTTGGTGATATCCTTGGTTGCTTTGTCAGCTACCTGGTTCTTGTCGCGTTCAGTTTGGTGTAAATTGTCGATGTTTTCGCATAAGGTTTTGGCCGTTGTAATGTAGTACTCCATGTGTGGTTTCTTCAATTTTTTAAGTCAGTAAATCATGTGCCGCGGATGATTGCAAGTTATCACTTGGAGACCGTAAGGTTTTTACGTTCAGCGGGTGGTCGGGATCCCGAGTTATTAACACGAACTCGAAACGTAATTAACAAAAAAGGCAGCGTGAGCTGCCTTGAATTAACTGATCTTTCGGATACCAGGATCCAGATCATCTTTGGTTCCGGAGGGTTTGGACTTACTTGCCAGGATCGATTTTAAAGCACCCATGTCCTGACTGACTTTCGTGTCAAGCACTTTCGCATAGATCTGGGTAGTGGAGAGCTTGGTGTGTCCGAGCATCTTCGAAACCGTTTCAAGCGGAACCCCATTTGAGAGCGTTACAGTCGTTGCAAAGGTGTGTCTGGCCATATGAGATGTCAGTGTCTTATGAATGCCGCAGATCTCAGCTATTTCCTTCAGATAAGCATTGTACTTCTGGTTGCTGTTCACCGGAAGTAGTTTGTTGAAGCGAGTACAGAACACATGATCCTTGTAACGCTGGATGATCTCTAGGGGAATCGGGAGCAATGGAACACTTTCCCGGGTGCCAGTTTTCTGACGAATAGTAGACAACCAATACTCTCCATCCATTCCGATTGTTAGGGCATTCTGTTCAAATTTAGCTACATCTGCATAAGCGAAACCAGTGTAACAGCAAAAGAGGAAGATATCACGTACCTCTGCCAGTCGAGGCATTTTGATTTCCTTGTGCAACATCACGTCCAGTTCTGATTGGGTGAGGATCTCGCGCTCTGGATTGGTATAGGAGCATCTGAAATTGTCGAATGGATTCTTAGGGATCCATTCCAGGCTAACGGCCACATTCATGATCCGCTTGAGGTTCACAATGTACTTGTGTGCTGAATTCGTTTGCATGCGCTCATTCACTAAGAGAAAATGTTCAAACTCAGTTACGAATTTCAGACTGAGATCCTGGAGGGGTTTGTCTTTCACCTTGTATCGATGCTTCAGGAAACTTTCGACCTTACCCTGGCAATAGTTGTACTTTGCCAAGGTGGTCTTTGCTACTTTTCCCGCTTTGATTAGGTCGGTCATTTTTACTCGGTGGTATTCAAATGCATCGAGCAGGGTTTTAGGAATAACCTTTTCTTTTTTGCCGATGAAGAGTTCTTTGAGCTCTGCTGCGGTGATTAACTTTCCGGTGGCGGCATGATTGAGAAAATGATTTTTAATGGTGTTGGCAGCATGGTCCAAGGATCCGTTGATGAGCACGCCGTTAGGGGCGCTGGCCTTTACTCGGTTTCTTCGTATATCCCATTGAGTGGGTAATACATAGTGAGCTGTTGCCATCTCGCTGCGTCTTCCATCTATGGTAATACGCATGTAAACACATGATTTTCCTTCTTTCTGTCTTTTCGGGTGTAACCAGAACAGCACAGAGTACCTTTGATTTTCCATTTTTTTGTTCACTGATTTTGATGAATAATTGCTTGTGAACACGTTAAATCAAAAGAAACGGCAACTTCTACAAGTCAGTGATATCAAAGCTTTCAGCCTAATTCGGTTAACAAATTTCGGAATAAGATTTTGTTAACCGATTTGTTAACCGAATATATGTTTTCATTAGGTGTTTTTTGTGTTTTTTGTCCGAAGTCAAAAAAACGCAAAACACGCTAAAACACTGATTTTATAAAGGATTGAGCAAAAAAAAAGCCTCCGATTGGAGGCTTTTACTTTTAACTTTGGCGGTCTGGACGGGACTCGAACCCGCGACCCCATGCGTGACAGGCATGTATTC
>SBFR01000016.1 GCA_006227105.1 Bacteroidota bacterium
AGTATAACTGGTTACGCCACCATAGTTCACTGCGTAGCAGCTGTTGGTATATGTAATTCCATCACAGCCGCAAACTGGGTCATATACCTGGATGCATACTGCATCAAGATCGATCAATGCGGGGTCAACGCACGGTTGAGCGTATGAGAACACTGGTAAAATTGCCATAAGGCAAACCATCGAAAATGTAATGATTGCTTTCATGTGAACAGTTCTTGGATCGCATCAAAATTAGTTTTTTTATTTTTATCACTAAAAGTTGGTAATGCCGAGACTTCACCTTATTGAACTGGAAGATCAGCAGTGGTTTCCAAAAACGATCCGCAACTACATGACAGACTATTTGCAACATGTCACAAATTCATTTGACATGTATAAAACCATTGGGCCTGTTCTTAAAAAAGGTTTGGATTCAACTGATACGAAACAGATCATCGATCTTTGTTCAGGAGGTGGAGGTGGTTGGATGAAGCTTGCAGACCATATCAAGGAAGAATTTCCGGGCACAAAAGTTCACATGAGTGATTTTTATCCAAATATTCCTGCTTTTGAGCGGCATCAGAAAGCTCATCCAGAGGTGATCGAATTTGAAAAGAATTCTATTAATGCCATGGAAGTTCCACAGGAACTGAAAGGATTGCGAACACAATTCCTTTCTTTCCATCATTTTAAGCCTGAAGGAGGGAAAAAGATCTTGCAAAATGCAGTTGATGCTGGTCAACCGATTGCCATTTTTGAAGCACAGCAAAGAAGTGTGGCTCATTTTGTACAATTCTTCTTTTCACCAATTTTTGTACTCTTGATGACACCCGCAATCAAGCCTTTTTCGATAGATAGATTGGTGTTCACGTATTTAATTCCGGTAGTACCCCTATTCATTTGGTTCGATGGGTTGGTTTCTGTTTTGAGAACGTATTCACCGAAGGAGTTAAAACAATTGATCGATCAACTCGATAATGGGGATCGCTTTAATTGGGAAATTTCTTTCGTGAAATCGGGGCCCTCAAAGGTGTATTATTTGCTGGGGACTCCGAAGTAGTTCCCATTCCGAATTCCTAATTTCAGTTTTCTATTTTTTTAGAATTCACGTCAGTTCGAGTGTTCCGACAAAGTCGGAATGTATCGAGAACAGTTAATCTCCATTTCTTTTTGTATCTTAACTCAACGAAAATTCAATGAGAGCACTTACGGTATACATATTAAAATGTAACGATGATTCATATTATACTGGAGTTACAAATGATCTGACAAGAAGAGTGGAAGAACATCAGACATCATTTTCTCAAAACTCTTACACCTCAAAAAGATTACCTCTAAGTTTGGTTTACGCTAATTCATTTGATAGCCCAAATGATGCGATAGCTTTCGAAAAGAAGATCAAACGCTGGTCAAGAGCTAAAAAAGAAGCACTGATAATTGGAAAATTTGATCAATTAGTGAAATTGTCTAAAAAGAAATTCTGATTGTCGTTCTCGATACGACTGACGTCACTCGAACTGACGATCAGAAATAAAAGATGAGTGACAAAATATTAATTCACCACCAAATCCTTTAAAATACCGATCAGATTCGGAACTTTAACTGAAGTTTCGTCCATTTGAACTTTGGATTCTTCTTCTTTGGAAGGAGCTGACTCTTCATTTATTGAAGCGACGGTTTCCAGCTCTTCTACCTTGTCGTTCGAAACAGTGAACTGCTTGTCGTTCATGGAGGTCATGATGTTCTTGATCTCTTCCGGACGGATTACAGTTTCATCGAAATAGATATATGCTGTTTGTACTTTACGTCCTTCTTCGAAATCGAATTTCACTCTGGAAACACCACCCGTACCTTTTAATTCTTTACGGATACTTCCACCACATCCCATTTCACAAGTCATTCCTTCAACATCGATCGTCATCATGGCAGTAGGTGTAACCTTTACGGTTACTTTGTCCCCAGCGCCTTTCTCGGTTCGTAACAATACTTCATTAGGCTCATGCGAGCATGCACTTAGTAGAAGAATTCCAGACGTCAAAATGGCAAATGATCTCATAAAGATGTTTTGGCTGTAAGACAAAGTAACAACAAAATAGTTACAGCAAAGTTTATTTGATTGTTAAAATTATGAAAACTATTGCTTTACGAATCTTCTGTAGACTACTCTTCCTTCCATTTCAATGCGCACGAGATAATGTCCTGCTGGAAGTGATTGAACACCCAGCTGCGCAATATGCCCAGTAAGCGCTGTTTCATGGATCACTTTTCCACTAAGGTCAGTAACCACAGCATGAAGTAAACGGATGTCTGATTGAATTTTCAGATCGTCGCTGGTAGGATTCGGGTACAAATGCACTTCTGAAAAGACTATCTCGTTAATTCCGCTGCTTGGCTCTACGATCTCATCATAAGTCGTATTGGTGATCACGGCCTCATTCAGATCGAAATAAATGTATGCTGTATTGTTGATGACAGTTCCTACCTGATTGGTTTGTGCTTGACGAATACGATATCTGAAGAAACCGTGACTTTCTGGTTCGTTCGAAGTTGAATCTGGCAAATTGATCCCTGGGAAATCAAATTTGAGTGTACGATCTTCAATGGATACAGAACAAGGATGACTTGAAGCAATAAATTCAAACGATCCAAGATCCAATGTCTCAGATATCGAATCCAATACGTATATATCGATCGCTGAAGCTGTGCCGGTATTCTGGAATCGGACAACATATTCCAGTACTTGATCAGTTAACAGGATCGTAGAATCGCTCTGCATTCCATTCAGGAACATGGTTTTGTCGTTCGGGTCGTAGGATGCAACAACGATGGTTGTATAGACCGTTTCATTATTTATCAGATTTACCTCTCCAGCAGCCTGGTCTACGCCAGCATTGAAAACCAATACATCATTGATCAATACAGATTGACCAAAGATTGTACCCCACAAACTGATGCATGATGATCCAAATGTTACGGTAGCATAAACCGTATCATTGCTCTGTGTATATGGAAATGAGAATTGAGTTAAGGTTATACCGTCAGGAATGGTAAACCAAATATCTTGTGAACCCAGTGCATTACCACTCATGTCACACACATTGAGGTACACATTGGAATAGAATCCAGGGCGGATCGGAGACGTTGTGAAAGAGATCTGTAAATCTGAAGTACCGGAAATGGTGTCGAAGAAGTTTATTCCCGTAACCGCACTAGTTGCATCCGGAAGATCAACATTGATCAGCGTTTGACATGTTGGAGAATAGATCGTTGAATTATCCACCTGCTCGATATCATAATTACCAGGAAGTAAATTCAGGGTATAATTTCCATCGGCATCTGTGAGCGTAAATTGGTTGCCAGGTAGCGCTCTGATCATGCGATATTGAAGGGGATTGTCGACTCCTGAGATCGAACAGCTCTGATCATAATCGATCATTACAGTTCCGGAGATCGAAGCACAAATACCTGGAATAACACTAGTTGGAACTGTTGCTGTCACCGAACTCGAACACCCATTAATATCGGTTATGGTGCAGATGTAATCACCTCCTAACAATTGCCAGATATCAGGAGTTGTAGCTCCGTTCGACCAGGTATAAACGTAAGGAGGAGTTCCGCCAGAAGCGTAAAGCTGTATGGTTCCATTATCACAATAAGCACTGTCGACAACAGTTGTCGCTGTAGGGTTGGGTGTTACGAAAAGTGTGACATTATCGGAATTGCTGCAGCCGTTAAAATCCATTCCGGTTACCCAATAGGTAATTGCTCCAACTGTTGGGGTAAAAGGCACGCCATTGACGATGCCATTGTTCCAAATGTAGGTCATTCCTCCAGTCCCGTTAAGCGCTACCGATACCCCAGCACATAAATACTGGTCCGGACCCGCATCAATGATCGGGAGATCATAGACGTTGATGTATTCGACAGTATTTAAAACAGCTGAATTCAGAGAAGCATCTTCAACCGACACAAGAGTATAGGTGAAATAATCAGGGATCAGTGTTGATACGAGTAATGTTGTTGTTGGATTACCTGTTACTGTCTGAATTGGACCATTATTGATCGTGTAATTGAACGTGTAGGGTGCTGTTCCACCCGAGGCTGTAAAAGTGATCTGAGGTTCAGTGTCCAACAAACAAACGTTGTTTTGATCAACGGTCATTGTTCCTGTAAGCTGGGAAAAAGCTGTAAATGTCGTTGTTAGGATCAGAATGAAATTCAGTAGTCTCATGTAGTTAGGTTTTGTTTCTTGACGCAATTTTATTTCAAAGGTTGTCCCTCTATAGTTAAAAGTGGAAAGTTGGAAGTGACAAGTTGTTTCTTTCAGTAATCAGTAATCAGTAATCAGTCTCTGTTCTCAGTTCTCACAGCGAAGCGGTCTCAGCTCTTTATTCCTTGCTCTTTGCTCTTTGTTCCTTGTTCGGTACATTTGCATCATGAAATTGCACTACCGTGAGATGGGCGAGGGTCAGCCAATGATGATCCTGCATGGATTGTTTGGTTTTTCTGACAATTGGCAGACGCACGCCAAGAAGCTGGCAGAGTATTACCGTGTCATTCTTGTGGATCTTCGCAATCATGGACATTCCGACTGGAGTGAAGAGTTTTCCTATCAGCTGATGGCGGATGACATTCATGAGTTGGCTTTAAATCTGGGATTAGAGAAGTTTATACTTGTCGGACATTCTATGGGAGGAAAGGTGGCGATGTTGTTCGCACAGCAACACGAAGAACTATTAGAGAAGTTGGTTGTAGTTGACATAGGAGTCAAAGAATACCCGATGCATCACCAGCACATTCTGGCCGGTTTGCATGCGCTGGATCTGGAACATATGAAAGCCAGAAGTGAGGCAGATGTAGTATTGAGAAAGTACATCGATTCCGAAGGAGTAATTCAGTTTTTATTGAAGAACCTGTACTGGAAAGAGAAAGGAAAGCTGGCTTTCCGCATGAATCTGAAGGTGCTGGAACGCGAAATGAAAGACATTTTAGGAGCAATTCCTGAAGCCGAGGTGTTTACGCCCACCTTGTTTATTCGTGGCGAGCTTTCCAATTACATTCTCGACGAAGACATCGATCAGCTGGAAGACTATTTCCCGGACTCTTCATTGGTCACCATTCCCAACGCTGGCCACTGGGTCCATGCTGAAGTACCGGACCTGTTTATTGATACGCTACTTGGTTTCTGTCTTAGATAGTTACGAGTGCTGATTTATGAGTTACGAGTTGATTACTCTTTTTCAAGGCATGTTTTGATTATTGAAGAGAGCATTTTGTGTATTTCTGAAGTTTTTGAAACGAGATAATCTTCCTTTTCTTTGGGTATTAATTGAGTTTTTGAAAACAGCTCCAGCCAATATAAAGTTTCATTTGTTTCTTTTTTTGCGATCGATAGCTTAGCAATAAAGTCTTTTCGTGATTGTGCATTTTGCGCTTCTGAAATGTTGGCTCCGATTGAAGTCCCCGATCTCAATAAATGCTTTGTAAGCACATATTCTCTTTTGTTTTCCTGTATTTCACGACATGTAAAAACGATTTCAATCGCCAGCTTCATGCCTTTCTCCTTCACTATACTCCTTCCCACAACTTTTATTTTCTACTTAAATTAATTAAAAAACTCATAACTCATAACTCATAACTCATAACTCATAACTCATAACTCATAACTCATAACTCATAACTCATAACTCATAACTCATAACTCATAACT
>SBFR01000138.1 GCA_006227105.1 Bacteroidota bacterium
GAGTGACACGAAGAATGAGGGTTGTATCGAGGAAAGCGAAAAACACTCGATCAGCCTGCATACATTCCGCCAACCGAGTAATTTTGTAAAACGAAGAAAAGCAAAATAGTATCGAGGTAGTGCGGGCAGCCAATCGGAATGTATCGAGGTAGCGAATATTTTTCATTATCTTAAATAGAAAATTATTTCGATCATGATCTGCTATATGTATATTCTTGAATGCGGTGACGGAAGTTATTATACCGGAAGTACCAAAGATCTATGCCGAAGGATTAAGCAGCACCAATCTGGGCAAGGAGCAATTCACACAATCATACATCAACCCGTAGAATTGGTTTATTTTGAAACTTTCGATCGAATCGACTATGCCTTTTATAGAGAAAAACAAATTCAAAATTGGAGTCACGAAAAAAAGAAGGCTCTCATCGAAGGTAAAATTGATGAATTAAAAGAAAAGTCGAAGAAGAAGTTCATCCGCTGATCTCGATACATTTTTCGCCGACCGAGTGACACGAAGAATGAGGGTTGTATCGAGGAAAGCGAAAAACACTCGATCAGCCTACATACATTCCGCCAACCGAGTGATTTTGTGGAACGAAGTAAAACAAAATAGTATCGAGGTGGCGAGCAATTCGTGTCAAGAATAGTTGAAGACACTCTTTAGCTGTAAAAAATCAAATGTTTATTTTCAGTTCGCCCTATTTGTTTTCTCCATTTTTGTTGTTAATCTTATATTACTATTTTTCACTGAAAAAAAAATTACAATGAGATCATTCCTGCTTCTGCTTTTTACGGCATTGCTAACATCTTATCTTTCGTTCTCCCAGGAGATCCTCAACGAAACTTTCGACAACAACAATATGAACTGGGCGACACCCAAGGACCAGGATATTGAACTTAAAGTTGAAAATGGAAAATATACGTTGAAGGTGATGAGTGAGATCTCTTACTGGTCCTACAAAAACATTGAAAACCTGGATCCGGATGAAGAAGATTTTGACTTGGAAACTTCTATCACTCAGATCGGTGGAAAAGATAATTATGGCTTCGGTTTACTGTGGGGTATGTACAGTGACTCTAAAACCTTTCATCGTTTTCTCATTTCATCAAATGGATCGATAAAACTCTCACGCAATACTCCTGATGATGAAAATGTTTACATGCCCTGGACGAGTTCGACATTGATCAAAAGCATGGGTGATGCAAATATTTTCAAAGTTGAAAAACGTGCGAATATCGTAAGGTGTTACTTGAATGGTGAAATGGTGTATCAAGGTGGTGATTTTGCCTACTACGGTTCAAAGCTGGGATTTTATGTTGGCAATCAGATGGAGATCGCTGTCGACTATATCAAACTGACAAAGTTTCCAAAAGTGATCGATGTGGTTCCTACCGTCAATCCAAACATTACCAGCCAGAAATTAGGCCCTCAGGTGAATACTGCGGAGCTTAGCGAGGTTGCACCTGTTGTTTCTCCAGACGGAAAAACACTGTTTTGCGTAAGAAAAGGTAGTCCAATGAATACAGGTTCGCCAAAATATGACGACATCTGGTTTTCAAAGCTGGACGAAAACGGAAACTGGACAGAGCTTCAAAACATGGGGGCTCCTTTGAACAATGCAGAACACAATTTCGTGATCTCTGTTTCCCCTGACAACAATACTTTACTTATTGGAAACACCTACAAAGAAGATGGAACCGCTTTAGGAGGAGGTCTTTCGATCACGCACAAAACAGCTGCAGGATGGGAGATTCCCAAAAAACTAGAGGTTGAAGGATTATATAACGATGATGACTATGTAGCCTATTTTATGGCCAATGACAATAAAACACTTCTACTATCCATCGAAAACAAAGATGGCTTCGGACAAAAAGACATCTATGTCAGTTTTCTTCGCGAGGATAATACCTGGTCTAAACCTAAAAATCTGGGCAGTACAATTAACAATTGGGGAGATGAAACAGAACCTTTCCTCGCTTCCGATCTCAAAACACTTTACTTTAGTACCGAAGGCCTACCAGGATATGGAAACTCTGATGTTTTCGTAACAAAGAGACTGGATGACACCTGGACGAATTGGTCGAAACCGATGAATCTAGGGAAACCGATCAATACAGCAGGTAGCGAGCTTGGGTTTTATCTTGCCGCTAAAGGGGATCTTGCTTACCTCTCTTCAGGAGGTGACATTTGTGTGGTTCCCAATCCAGAACGTCCGGAACCGGTGGTATTGATCAGCGGAACAGTTTACAATAAGAAGACAAACAAGCCTATGGGGGCGGTGATCAACTATTCCGATATCGCTTCCAGCAAAAATTTAGGAAATGCGCAATCTCATCCTGTTACAGGGAATTACACCATTGTGCTTCCATTGGGTAGAGTGTATAGTTTCCTGGCTCAGAATGAAGGATATTACTCTATTGCCGAAAACATTGACGTTCAATCCCTTTCAATCTATAAAGAGATCAAAAAAGATCTTTACCTCACTCCTATTGAAAAAGGGGAAACCATTCGTTTAAATAACTTATTCTTTGAAACGAACAAGGCAGAGATCAAGTCTGAGTCATTTCCAGAGCTGAATCGCTTGATTAGTATACTCAATGACAATCCTGACCTGAAAATTGAGATCCTTGGTCATACAGATGATGTTGGGAGTGACGATTACAACCTGAATTTGTCGAAAGAAAGAGCGAAATCTGTTGTTAATTATTTGACTTCAAAAGGAATTCCTTCTGACAGACTTTCTTCGAAAGGATTCGGCGAAACAAAACCGGAAGTACCAAATTCAAATGATGAAAATCGAGCGATCAATCGTCGCGTTGAATTCAGGATCCTTTGATTCATTTCTTAGCTTTTAAATAGTCACGAAAATAATTGACAGAGTGCTTGTAATTCTGTCTTATATTTACTGCATCCTAATTCTATCACTATGAAGAAGATTTTATACAGCGCTTTTGTCCTGCTGTTTGCTAATGGGCTTTCCGCCCAATGTTCCACTTCCGGTTTTTCAGGTCTTGAAACGGAATATTCATGTCCTACGACATCAACACTAACCGGAACACCATCTGGTGGAACCTTTTCGGGAACCGGAATATCGGGTAACACTTTCGATCCTTCTGCAGCAGGTGTCGGTACGCACTGGGTGGCGTATTCAACTCCTCCAACCTCCCCTGTAGGTGGTTATACCATGGTGGAAGGCTTGACAAATGCTCCTCAAGCAGGACCATTCACGGCGGTTACGTTAAGTGATGACCAGGTTTCAGGGGATCTTCCTATAGGATTCAATTTCGATTTCTATGGAAATACCTATACAACCTTCAGAATTTCGTCGAATGGTTTTATCTCATTTGATAATACATTGACAAACAGCGGTTGTTGTTCCGGACCAATTTTGCCATCTACTTTCGATCCAACGAATATTGTAGCCTTGGCATGGAACGATTTGAATCCTTCAAATGGCGGAACAATTGGATATACTACGATCGGTACCGCGCCCAATCGTATTGCCATCATCGATTTCAATGCGGTACCTCATTACGGAGGAAGTGGGACACCGATCACTGCTCAGATCAAATTGTTCGAAACTACCAATGTTGTAGAAATTCACGTGACCAATAGTATTTCGGACGGGTCAGAACATACGATCGGAATTGAAAATGCAGCAGGATCTTGTGCATCGACAGCAACCGGAGCAAATGGAGACGCCGCTGCTTCCGTAACAAACACGATGATCCAGTTCACTCCTGCTGGTGCTGCCTATTACATGCATTCTACAGGTTTGACCAATGCTCCATATGCGGGTGCCCTGACATCCTTTACATTGACCAATGACGAATATTCGGCGCTTTTACCGATCGGATTCTCTTTCGACTTCTATGGAAACAACTACACTGATCTGAGAGTTTCGTCTAACGGATTCATTACGTTCGATCAGGTTTCTGCCAACACAGGAAATACGGCCGGTACTCTTCCGGATAACGCTGATATCAATGACATCATTGCTTTTGCATGGACCAACCTTGATCCATCTGCTGGAGGAACAATGGGATATACAACCATTGGAACTTCACCAAATCAAGTGATGATCATCGACTTCAATGGCGTTGCTCACAATGGAGCAACAGGTACTCCTGTTTCGATTCAGGTTAAATTGTATGAAACATCAAATATCATTGAGGTACATTCTACATCCAATACATCTGATGGTACAGCTCAAACCCTTGGAGTAGAGAATTCAACGGGAACTGAAGCCCTTTCCCCAACAGGTTTGAATAACTCGACAAGCTTCGCAGTGAACAATGAAATGATCATGTTTTATCCATACTACACAGCGGTTGAATTCACCGATGTAATAAGTCTTACAGACGTGACTCCTCCTGTTCCGGATATGGTAACTTTACCGGATGTTACAGCGCAGTGTCAGGTGGACAACCTTTTTGATCAATACGCAAACGATAACTGCAGCGGTTTTATCATCGGAACAAACGATGCTGTATTTCCTATTACTTCATCTACAATAATCACTTGGTCATATGATGATGGAAATGGAAACATATATACACAAACTCAGAACGTGATCATTAACGATAACATCGCTCCTGCCTTGCCTGGTTTCGAGATCACGATCTCTTATGGTGCTACCTTCCTTGATGAATCAACATGGACACTCACGGATAACGGCGGAACCATTGTTGCTTCGGGAGGTCCATATTCTTCAGGAAATACAGGTGATGTAGCTGACGTAGTTACCATTGCAGGTGGTAACGGTCCTTACACTTTCTTTGGATCAACAACCGGAACATTCATGGACAACGTAATGGATTTTGAGATCACATGTAACGGAACTGTCCTTGCAAGTGGAACGGTGGCAGCAAATACGACTTCTACCGTGAACAACATTGAATCTTGTAATCCTTTGGGTGATTACGTTTCTTGTACGAATGTAACCTCTCTACCTGCCGTTTCAGCAGAAGACAATTGTAATGGTACGATCGCTGGAACAAATGATGCTGTATTCCCAATTACAACCAATACAACTGTAACTTGGACGTTCGACGATGGAAACGGAAATATTTCCACGGCGACACAGGAAGTGATCATCGGAGACATTGAAGCTCCGGTTCCGGACGTAACCTCTTTACCAGCGATCACGGAGATCTGTGAAGTAACCAACCTGACCGTTCCAACTGCATTTGACGCTTGTTCAGGAACTGTATCTGCTTCAACGACAACGATGTTGCCGATCACAACCACAACAACAGTAACCTGGACTTATACGGACCTAGAAGGAAATACTTCCAGCCAGAATCAGGTAGTGAACATCACGGACATTACGCCTGTATTAAGCTTGAACGTTGCAACGATCACCGTTACGAATCCTGTGATTGGTAGTACTTATCAATGGGTAGATTGCGACAATGGTAATGCACCGATCGTTGGGGCAACCGGCGAATCATACACTCCTGTAGCTACCGGAAACTATGCGGTTGAAGTAACCAATGGAAACTGTACTGAAATGAGTGCTTGTCAATTGGTAGACTTTAGTGGGATTGATGAGGTGGATCTAACAATGATCCAGCTGTATCCAAACCCTGCAAACGAGCTCGTTTACATTGAAACTGCTAATGCGGGATCGATCGAATTGTATGATCTGGCAGGCAAGCTGATTTCGCAATTGAAGACTGA
>SBFR01000041.1 GCA_006227105.1 Bacteroidota bacterium
GAAATGGCCGATAAGGTAACGAAAGCATTAGGCGGAGCAGGAATTTGGGGAGTAGAGTTCTTCATCACAAAGGAAGGAGCCTATTTTTCTGAGCTTTCTCCAAGACCACATGATACTGGTATGGTTACGCTTGCAGGAACACAAAATTTCTCTGAATTCGAATTGCACGCCAGAGCTGTTCTGGGACTTCCTATCCCAACTGTTGAATTAGTGCGTAACGGTGCCAGCGCGGTAGTTCTCGCATCATCGAGCAATGAAAAAACACCTGAGTTTACAGGAGTTGATAAAGCGGCTACTTACAGTCAATCTGATTTCAGGATCTTTGGAAAACCAAATACGCGTCCTTACCGAAGAATGGCTGTGGCTTTGACCTATGGAACAGAAGGAACTTCTGAATTGGTTGAAAAAGCGAAAAAAATTGCGGCGGAGATTAACGTGAAGTAAAAATATTTAGAATTAATAAAGCCCCACCTTTTTTACAAAAGTGGGGCTTTATTATTGTTTTGAAACGAACAACCTAACTAAACCTAAACAACCTAAACCTAATTTAACCTAATTCACTGTTAAATAATATGGCAAAAAAATAGTGCTCCAAAAATGGAAAATGCCATAAAAACAACTGTAAAACTTTTCTCCCAAATAGTAATTTCTCTATCCGTTTGAAAACAAAGTTCGAAACAAAACAATATTATTTTCCTTGCAATCATTCGACTAGCAATAATTTATAGTTCTCAATTTCATCATACTTTTCAATACGTAAATAATAGATCCCTTTTTGCCATAATGAACCATCTATTTCGTATGTTCCATTTAATATTTCAACGTAATTTAAAGAACTAATTATTCTTCCGGATCCGTCGCAAATACTGATTATAAGAGATTTAATATCTTCTTCTGGTAAATTGACATAAAAAAAGCCTTTAGATGGATTTGGATAAACGGAAATATTAATCCCTTCTCGTGAAATGAAAACAATTTGAGAAATAGATTCATTTCCATTGAAATCGACCTGAATCAATCGATAATAAGTTTTAGGATAAGGATCACGATGGACGAAACTATAAAATAACTGAACGTCCGAATAACCTGCCCCATCTACCATTGAAATGGTTTCCCACAATGTTGCATCCGCACTGCATTGTACGACGAAATGACTGTTTTCTTTTTCACTTGAGGTACTCCAATAAAGCACATTATCCGCATTTTGCTGAGTCCCATTGAAATATAATAACTCTACAGCCAAAGCTTGATTTGGCTCATAGGCCCCAATGGTTGGGACAGTTATACTTCGGAAAGAACTCCTAATATCTGTATCCACTACACTTGGTAGTCCTGCGGTTAACCAGGTCGGAGATGGCACATCCAGGCTATCCTGAGCAATCAATGGGAATAGTGAGACAATCGGCCTGTTAGAACTAAAATCAAATAAAGGTGAGTTTTCTACTACGGAAGCTTGCCAATCAGATATAACAGACTTATCGACGCCAGAAACAGAACCCATAATGTTGTTTAATCCTCCTTCAATGACAAATGCATTATTTGAACCTTGAAAACTCACTCCAGTGCCAGTTCTGGAGATTGCAAAATGTTTTCCAGTTCCACCTGTCCTTGAATTATATAATACATTGTTATGAATCTCAATTGTACCACTCCAGGATACAAGCATCCCAATTGTATTTTCACTTCCTTGATGCGTCCCCTCAATAAGTACACTGTTATGGAAAGATCTGGCATTACCTCGTGTAATATGGATCCCAATGATTACGTCATTTATTCCTACCGAAGTACCTAATCTATTCTTTCCTAATATTATTTCGTTGTTTTCTACTCCTCGAAAATCGCCGTCAGATGCATCCCCTCCATACCATGCTATTCCTTTCATTTCTGAAAATGTACTTGCCCCTGTAAAATCAATATCTCTTACTCTATTTTTAGAGATGAAACCACTTCCATAAATACCATTGAAATAATTTACTTTGGAAACGGTGATATAAGACACATTATTCTTGAATACACTATCCTGAGGATATGTGGTAGCAGAGAAATTTCTGATCCCATAGAAATTTGAGAAGTTACCGGAACCACTGGTCAAAGTAAATCCTCCAACATTGTTATTCATTATTTTATTTTTCAATTCCATAGGTGATTCAACTTGAATACCTGCTGAGTTTGTAAAATTTGTTGTTATTGACCTACTAAGAATGATGCTAGACCCATCGGTAAAACTCCCAATAGAATTCCCTGATGACACTCCAATTTCAACCTTACCACGCGTTACAAGTATTCCAGTAAACAAGCCGTAGGTTGTATTAGTAGTACCAGTTGAAATCTCAAAATCCTTAATGATATTGCCATCCACCTTAGAATATCCAGCATTCGTAATATCTGAAGACCAGGTATTTATACAAATCGCAGCCACTTTTCGATCTAAGGTAGAAGACGCTTTCCATTTACCTCCTGAACCATCTCCACCAATTTGATTGTTCCTAATAATAAAGGTCCCTTGTTCTGAATCTGAGGTACTAAAAGGTAATCCAATGCAAATTCCAATTTGATCATAAGACATTGTAGCAAAAACTGAGGCTTGATATATCTCGTTATTTTCGATAATCCAGTTTCTGTTTCCACCGTCTCCTCCTCCAGAACCTCCAGATAACCAAATACCCTTGTTTTGAAAATTTTTAACCACACAGTTTCTGATTGTATTATTCTCATGAATTTCACTTGTTGATGGAACTCCATCGCCAGCGATAGCTGTTAAAGGGAAAGTCGATCCTGCATTGGAAAACACACAGTGTTCGACAATATTATTATCACAACCGGGATCTCCACCTGCAGCATTATTGTCTTTAAAAGATAAGGTTCCAACGCCCCCAGATGTTCCAGTAACACTGCTTGAGAGATTGAGATATTTCATCGAATTATTCGAAGCGTTAATTAAAATTAATGCTACTCCCCATGATGCAATGGCAGTATTTTCAATTGTTAGATTTATATTATTTCCAACACCCGAAATCCTTCCATCAATAACCACATTATTTGCTTGATTCAATTTAATTGTTCCGGTAGGCAAACAACAACCACCGGACAATACACTAGTAATCTTGATGTTTTCAGCCCCTGGATAAATTGTTACTCCTGTATAATTGGCTAGGCCTGTCCCACTTTTGTTTAATACAGCTTCCGAAGTTTCTGTGATCGTTTGACCATTGGCATCCCCAACAGTTAAGACGATAGTACCTTGATGAGTTCCATCATTTATTCTATCAAAAGCTAGTTTTATGGTACCGTAAACACCAGATACCGCACCTGAACTTGATGAAACATAGACCTGACTAGCACAATTGATTGAAAATAGAAGGATAATAATTGGTAATAATGCACTTCGAATCATGATTCAGAAATATTTTTCACAAAGATCTGACCTTGTCGATTGAGTACATTGATGGGATTTACTACTTGTCTACTACATTATTACTACATCAGTAGTATATGATACTACAGAATATTTTAATACTTAATTTTATAGAATGGAAACACTCCTTGGATTATATAGAATTATGATTGGTGTATCTGCCGGAAGCCTTTTACTGGGAATCATACTATTAACAGGAAAATTTGTGCATCTAAGTAATTCGAGAAGGCATTTATATTTCTTAGGCATTGCCAACCTCGCCTCAATGCTGATCTTTCTATTTGATTTAAAAATTAGCGACAGCCCTGGTTGGAAAGAAGCTACAATCTTTACAGAAACTAGTATCCTAACACTAAATATGGTCTTGGCTTACTTTGTTTATATTTCAGAAATAAGAAAAGAAAAATTGTTTTCGAATCAAGTTAAACAACTGTTTTTTTTCACTTTCCTATCTGTATGTTTTTATGTTTCAGCATATTTCATTTTTGGTGGTTCTAACGGAATTTTAAGAACTGAGAACAAATCTTTTCAAACGATATTTCTCTTTACTCTGACAATTTTTTCGTTTGGCTCTTTTTATCCAATGTTAGGATCGACAAAACTTTTAATTCAAGAAAAAATTGAAAATAAAGAGCTGCACATATTACTAATACTGAACGGAATAAATAATTCTGTAGGACTAGTCTTTTATCTCTTGAAATTTCCTAACGAACAAGTTTCATTACTAATGAACATAGTGTTTAATCTAGTTTTTTCATATTATTTATCATACTATTCTCTTTCCATTTTCTTTGAAGTCAGAAAAAAGATGATTAAAGAGAAAGATATGGGAAGAAACCCATATTCCTGGAGAGAATTAAAAATCAAGCTCCAATACTGGGATGACGTCAAATCGTATCTAGGGCCAATCTATCCTGAATTGATTGAAACAACAGACAAATTACCATTATCAGATTTAGAAAAGATACATTACGTGTTAAAATTTCTACAAATCAAAGCTAAAGATGCTGCAGATGCTTTGAATGTTTCGGTGAAAGCCGTAGAAATGAGTCGATACAGAATAAATAAAAAATTGGTAAGTTAATCATTCATCAACCCAAGTGACAGCTTCATTCTGATCACTCGCTTAGCGGCTTCATCCACTTTCATCCTGAATTCAGGATCTGCATGATACTTCGCAAGGATCTGCTTATGCGCTCGTGCTGCATCAACCGGCATTAATACGATATCGCATCCTGCCTTCACAGCTTTGACTTCACATTGAGGAATACTCACTACTCCACCCATATTCATGGCATCGGTAACGATCAAGCCTTTGAAACCATACTCTTCTCTTAACAGCTTGGTAACGATCGTTTCTGAAGTCGTTGCTGGCATTCCTTTCGTATCGTATTTCGGATTGTTTTTCACAGCAATGTGAGCGACCATTACAGATAATACTCCGTTTTTGATCAACGTCGGGTAATTTCCAATCTCTTTCAATTCTCCATCGATCATCTGCAAAGCCTTGTGCGTATCACCTGATACTAATCCGTGGCCAGGGAAATGCTTCGCAGTTGCTATGATGTTGTGTTGCTGCGTCTGTTGAATGAATGCATCCGACCATGGAATGATGTTCGCAGGAACCGCACCGAAGCTTCTGAAACCTACCGTTTTATTTGGAGACATGTCTACTACCGGTGAGAAATTGTAATTGATCCCAATTTCATTTAAATCCTTTGAAATGATATCCGCCACTTCCCTTACCTCATCGATGGATGTCAATTCATTGGCCTTTTTAACCGGTGTAGAACCTGTGATCTTACGATTGACAAGACTTGGCTCGGCATCAGCACTATACAGGAAAGGAAGCGCACCTAGCGAATCATTCATCCCTTCGAATTCGTTGATCCAGTTCGTAAATTGCTCTTTCGTCCCGTTCAACATTAATATTCCACCGATCTGTCTCTTATTGATCAGTGATTTGATCGTAGCTTCTGTTTGGCCTAATCTACCTATTGCAGGCATGATCAATTGCGCCACGATTGCCGTATCATCAAGAGTACTGAAGATTCGCTCAACATCCTGATCCAACTGTTCGTTGTCAGAAAGAAAATCTGTGATCTTAAATTCCACCGATGCCTTCTGCTGGTCAACCTTCACGATCGTATCGGTAGTTTCAGCCTTTGCCTCCTTTTTGGTTTCTTGATTTTCAGACTGAGCACATCCCTGAAAGATCAATGCGAAACATACTGCAGAAAGGAGGAAATTATTCATG
>SBFR01000246.1 GCA_006227105.1 Bacteroidota bacterium
TCGACAAAGATAAATAGTTAAAATGAACAATTGACAATTGTACTTTGATTGCTTACCTTCATCTTCCCATGTCAGAAAGCAGACAGATCTTTACCTTGAAGCAGGTCGTGAATTCGATCAAAAAGACGATCGAAGATCGCTATCAGCAAGCTTATTGGGTAAAGGCGGAGATCCACAAATTGAACTTGTATCCCTCTGGACATGCGTTTCCAGAGTTGGTTCAGAAGGAAGATGATAAGATCGTGGCACAGATCAATGGGCAGATCTGGAAAACCAATTTGCAGCGGATCAATCAGAATTTTATCAAAGTCGTAAAAGAACCCTTAAAAGAAGGAAACACCATGTTGCTTCAAGTGCGAGTGGTTTATCACGAGATCTTTGGCTTGAGCTTGCAGATCCAGGACATTGACCCGAGCTTTACGCTGGGTGAATTACAGAAAGAACGCGATGAAACACTGAAAAAATTGCAAAAGGAAGGCGTGATCAATTCCAATCAGCGTTTGGAGTTCCCCATTCTCCCCAAAAGGATCGCCATCATTTCTGCGGATACGAGTAAAGGGCTTTCGGACTTTATGAAGGTTCTGGACCACAACGCATGGGGATATCGTTTTTTTACGATGCTTTTCCAAGCTTATCTTCAAGGTGATATGGCTGTGCCTTCCATTCTGGAACAACTGGAAAAGATCGAGAAAGTAAAACATCATTTTGATGCGGTCGTCATCGTTCGTGGAGGAGGCGGAGAAGTAGGTATGTCCTGCTACAACAACTACTCCCTTTGTCACAAGATCGCTACGTATCCCTTGCCTGTTCTAACTGGAATCGGTCATTCCACGAATCTAACGGTTGCCGAAATGGTCGCCTATCGCAATGCGATTACCCCAACAGAACTAGCCGATTTCCTGATCCAGAGCTTTCACGAGTTTTCGGTTCCGGTCCAGGAAGCACGCAAAACGATCATGAACTATTCGATGAAGCTCCTTCAGCTGCACAATCAGGCATTTAGCAGTGAAACCAAACATTTTCGCAATGCTGCCGGACTCTTTCTGGGCAAGGAAAAGAACTTGTTGACTGAAACCGTTCATCATTTTAGAAGAAACTCTTCTTTAACTCTAGTCAGAAATCGGGAATACATCACAACCCTTGGAAGGTCACTGCAAAAGGAAACGACAGATCTCTTGCATGAACAACGACTGGCGATCCTTGAAGAAACAGAGGAATTGAAGAGAATGGTACCGGGTGTATTTCAGCAAGAATATAAAAATATGGAGCATCTGGAAGCCGTAATACGGATCCTTGACCCAAAGCAGGTCCTGCGCAGGGGTTATTCCATTGTTACTTTTGAAGGGAAGACTGTAAGAAAATCAATGGAGCTAAAACCCGGAAATGAGCTCAATATCATGACCGAAGAATTAACTATTTCTACAACCATTAAGCAAATCAAGAACAATGAGTGAAACGAATTATACCGAAGCTTTTAAAGAGTTACAACAGATCGTCAGCGACATGGAAGATGGGGAGATCACTGTGGACGAATTGTCTGTGAAAGTAAAACGTGCTGCCGAATTGATCAAGATCTGCAAGGAAAAACTTTCCTCAACAGAAGAGAACGTTAGTCAGATCCTTAAGGAGCTGGAAGGAAATTGATCACTTCACATAAAGCTTCTCTCCTTCAGGAGTAACTTTATAGGTATTTCCTCCTTTACAATTGATCAAAAGCAGGTCCTTGTCTTTCAGGGTCATACGGTTGATCCCTTCTTCATCCTCTTCCTGACATTTACATTTGTACGGATTGCGAGTCTGCGAACCCCCAGCTGGGTCCAAGGTACAAATGAAAGCCTCATTCTTGATTGTCCAGTAGAAAAGGGTTTCTTCACCGTTAAACATTCCGATGGTATAACCCATTACTTTACCTTTCATGGACGAAGCAAAAGTCATCGATTGACTCCCGAAATTCTCGATAAGATCACCGTTTCTTAGAAAGAACCGTTCATTTTGAGCTTGTAAAAAGAATGTTGTCAATAGAAAACCAGAAATAAGAAGCAATCGCATATGGAGAAAAATAACTGAAACAAAGTTAATATGCCTCATCGTGACTAGGATGATGTGCGATGTTAAGTAATCAACAATTTCAGTTTAACTATTTTCCTACGCTAACCACCTGAAAATGATGATAAAAATCATTTTAATCCGAAATTCAGATGTCCATCTTTGTAGAAAGAACGAATGCGATGAGACTTCTGAATCTTCTTTTTTTTGTGGCAGGTATTTCTTTTGGACAGGATCCCGATAAGATCCTTGTCGGAGGAAGTCTGCTTTCACCCGAAGAGGTCCTGAGCAGATATATCCAGATTCCCTCACTTAGTGCAAATGAAAAAACTGCAGGGGAATGGATGACCTCTGTTTGCCGTGAAAATGGTCTTTACATTCAGAATATGGGCAATGAAAACGGGAACTTTAATTTTGCTGCCTCAATCTTCCCCCTCGACCTAAAGCTTCCAAATCTGGTTTTCTTGAATCACATGGATGTAGTTGATGCAGGAGATACAACGCTTTGGAAACATCCACCATTTTCCGGTTTTATTGACTCAACAACCGTTTGGGGTAGAGGAGCCTTTGATAACAAGGGGGCGGCAATTATGCAATTGCTCAGTATTCTGAACTTCAGGGAATCAGCAGGTGATTCAATCCCTTTCAATGTGACCTATCTGTCTGTTTCTTGTGAGGAAGATCAATGTGATGGAGGAATGAAATATGTACTTGAAAATTATTTCGATCTGTTGAATACCGAGATCGTAATTGGTGAAGGGCCAACGGAACTGGGAAGTATATTGGAACTCACATCGAAGAATAATGTATTCGGTATTTCAGTTGCGCATAAACGTCCTCTTTGGCTAAGACTTGAGCTGGAGATCCCTACTCTTGGACACGGCTCTATTACTCCACATGAATATGCCAATAAAGAAATGACACTTGCCATCTCACGGTTATTGAAGAAAAAGCAGAAGGCCCTGTTTATTGAGACCAATAAATCCATTTTAAAAAGCCTCGCTCAGACCGAAAAAGGATTTAAAAAATTTGCACTTAAACATCCCGGATTTTTTAAACCAATCCTGATCCCTGCGCTACGTAAACAACCCGAATTGTTTTCTCTATTCTCAAATACATTGACTGTTACATCTTTCGATAGTCACAATTCTACAGTAAACAAGATCCCGGGACGCGTATCCGTATTGATCGATTGTCGCTTGTTGCCTTCTTTCGAGAATGAAAAAATGTTGAGTAGGATTAAAAAAACATTGAAAAATGATTCCATTAAGATCCATGTGATCCAACAAATGGATGAAATGGCACCATCAAGCGAAACCAGCAGTCACTTTCAGCACCTCAAAAAGGCTATTCAAACAGAGTATCCGGATGCCCAAGTTTTCCCGGTAATGGTTCCTGTAACCAATGATGTCGGTCAATTCAGGGCTCGAGGGGTTCAGGGCTTGAGTATTATTCCAATCATTCTGGATGAGGAATGTTTGAAATGCGTTCATGCTGAAAATGAACATATCCCCATTAAAGCACTCTATGAGGGGAGCCACACATACTACCATTTTTTACAGAACACCTTACATCATTATTTAAACGACTGACATGGCCCTAAAATCATTACTTGCAAAACTCTTCGCCTGGTGGGTCCACCTAAGAAAGCAGCGTTGGCTCAACGATCCGATGGGGGTGCAAATAAGAATCATGCATCAACTTCTAAAGTCGGCTGAGAGCACAAGATTCGGCAAGGATCATGGTTTTGGTACCATCAATACCTATGAAGATTTCAAGAAGAAAGTACCAATTCGAGATTATGAGCAATTCAAACCATACATTGAGCACATCAAACATGGAGAGCTTGATGTTTTATGGCCGGGAAAACCTTTGTATTTCTGTAAAACATCAGGAACAACTTCAGGAGTAAAATACATTCCTCTCACAAAGGAATCGCTTCCTAACCACATCAACTCTGCGCGGAATGCTTTGTTAAGTTATATCCATGAAACCGGGAAAGCAGATTTTGTAAAAGGCAAGATGATCTTCATTCAGGGAAGTCCTGAGCTGGATGAAATTTCAGGTATTCGATTCGGTAGATTATCCGGAATCGTTGCTCATCATGTTCCCGCCTACTTGCTGAAAAACCGAATGCCTTCTTACGAAACCAACTGTATTGAAGACTGGGAGCAAAAGATCGATAAGATCGTTGAAGAAACCTCCAAAGAAAACATGACGTTGATCAGCGGTATTCCTGCTTGGGTTCAAATGTACTTTGAACGACTACAGGAAAAGAATCAGGGGAAAAAGATCAAAGACATCTTCCCTAATTTCAAATTACTTGTATTCGGAGGGGTCAATTTCGAGCCATATTCCAAAAGATTCAATGAGCTTATTGGAGGGCAAATCGACTCAATTGAGATCTACCCAGCTTCAGAGGGATTCTTTGCCTATCAAGATAAACGCAATGAAAAAGGGTTACTGCTACTGCTTAATGAGGGGATTTTCTATGAATTCATTCCGGTTGAGGAGGTCTTTTCAGACCAACCGACTCGATTATCGATCGGTGAAGTAGAATTGAATAAAAACTATGCATTAGTTGTGAATTCCAATGCAGGATTATGGGGTTATTTAATTGGTGATACGGTTCGATTTACCTCTCTTAAGCCTCATCGAATTGTCGTTTCAGGAAGGATCAAACATTATATCTCAGCATTTGGTGAGCATGTGATCGGAGAGGAAGTTGAAGGCTCTTTGACAGATGCCTGTAATGAATTGAATATCCAGATCGAAGAGTTTACAGTAGCACCCATGGTACTTCCGGAGAATGGAGAACCGCCCTTCCATGAATGGTTTATTGAATTCAGGACGATCCCTGAAAATCTTGCCCATCTTGCATCCCTGATCGACGAAGGACTTCAAAAAAGAAACCCCTATTACAGAGATCTGATCGAAGGAGGCATCCTCCAAACCTTGAAAATTCATGCTGTTCCAAAAGGAACCTTTACTGAATACATGCGCTCACAAGGCAAGTTGGGAGGACAAAACAAAATGGTTCGGCTGTCCAATGACAGAAAAATTGCCGAAGATCTGCTTTCCCTGACCCACAATAATTAATTTTAAACAAATTAGTTTCGTGGAAAAGATCAAAGAAGAAATGGTGGGCTACCTGCCCAAGAGCTACAAATTGTTGGAAGGTAAACTAACTTTATTTTCAACGCATATTGCCTTCGATTCTTATCAATATAGTGGAGGGTTGAGTCTGTTGAAAGCCATTTTTAATCGTGATACCGAAAAGGATGATCCAAGCTTTACGCTTCAATTTAGTGATATTAAAGCCATTACTCAGGGGAAACACGGTCTTCAGAAGAACGTATTGGAAATCCATGATCAAAACGGTAAGGTATACAGACTTGTCGTTAGAAGTTATGCCGAATGGGAAGACATCATTCACCACACCATGAGCTAATTTCCCAACACATTCCCATCCTTTATCGTTCTATTGAAAACTACTTTATGAAACAACAACTACTCTTTGTCTTTTTCTTTCTCGGAATCCAAATCAATGCTCAAATTCAAGACACCACTTTTCATAAAGTGTTTTATGAGTCTACGATGAACATTGTCTCCAAATCAGGAGC
>SBFR01000108.1 GCA_006227105.1 Bacteroidota bacterium
ACCCATTCATCCTTACAATCTAATCTCAAGGTTGCAGAGGATCTTGCAGGGTTAGGATAGACCAGAAGATTACTTTCTTCTTTTTGTTCTTCGTCCAATCCAACGTTACATGCTCCAAGCACATCCACATAATTAATCGTATGTTCAAACAAAGGCTGGATCTCAACCGGATCAACCTGGAACCAATCCTTTAAAATGGAGGCATAAACATCTCGGAAATCGATCATCATTTCATTTCCGGCCTGATTCACCACTTGATCTGTCACTGTAGGATTTGGTCCAATAATACCGCTGTTGATACATGCTCCAAACAAGAACATCGGAGCGGCATCTCCGTGGTCCGTACCATAGGATGCATTCGAAGCGATCTGTCTTCCAAATTCAGAGAAGGTCATACCTGCTACTTTTTGCTCCAGACCCAGAAGATTAAGATCATCCTGGAATGCCTCAACAGCATCTGATAGGGTCTTCAATAGATCAGCATGGGTTCCCAGAGTTGGATCGGTCATCAGAACCTGTGCGTCATGTGTATCGAAACCATTGATATTCAAAATGTACACTTTTGACTGTAATCCTCCTGAGATCATTTGAGCAACATAGCGCAGCTGAACCGCAATAGGATTATTGTCATCATACAAAGTCGAAAGTGTATTCCCTGCATTCGCCGCAGCGTTTATTTGGTCTCCATATTGGTTTGTCTGATCGATCAGGGTTTGGATATACTCCATATGCGATCCGAAATAGGTCCCGTCATTCACTGCATTTCCATTCGCAAGATTGAAGGAAGCAAACGGATCGGTTATCGCGTGACTAAAGTTCCCCATCAGACCCTGACATGTAGCAGAAACTTCAAAGCCCATGCTAATAGCAAAAGGATCAGGATAAGTTGCATTGGGATAATCGTTGGGATAATTCGGATAATGGTTATCAAAATCTCTACCTAACCAACCTCTTGTTTCATTAATTTCCATTGCTCCGGTTGACCAGATATCCATAGATCTGAAATGCGATCTATTTTGTTCAGGATAACCTACATTTTGTATGATCGACAATTTTCCATCGTTAAACATGTTCCTCATTCCCGTCATAACAGGATGTAAACCTACTTCGGTCGTAAGAGGTAAAATACTTGTTTCTGGAATAACAATGTTGGATCTCTGGACTACCAGATTCGCATATTGATCTACCGGGATCACCGTATTCAGACCATCATTCCCTCCATTCAAACGGATGATCACTAATACGCGATCCTCCGCCATCTTGGAATAGTTAAACAATTTTTTAGCGATCGGTTGAAAATTGATATCCTTCAACACGAATGGTGCTGCCACAGAGGCAAGCGAAACGTTCTTTACAAAACTTCTTCTTTTCATAATTCAGTGCTTAAGGATGATCAAATTGTGTGGAATTCAGGCATTTTAAAGATCCTATTGATGACAAGCTCTACGCGCAGTCGAACCGGATCAGAAAAGGTAGTATTCCCTGGATTTGCGATATAGTCATTATACTGGATCGTCCACTCAAAATCGGGCAGACCATTCGTTAGAATATTTTTCAATACAAGTTTTTGAGCGGCTGATATTGGTTTAGGACAATATACATCACAAAGATCATCAATAACCGTTGGAGCATCAGAAGGTATTGACAATCCATCAACAAGAGTTAAAGCATTCACTTTAAAATTATTGCCTCCTGATGGTATACCTGTAAAGATCGTTACCAACGTAGCGAAATCAAATCTGTTTTTAATGTAGGATGAGCTCAACCAAAGCTTGGTGAAATTCGGTGCCAAGTAGTACGCTGTCCATCCTGCAACACTCGGAGGTGTGGCATAATCCAAACCTTGACCCTGAGCAAATCCGTAGATCAGTAAGTACAAATTTGAATTGGTCGTTAAATCATAATTCGGTACAGATTCAGCAGGGTTAAATGCTCCAAAAATGGCTTCAAGTGGATTCCTGATCACCGCTCCTTTTAACGATATATCGTAAAAATGCTCGCTCTTGAACAATTCATCCAATACAGGCAAAATCTCATAGTTATTACTGATCATGGTCTGAGCCATAATCGGGATAACATTTGCTTCAACATCAGGAGTCAGATCGTAATTCACAAAATATCTGTACAGTTTCGTGCAAATATGTGTTGCTACCTGGTCTTGCTGGAAAATAATATCGATGTAATCAGAATATTCCAGAGCCCCATTATTTGCAACCGTTGCATTACCGAAATGATAAGATAATTGTTTGGTGGATGTATCATGTAATATTGGATAGAATGTTGCCTGAGGTGATGTAAGTGTGTCACTTCTAAGTCCTTCAACTATATAGCCGGTAAGTATCTTCGCTCCAGCAGCTACATCTTCTTCTGTATAATGGGAATAATCTCCAGGTCCAATCTGAGGTCCCTTACCAATCGTAAACAACTCGAGTAGTTCTCGTGCGTAATTTTCATTGGGACTATATAACGTATTTGTGGCACCATTCAAAAACAACAGCATTGCCGGATCGATCGTTACATCCTTGATCATTTGCTTGAAATTCCCAAGTGCATGCTGTCTTAATAGCATATGGTAATTATAAGTCCCTCTTGAATCCTGAATGGCAGTCACACCGAAGTGATTCACCCAGAAAAAACAAAGTTTTTCTGCTATAGACAAAGGTTCGGTATTCAAACGCTTCATGATCCAGGCACCCAGCGATAATTGTCGCGCCGTTTCAACAGATTGTGCCTGAGCCGCATTCGATGGATAAACAGCATTCACCCATGTTGATCCGTAAGAAACAATCGTTTCAGCCGCATCAAAAGCTAAAGGTTGATCGATAACAGGGATTTGCAAGACATTCGCAACGGTCGCATTCATTCCTGCAGCAACTGCATCTAGAATCTGCTGATTAGTTGGGCCAAACATGGTTCTTTTGAGTAGATGCGCCGCTTCCCATTTTGTCCATGGACCGGCAAATGGTGCCATACTCAATGACACAGGAGTGTCTACTGATTGATCTGGTAGCATAATGTTAGGTATTAGAAACTCCAATTTACGAAAATTCCTGACGGTCGAAAAGTAAGTAGATAAGGGAATTGAATTATTTCGTTAAAAAACGAACGTTCCTTTTCATCCCTTCAAGGGAGGTTCTTTTGATCGGACTATTTTTCAATAGCGTATTGAAGGTTTCTTCATTGAGTTCTTGCCAATCCTTCACTCCCAACTCCAGCATTTCTATTTTGGGTTCGAATCTCTTTTCCAGATTCGCCTTAGAAAACCGGTTCCAAGGACAAACATCCTGACATACATCGCAGCCAAAAGCCCAGTTATCCATCTTTCCTTTAAATTCCTCCGGCATAAGCTGATCCTTCAACTCGATCGTGAGATAGGAAATACATTTCGATCCATCAACTACATATGGTTCAACTATGGCACCTGTCGGACATTCATCGATACATTTTGTACATGTCCCGCAATAATCTTTAATGGGTCCATCAGGGGTCAATTCGAGGTCAATGATCAATTCTGCAATAAAGAAAAATGATCCGTTTTTCGGATGAATTAGATTTGAATTCTTACCGACCCAACCCAAACCAGCTCTTTGTGCCCAAACTTTATCCATGACCGGGGCAGAATCGACAAACACTCGACCATTCACATCACCGATTTCATCTCTTATAAACTGCATCAATTCGAACAGCTTGTCCTTGATCACATAGTGATAATCTTCTCCGTATGCGTATTTCGAGATCTTGACCTCTCCTTGGATTTCTTTTTCAGGATAATAATTCAATAATAAGGAAATGACTGTTTTGGCACCGTCTACCAACTTTCTTGGATCGAGTCTTTTGTCAAAATGATTGGCCATATAGGCCATTTTACCCTGATAATTTCGATTTAACCATTCTTCAAGTCTGGGAGCTTCATCTTCCAGGAACTCGGCTTTTGATACACCAAAATGAAAAAAACCAAGTTCATATGCCTTGGCCTTTATCATTTCTTTATAGTTGTTGGTTATCATTTCAAAATAATCCTCCCTGGATCCATCCCTGGTCTTTACCCAAATGTCTGAATGCTTTTTCTGTCGCTCTTCTTCCTCGGTTCGTCCGCATCAGGAATCCCTCCTGGATCAAGAAAGGTTCGTAAACCTCCTCTAGAGTCCCAGCATTCTCCCCAATCGCGGTGGCAATCGTTGAAATACCCACTGGACCTCCATTGAATTTTTCTATAAGGACTTTTAAGATCCTTATGTCCATTTCGTCCAATCCATTCTCATCGACATTCAATGCCTTCAATGCAAACTCAGTAATCTCAGGATCAATAATTCCTTTCCCTTTGATCTGGGCAAAATCTCTGACTCTTCGGAGCAATGCATTTGCAATACGTGGTGTTCCGCGGCTTCTACTCGCTATTTTATAAGCTGCTTCATTCTCAATTGGGATTTTCAAAAGATCTGAAGATCTTTCTACGATCGCAGTAAGTGTTTCGGCATTGTAATACTCAAGTCGTGAATTAATACCGAATCTTGCACGCAACGGAGAAGTAAGTAGACCTGAACGCGTTGTAGCGCCTATCAGTGTAAATGGATTTAAACCAATCTGAACTGTACGTGCATTCGGGCCTGTATCGATCATGATATCAATACTGTAATCTTCCATTGCCGAATAAAGATATTCCTCGATAACCGGACTCAAACGATGGATCTCATCAATAAAAAGAACGTCTCCTTCACCCAGATTAGTGAGTAACCCTGCAAGATCCCCAGCTTTGTCCAGAACCGGTCCACTGGTTACTTTGAACCCTACACCAAGCTCATTCGCTATAATATTGGCAAGTGTAGTTTTACCCAAACCCGGAGGGCCATGCAGAAGAACGTGGTCGAGTGGCTCATTTCTAAGTTTTGCTGCTTGTATGAATACCTCCAGATTATCTACTACACTAGGTTGACCAACAAAATCGTCTAAGGTACGTGGACGAAGGACCTTATCATATTCCTGATCGGAATGATTGGTTGCTTCTTCTCTATAATCGAAAGTATCTTCCACGCTTAGGTGTTTTTACAAAAATACAAAAGCCTTCCATCTTGCGATAGAAGGCTTCTGATAAATATCTGATTTTTTAATGCTCTTCTTCTCCTTCAGCTAACGGAACTGTCTGAGGGATGAAATCCTCATCAGCACCAGGCTTAGAATAGTCATAAGGCCATCTGTGTACAGTTGGAAGTTCACCTGGCCAGTTACCATGTACATGCTCTACAGGAGTTGTCCACTCAAGCGTATTTGAATTCCATGGGTTCTGAGGTGCCTTAGGACCTCTGAAAATGCTATAGAAGAAGTTGAACAAGAACAAGATCTGTCCAAGTGCTGCAATGATCGCGAAGATCGTTACGATCTGGTTCAAATCCATCATCATTTCCAATGTGTTTGAATCGAAATCATTGTAAACTGTATAATCGTAGTAACGTCTTGGAGCTCCAGCAATTCCAACGAAGTGCATTGGGAAGAATACTCCATAAGCACCCACGATTGTAATCCAGAAATGAGCATACCCCAATCTTGTGTTCATCATTTTTCCGTACATCTTAGGGAACCAGTGGTAAACACCACCAAACATTCCAAATACAGCTGACATACCCATTACAATGTGGAAGTGAGCAACAACGAAGTAGGTATCGTGAAC
>SBFR01000201.1 GCA_006227105.1 Bacteroidota bacterium
AACTCTTCAAGAATCTTCTCAGCTATTTGAGAGATCTCTTTGCCAAAATCGGTGATCTGAATATTTCGACCAACGTGTTCCGTCAATGGAATTTTGAATTGATCCTGAAAATTTCTAAGCTGAATTGATACTGCCGGCTGAGTCATGAATAATTCATCAGCAGCTTTAGTGATACTCTTGGTTTCTACTACTTTAAGAAAGATGCGCAGCTGATTGATTGTATAATTCATAAAAATAACTTATATAATACATTATAAATATAAATAAAAATATATGAAGTAAGGAATTTAGCTTTGTCCAAAAAAAGACAATGAAAGAATTCTTTATCTATTTGATCCTACTGATTCCCTCTGCACTTTATTACGTATCGTCAATCCTGGCAACAAAAGAAAAATCCATTCAATTTGTAAATAATGTTTGCCGATTGGCTGCATTTTTAAGTCTGGTTCCAATCGGAATCTTTTCATTCTTGTTAGCGGTCGACGGTACTATAGAGAGTGAATTTTTGGGTATTAATGGACTCGGTCTATCCTTTAGAGTCGATGCTTTAAGCCTGGTAATGTATGGCATGGTTTCGATCATTGCATTGGTCGTGTGGAAATTCAGTAAAAACTACCTGGATGGCGACGCAAAGCATCATCTTTTTCTTGCAAGATTTTCGATGATCGTAGGTTCGGTTCAACTCCTGGTTATATCGGGTAACTTACTCGTATTCTTTCTCTTTTGGGTCCTTACGAGTCTTGGTTTACAGCGTTTATTGGTCTTGTATGATAATAGATCAAAGGCTATTCGTTCCGCCAGATTAAAATTTATCGTAGCGAGAGCCGCGGATTTAACCCTTTTGCTTTCGTTCATTATGCTTTACAATAACTTTGGAACGGGAAATATTGGGTCGATCCTGGAACAATCGAAAGATCTTGTTTCTTCATCATTCCAGATCGAAGTTATCGCCATTCTTCTTGCGGTTACTGCCATATTAAAGTCCGTACAATTTCCTTTTCATTCCTGGATTTTAGGTGTGTTAGAATCTCCAACACCTGTTTCTGCCCTTCTGCATGCAGGACTGCTGAATGCGGGTCCATTTTTGATCATTCGATTTTCTCCGGTGATGTCTGAAGCGACCTATGCATCTGTTGTTTTATTGATCATAGGGTCAATCTCTGCACTGTATGGTTCGTTGGTTTACACAACTCAAAATAGTGTTAAAACAGGTTTAGTTTACTCGAGTATAGGGCACATGGGCTTTTCTCTAATGATGTGTGGATTAGGGGCATATTCAGCGGCTGCTTTACACTTTATTTCTCACTCTTTTTACAAGGCATATTCATTCTTGAATTCGGGTAGTGCGATCGAGCAGCTGAAGGCTGTCAATACAGATCGATTCAAAAGATCAGGAAATCCATTAAAATTAGTTCTGGCTTTTGCTGCTGCATTCCTTCTATTCATTCTGGTTCAAAGTTTAACTGCAGATTTGCTATTCTTAAGTAAACAACTCCACTACGTAGGGTATTTCATCTTCATTGGAATAGTTGGTTTGTATATCAATGCCCTGGACTCTACTAATTCCCTGAGAACGGTCGTCGAGTTGATCTTCTTTTCAGTACTCGTGCTACTTTCTTTTTATGGGTTTGAAGACCTACTAAGCTCCCTATTGAAGGATCAGTTACCGGCTTTGACTGAAATACCAAAAGAAATTGAATTGGCAACGATTGGTGTAATGAGTCTCTTTCTGATTGTATTACTGATGAAAGTGATACTGATCTTACCGGCAAAAGATGGAAAGTGGCAAGCCTTAAGAATTCACATTAGAAATGGTTTTTATATAGAACAGTTGACCTATAGACTTTTAATGAAGAACGTGAGTGCCAAATAATTATAGAAAAAAGATGAGTATGAAAATGAAAGAACAGGAAATGCGACAAATTACCCAAGCTGTTTGCGACAGGATCGCCCCGATGTGGCCTTTAAAAAATTTCGTCGCTGTTAATCCCTACCTGGGGATGAAGGATATGTCTTTCAATAAAGCAGCCAGAAAACTGGCTAAGCGAAACGCGATTCGAATGACACTTCCGATCGGGTTTTATATCGATGAATACAAAAAAGGAAACATTCAAGACGAGGACATAGAAAAAGCACTACAGCAGTGTAATTATCCAATGACCAAGGATGAGTTCATATCAGAAATCCATTCAATTTCTGAAAAGGGAGAAGGGGATAAGGGATCTTTGAATACCCTGATTGACTTAATAGATCCTCAATCGGAATACAAACAATTGATGATCGACCGGATTTCATCGTGGGCTGCATCCTATTTTGATGCCCATCTATCCTTATGGAAAGGAGAAAAACATGAACAAGGTTTATTTGCAACCTGGAGGGCTGAGGCAGAAATTGATTTAGCACCTGAAATAGCAGGGATCAAAAAATTCAGAGCAATTCTCAAATCACTTCCGAAAGACGAGGATGCAGCCTTAAAAGAAATGATCGATCACCTTGAGCTGAAAAGTGACGAATTAGAAACATACCTCCATACTTTACTCTTGCGCATCAACGGTTGGTCATCGTACATCAGAGGGCTTGATTGGAACAATGATCTGTACAGTGAAAAGACGGATCAATTAAGATCATTTCTAACCATTCTTCTTGCCTGGGAATATGTGACATTTCGCTCGTTCTTTTCAAAAGAATTGACAAAGAAGTGGGAAAATTGTCGACTGGAGTATGGTTCAGATGAAGAGCTAAACTGGGACCAGTCGCTCGATAATGAACTGGTGATGCAAGAGGCTTTCGATCTGGCACATCAAAGAGTGCTTCGAGAAAAATTTGCGATCGAACGGGAGCAGAAAGAGGAACCAAAAAGTAAAGCACAGGCGGTATTTTGTATTGATGTTAGATCAGAAGTATACAGAAGAAATCTAGAGGCAGTGGATGCCGGAATAGAGACCATTGGGTTCGCCGGATTCTTTGGATTTCCGATTCAATACAAAGAAATCGGGGTTGGAAATGGTAACAATCAATGCCCCGTGTTGATCCCATCCGGACCGGTGGTTTCAGAAGTATTTGTCGATAAAGACATCCATATTTCAAAAGAGAAATGGAAGGTGAGCAGGGATCAGTTTAGTTCAACCGCTAAAAACTTTCGTTCAGGAGCCGTTTCTTCTTTCAGCTTTGTGAGTCCAATGGGGTTGTACTACCTGCCTAAATTGCTTAAAAGCGCATTTCTGGGTAAAAGACTCATAAAAAATCAAAAAGTGACCAAGTGGGAAGATCCATTAAAAACGATCGATCTTTCTCAGATCCCTTTACAAGACAAGGTAAATATGGCGGCCTCAGCCCTTACCGCAATGGGATTGAAAAACAGACTTGCAAAACTGGTCTTTATACTGGGTCACGGTTCTACTTCGACAAATAATCCTCATGCTTCGGGATTAGACTGCGGTGCATGCGGAGGTCACTCAGGAGAAGTGAATGCACTTACAGCAGTGAAGATCTTTAATGACCCTTTGGTTCGGTTAGAATTAAGAGAAAGGGGAATAACTATTCCGAACGATACTCTTTTCGTGGCAGGATTACATGACACAACAAGCGATGAAATCAGCTTCTTGGAAGAGTCTAAAACGCCGGTAGATTTTGCAACAGCGATAAGTGACGTGAAGAAGAGCTTTAAAAAGGCAACAGTGGCATGTAAGCTCGAACGCTCAGCGAAATTTGACTTTAACCAATCGAAACCCCTTGATCTGGCAGAAAGAGCAAATGACTGGTCTCAGGTACGCCCAGAATGGGGGCTTGCAGGTTGCAGCAGTTTCGTAGTTGCTCCTCGCAGACGGACGAATGGAATCGATCTTGGAGGTAAATCGTTCCTTCACAATTATGACTGGAAAAAGGATGAAGGCTATAAAGTGTTAGAGACAATAATGACAGCGCCGATGGTCGTGACCAGCTGGATCAATCTTCAGTATTATGCCAGCGTGACGGATAATCAGCATTTCGGTGCAGGAAACAAAACGTTGCACAATGTCACTGCCGGCATAGGAGTTCTGGAAGGTTCTGGAGGTGATCTTAGAACGGGGTTGCCACTGCAGTCGGTGCATAACGGAAAGAAATTTCAACATCTACCAAACCGACTATGCGTATTGATCGAAGCCCCAATCGACGAGATCAATGAGATCCTTTCTAAGCACGGCCAGGTTCGAGAATTGTTCGATAATTCATGGATCTATTTATTCGTGATCGATGAAAAAGGACAGATAACCTCAAAGTATATCAATGATCTATGCTGGGAAACATTGGAAAAAGTTTCCCTTAATGATGAGTTAGAATTACAAACTGTATAAATAAGAGAGCTATGAAAAGAAAAACGATCACCATAAATGAGAATAATGTTGGGGGAGTAAACATGCGTTCTCTGGTATTTAATGTTATTGATTCTGTGATGAGGGATCACAACCTTCAATCGATCAAGGATTGGGAAAAAAGCAAATTCGAATCGAATCACGAAAAGAGTGAGAATATGAAGGCTTTAATGAGTCTGAAGGAGCAATTGAAGGAGTTATTGAATCATTCTGATGAGGATGAAAATGGAAAATATGATGTAAAACTTTCCTTCGAACTGGAAATTCATGAGAAAGAAACCGGTAAAAGCTTTAAAGAACCAGCCGTAAGAAATATAAGCCAAAGTATGTCCTGATCTTTTGATTTATCCTGAGTTGACATTAAACGAAATGGAATATTTTAAGGGTCGTACTGTGGCAATTGGCACAATGCACGGTAAGGAAAGTGTCATGGAGCCTTTGTTGAGGGAAGGGTTGGGTTTATGGCCGGTTGTTGCCCATTTTGATACAGACGAACTAGGAACTTTTTCCGGTGAGAAAGAACGACTTCATCCGGCATATGATGCCGCAAAATTAAAATGCTTGAAAGCAATGGAGTTGACTGACTGCGATCTTGCGATTGCCAGCGAAGGTTCTTTTGGACCTCATCCGTCCCTTTTATTTTCTTCAGCTGATGAGGAGTTGATTTTATTGGTTGATCGAAAGAATGATTGTGAATGGTTTGGCAAGGCCCTCTCTACAGACACCAATTTTTCCGGATCTGAAGTTGGATCAATGGAAGAAGTGATTCAATTTTGCAACAAAATTGGCTTTCCGGAACATGCGGTAATTTTGAAACATGGAAAGGATGACATAAAAGGGCTTGTTAAAGGTATACAGTCGCTAGAATTATTGGAAAAATCATTTTTAGAGATCATGAAGTCAAATCGATCGGCCTGGATCGAGACGGATATGAGAGCAATGTTTAATCCGACAAGAATGAAGGTTATTGAACAAGCAACGCACAACCTGGTTGAAAAGATATCAAGTAAATGTCCCAAGTGTAATTTCCCCGGATTTTGGATTGTGGATATGGTAGAGGGTTTACCTTGCTCAGATTGTGGTTTTCCAACGCGTTCGATTAAGTCTCACAAATACGGATGTATGTCTTGTGATCATTCTGAGCTCAAAGATTTTCCATATTCAAAGGAATTTGAGGACCCAATGTATTGTGATTTTTGCAATCCTTGATAAGTTTGTTTCAGAATGAAAAATGCAGAGTTTCAGATCGACGAGGCTGTACGAATCCTTAGCAATGATGGAATTGTTGCTATTCCCACCGAAACGGTATA
>SBFR01000188.1 GCA_006227105.1 Bacteroidota bacterium
AGCAAGCTCACAAGAAAGCTGATGATAAGTCCAATGATCATTACTTTCTTTCGGCCGATCTTGTCTGACAATTTTCCGGAAAATGGGCGAGAAAGCCCTGCTGAAATCGTAAAGATGGAAATGATCAATCCTTTTTGACCTTCACCTCCCAGATTGGTAATGAAATCGTTCAGCTCTGGGATGATCAGATTGAAACTCGTCATGAACAATAGCATTGAAAAACAAAGGATCCAGAAATTACTATTGTACTGTCGAAACATGGCCGCAAAAATAGCTATTAAAAAAGTATTTATTTACTTAGCGTAAAATTTGAAGGATGAAAAAGGAAGCGACATTTGGTGCAGGATGCTTTTGGTGTATAGAAGCGTGTTTTAAGGATTTTAATGGTGTTATTGAGGTCTATCCTGGATATGCAGGTGGACATAAAGCAAATCCAACATACGAGGAAGTGTGCAAGGGTACAACTGGGCATGCCGAAGTTGCTAGAGTAGTTTACGATGATGAGTTAGTGTCTTTTGATGATCTTTTGGAGGTGTTTTGGTTCGTACATGATCCGACACAGCTGAACCGTCAAGGAAATGATATTGGCACTCAATATCGCTCTGTTCTATTTTATCACGATGAACATCAAAAGGATAGGGCTGACTTCTTTAAGCAGAAACTAACTGCCGACGGTGTTTGGGATAATCCAATTGTTACGGAGATCGTTCCCATTAACAATTTTTATCCGGCGGAAGATTATCATAAGAATTATTTTGAACTGCATCCAGAGAATATGTATTGTCAGTCAGTGGTTCGTCCGAAGGTTGAAAAATTCAAAAAAGTATTTGCAGACAAGCTAAAATAAAAAAGGGGCGAAAGCCCCTTTTTAAATATCTATGAATCAAAACTTATTTGATCGCGTCTGCTCTTTTCTTGTATTCTAATGCCTTCTCAGAGTTTCCAAGAGATCTGTGAATCTGGAATAAAATATTCAATACATCCTTATCTTCAGGAATTTTAGTGATGTACTTTTCCAAAGGAACCAATGCTCTTTTGTATAGATCATCTGCTTCAGCAAGCATCACATTATACTTAGGGTCACCAAACTTCAGCTGGTTAGCTGCAGTTTTTGTATCTCCAGCCCATGTAACCAAGTGAGCACCTAATTGGTAAAGAGCATCAATGTAGTCTCCATCGATCTCTAAAGCCTTGTTCAATGCCTGCTCAGCTTTGTCATTTTGCTTAAGGTCAATGTAGATCGTACCGATCGTATAATGAAGTTGCTTGTTGTTTGGATCTTTAGAAATCGCCTCATTAAGCGCAGCTTCTGCTCCGGCAGCATCTCCTGCATCGATATTGATGTTTACCAGCTCCAATAACAGATCCTTGTCTGAAGGATACTTCTTTCTGCCTTCTGCTACGATTGCTTTTGCTTTTTCGCTGTCACCACCTTTTCTGTATGCACTTGAAGCCAAAACATATGAAGTTGCACCACGATAGCCTACAGCAGCCGTTTTTGCATAATTTTCACCGGCTTTGATGAACTCGTTCCCTTTTTCATAGCACAATGCACCGTTGAATAATGAAGTTGTATCGATTTCGCTTACAGCAGTTAAAAACTCTGCTTGAGTAGAATACAATTCACCTGCTTCCTTGAACATTTCATTCTTGTAAAGCATGTTCGCATAAGGATCAAGCATCGCTCTTTTCTGATAAACAGCATCCTTGATGTCTTTATCATACTTATCGCTCACATCAAAACCTTTCTTGTACGCTGCAATTGCAACTTCCAAAGCATCCTCTCCGGCAAGCTTAAGGAAGTTGGTGTCAGCGGCCTGCATTCCAACAAAAAGGAAATTACTGTAGATCTCTCCTTTGTAGTAAAGCGTCTTAGGACTTTCCTTTGTTTCCGGGTGTTCTGCAGCCAGGTCAATGAATCCTTTTGCTGCGATCAATGCTTTTTTAGCATTTTCGATGTCTCCTGTAGCCATAGACATCTGGTATTTGTTTTTGAATTCAACTGCAGCACTGGTTTCATTCTTTTTTTGAGCAAGCGCTACTGTCGAGAACAAGCATACCCCTGCAATTGCTGAAATTTTAGTCATGTTGGTTTTCATTTTTTTCTTGTTGAGATGAAAATTTTCAATTATTCCACATCCGGCTTTTCAATATCCGTGCCATTCTCATTGCCTTCCATTCCGTCCATTTCTTCCTCATCCTCGTCTTCACTTCTCGGAACACGTGCAACTGCTGCAATTTCCTGATTATTTTTCAAATTGATCAGTTTAACTCCCTGAGCTGCTCTTCCCATTGTGCGAATGGTGTCAATATGCATGCGAATGGTGATTCCGTTCTTGGTAATGATCATCAGATCTTCTTCGTCCGTTACATTTTTGATAGCCAATAGTGGTCCGGTTTTGTCCGTAATATTCAAGGTTTTAACCCCTTTACCACCTCTATTTGTAATTCTGTAAACAGGCTCATTGTCCTCTGGATCATTCAGATACGTTCTCTTTCCGTATCCTTTCTCAGAAACAACAAGGATGGTAGAATATACATCTTCGACACAGATCATTCCGATAACCTGGTCTTTGCTGTCTGCAAGCGTAACCCCTCGAACACCAGAAGCATTTCTTCCCATTGGACGAACTGTAGATTCGTTGAAACGAATAGCTCTACCTGATGCAGTTGCCAAAACGATCTCGTTTGTTCCGTTTGTCAATTTTGCTTCTAATAATTCGTCATTTTCACGAATCCCAATGGCATTAATACCATTTGAACGCGGTCTTGAATATGCCTCAAGGGAAGTCTTCTTAATAACTCCTTGTTTTGTACACATTACGATAAAGTTATTGTCTACATATTCTTTATCAGTAAGGTCTTGAACCTTCACGTATGCTTTTACTTTATCGTCTTGAGGAATGTTGATCAAATTCTGAATCGCTCTTCCTTTAGAAGTTTTGTTTCCTTCAGGAATTTCGAATACGCGCATCCAGAAACAACGTCCTTTCTCCGTAAAGATCAACAAGTAGTTGTGGTTGGTTGCAACAAATAAGTGCTCAAGGAAATCTGCGTCTCGTGTAGCAGATCCTCTCGATCCCATACCACCTCTGTTTTGAACTTTGTATTCATTCAAGCTTGTACGCTTGATGTACCCAGCGTGGGAGATGGTTACAACAACTTCTTCATCGGCAATCAAATCCTCCATTCTCATTTCTGATGCAGAGTATTCGATTACTGATCTTCTTTCGTCACCGTATTTTTCTTTTACTTCAAGTGTCTCATTCTTGATGATCTCCATTCTTCTGTGCTCGTTCGCAAGAATATCTTTCAAGTCTGCGATCGTCTTCATCAATTCATCGTATTCAGCTCTAAGCTTATCTTGCTCAAGACCTGTCAATTGACGAAGTCTCATATCAACGATAGCTCTGGTCTGAATTTCCGATAATCCGAATCGTGTTGCAAGTTTTTCACGAGCGTCGTCCGGACTTGCAGATGCTTTTATGATCTCAATTACTTCATCGATATTATCTGAAGCAATGATCAATCCTTCCAGGATGTGAGCTCTTTCCTCTGCTTTCCTTAATTCATATTGAGTTCTTCTTACAACTACGTCATGTCTGAAATCAACAAAGTTTGAGATCAGCTCCTTTAGTTTTAACAACTTCGGACGACCATCAACTAAACAAATGTTGTTTACAGAGAACGAAGTCTGTAATGATGTAAACTTGTATAGCTTGTTTAGGACAACATTCGCGATCGCATCTCTTTTGATCTCATAAACGATACGCATACCGTTTCGGTCAGATTCATCACGTAGATCAGAAATCCCTTCGATTTTTTTATCGTTAACCAGTTCAGCTGTTTTTCTGATCAATTCAGCTTTATTGACCTGATATGGAATTTCAGTGACAATGATCTGCTCACGTCCGTTGTTTTCTTCGATCTCTGCTTTTGCACGCATGACAATTCGACCACGTCCGGTAAGTAGCGCATCACGCACACCTTCGTAACCGTAAATGATACCTCCCGTAGGGAAATCCGGTGCTTTCACATATTTCAATAACTCTTCGTCGTCAATCTCTTTATCATCAATATATGCAACGATTCCATCAACTACTTCACTAAGATTGTGGGGAGCCATGTTTGTAGCCATACCTACAGCAATACCAGCAGCTCCATTGACCAAAAGGTTAGGTACCTTAGTTGGCAACACCGTAGGCTCTTCCAAACTATCATCAAAGTTAGGAGAGAAATCTACCGTTTCCTTATCAAGGTCATTCAGCATTTCTTCTGCGATCTTGCGAAGTCTTGCCTCCGTATAACGCATCGCCGCCGGACTGTCACCATCAACAGAACCAAAGTTACCTTGACCGTCTACTAAAGGGTAACGTAAAGACCATGGTTGGGCCATACGAACCATTGTATCATAAACTGAACTATCTCCATGTGGATGGTACTTACCCAGAACTTCACCGACAATTCTTGCCGACTTTTTATAAGGTCTATTCGAAAATACACCCAAGTCCTGCATACCATATAACACCCTTCTGTGAACTGGTTTGAAACCATCACGAACATCAGGTAGGGCTCTTGATACGATCACCGACATCGAATAATCGATGTAGGCCGACTTCATTTCATCTTCAATGTTGATCTGGATTATTTTTTCTCCGTCTGCCATTTTGTCTAAACATTAAATTTTAGCACATTATTTGTGCGGTTTTTAGCAAGTTCCGAAATTAGTGATATTCCAAGGAGTAGGGGTGGTTGAAAACCCTGTTTTTACTAACAAAAATCTGTGGAAAATGACCTTTTTTTTGTACTTATCAACAATTTTTTCGTTTTACTTTTATGTGACGGCAGAATTGCACAATTTTAAACGCTAAAAGTGCCATAATTATGGAAGCAAAATTTTCCCCAAGGGTAAAGGATGTGATCAGCTTTAGTAGGGAAGAAGCCCTAAGGCTGGGGAATGACTTTATTGCTGTTGAACATATATTACTGGGATTGATCAGGGAAGGAGATGGGACAGGAATCAAGATTTTGAACGAATTCCATCTGGATCTGAAACAGATCAGGCAAGAAGTTGAACAGAGTCTGATGAAGTCGTCAAAAACGATCCATCAGAACATGACGAATATTCCATTAGTAAAGCAGGCCGAGAAAGTCCTTAAAATGACTTACCTTGAAGCCAAACTTTATAAAAGTCCTGTAATAGGAACCGAACATTTATTGTTATCAATACTAAAAGAAGAAAACAGTTTTGCATGTAAAGTGCTGAACAAATACGGAGTCATATACGAAAATGCAAAAGACGAACTAGAAGCAATGATAGAAGAAAACACAACGCCAAGAGCTGAATTTCCTGGAGGACAGGAAGAGGAAGGGGAGCAATTTGCACCTCAACGTAAACCAGTAGACCCAAAGTCAAAAACTCCGGTTCTTGATAATTTTGGACGTGATCTTACCAAGATGGCTGAAGCCGGTAAATTAGATCCAATTGTAGGTAGAGAAAAAGAGATCGAGCGAGTTAGCCAGATCCTATCGAGAAGAAAGAAGAATAATCCGATCCTAATTGGTGAACCAGGGGTAGGAAAGAGTGCTATTGCTGAAGGGCTTGCGCTTCGCATTGTTCAAAGAAAAGTTTCTAGAGTTCTATTTAACAAAAGAATTATTTCTCTTGACCTTGCTTCATTAGTTGCGGGTACAAAATACCGTGGTCAGTTTGAGGAAAGAATGAAGGCGGTTATGCAGGAGATCGAAAAGAATCCTGATGTGATCCTTTTCATTGATGAGATCCATACGATCATTGGTGCCGGAGGTGCAAGTGGATCTTTGGATGCTTCAAATATGTTTAAGCCTGCGTTGGCTCGAGGGGAAATGCAAGCGATCGGAGCAACAACTCTAGATGAATACAGACAGTACATTGAGAAGGATGGAGCTTTAGAGCGTCGTTTCCAGAAAGTAATGATCGAACCTACGACGATCGATGAAACTATTCAGATCTTGAATAATATTAAAGAGCGTTACGAAGATCACCATTCGGTTACATACACGGATGAGGCGATTGCTGCTTGTGTAAAATTGACTGAACGTTATATCACTGACAGACACTTGCCGGATAAGGCGATCGATGCATTAGATGAGGTAGGTTCTAGAGTTCACTTGACGAATATTAATGTTCCTCAGGAGATATTGGATATCGAGGCTGAAATAGAGAAGCTTAAGGAACAAAAGAATGATGTTATTAAATCTCAGCAGTACGAAAAGGCGGCTGAGCTGAGAGATAATGAACGAAAACTTCAGGAACAATTAGAAACTGCTAAAAAGAAGTGGGAAGAAGAATCGAAAAGTAATCGCGTAGTCGTGACTGAGGATCATGTGGCTGAAGTTGTTTCGATGATGTGTGGAATTCCTGTTACGAGAGTATCTCAATCGGAGATGGGTAAGCTTGCTCAGATGGGTGAACAGCTTAGAGGCAAGGTGATCGGGCAGGATGATGCGGTTGCAAAGGTTGTAAAGGCTATTCAGCGCAACAGAGCGGGATTGAAAGATCCCAATAAACCAATTGGTTCTTTCTTCTTCCTAGGGCCTACTGGGGTGGGTAAGACACAGTTGGCGAAAGAGTTGGCGAAATATCTTTTTGATTCAGAAGATTCTTTGATCAGAATTGACATGTCTGAATACATGGAGAAATTCTCTATTTCCAGATTAGTCGGAGCGCCTCCGGGATACGTAGGTTATGAGGAAGGTGGTCAGTTGACTGAAAAGGTGAGAAGAAAGCCATATTCAATAGTATTGTTGGACGAAATTGAAAAGGCACATCCGGATGTGTTTAACTTATTGTTACAGGCATTGGATGATGGGCATATGACAGATGGTCTAGGGAGAAAGATCGATTTTAAGAATACAATCCTGATCATGACTTCTAACATTGGAGCTCGTCAATTGGCTGAATTTGGTTCTGGAGTTGGATTTGGTACCAAAGCGAAAGAAGAACAAAGAGATGAAAATGCCAAGACGGTGATTCAAAATGCCTTAAGAAAAGCATTCTCTCCAGAATTCCTGAACCGTATTGATGATATGGTCTTGTTCAGATCGTTGAACCGCGAAGATATTCACAAGATCATCGATCTTGAATTATCGAAGCTGTACAAGCGTTTGAATGATCTTGGTTATACAATTTCACTTACAGAAAAAGCGAAAGACTTTATCGTTGAGAAAGGATATGATGAGAAGTTCGGTGCTCGTCCATTGAAAAGGGCAATTCAGAAATTCATCGAAGATCCTTTAGCTGAAGAGATCATTAAATCGAATCTCCATGAAGGTGACAAGATCAAGATCGATCTTGACCAGAAAGGGGAGGAGTTGACGGTTTCTGTCGATAAAGGAAAAGCGAAAACAAAAACGAAAGAATAAGAGTTACTTTAATATAAAAAGGGAGGCATTTGCCTCCCTTTTTATTATGTCTGAACCTTTTAGATCACTGACTTTTCTGATTCATTGATCTGTTTTCTGAAAACGATCTTTCCATCGAATACATCCATTACAACATTTTGAGTCTTGTCGATGTTACCTCCCAATAGTGCTTTCGATAATTCATTCAGCACTTGCTTTTGAATAACCCTTTTCACTGGTCTTGCTCCAAAGAATGGGTCATAACCGGCTTCAGTGATGTAATCGAAAGCTTCCTGCGAAACCATCAAGTTGATTTCTTTTTCTTTTAATGTTTTGCTCAAATGAGCTAATTGAAGTTTTACGATTTCCTGTACATTTCCTTTGGTTAAAGGTAGGAACATGATCGTTTCGTCAATCCTGTTTAAGAATTCCGGTCTGATCGTTTGCTTCAAAAGCTCAAGAACTTCAATTTTAGCCTTCTCGGCCGCTCTTTCGAATTCAGCAGGTTTGATATTATCGAATTTCTCGTGGATCAGATGCGAACCAAGATTGGAGGTCATGATGATGATGGTGTTTTTAAAATTCACCACTCTTCCTTTATTATCGGTAAGACGGCCATCATCAAGTACTTGTAATAGTACATTGAAAACGTCAGGATGAGCTTTTTCGATCTCATCCAGCAGGATGATCGAGTACGGTCTTCTGCGCACGGCCTCCGTAAGTTGTCCACCTTCGTCGTAACCTACGTATCCCGGAGGGGCACCAACAAGGCGGCTTACAGAATGCTTTTCCTGATATTCACTCATGTCGATTCGGGTCATGGCGTTTTCATCATTAAACAGAAATTCTGCAAGTGCTTTGGCTAATTCCGTTTTTCCAACTCCGGTCGTTCCAAGGAAGATAAATGATCCGATTGGTCGCTTTGAATCCTGCAATCCCGCACGTGATCTTCTCACAGCATCTGAGATGGCTTCAATTGCTTCATCTTGGCCAATAACTCTTTTTCTTAATTCATCTTCCAGTCTTAGTAGTTTGGATACTTCGCTTTCGACCATTTTACTCACTGGGATTCCGGTCCATTTCGAAACAACCTCTGCAATTTCTTCTGAATCAACTTCTTCCTTGATCATTTTGGAATTTGATTGCATTTCGATCAGCTTCGCTTTTAACGCTTCAAGGTTTTCTTCAGCTTCTTTTATTCGTCCATATCGGATCTCAGCAACTTTTCCATAATCGCCATTTCTTTCAGCGGAATCTGCTTCAAATTTGAAATTTTCAATGTCTTCTTTCGTTTTCTGAATTGAGTCTACTACATCTCTTTCTGCTTGCCATTTCGCTTTGAAAGCATCTCGCTGTGAAGTCAATTCAGAGAGTTCTTTTTCCAAATGTTCCATTTTCTTGGAATCATTTTCTCGTTTGATCGCTTCTTTTTCAATTTCCAATTGCATGATCTTTCTCTCGATCTCATCCAGCTGTTCAGGTTTTGAGTTGATCTCCATTCTCAGTTTAGAAGCTGCCTCATCGATCAGGTCGATCGCTTTGTCAGGTAAGTGTCTATCTGTGATATAGCGTTGTGATAATTCAACAGCGGAAATGATCGCAGAGTCTTTGATCAGTACCTTATGATGATTTTCATATTTCTCTTTAATTCCTCTTAGAATTGAAATAGCATCTTCCGTGCTTGGTTCATCGACTAAAACGGTCTGGAATCTTCTAACCAATGCTTTGTCTTTTTCGAAATATTTCTGGTATTCATTCAAAGTAGTCGCACCAACTGCTCTAAGCTCACCTCTGGCAAGCGCGGGTTTTAAAATGTTTGCCGCATCCATAGCGCCTTCACCGCCACCACCTGCACCAACAAGTGTATGGATCTCGTCAATGAACAAAATTATTTCTCCTTCGGCACTGATTACTTCCTTTACGACTGACTTTAGACGTTCTTCAAACTCTCCTTTATATTTAGCGCCTGCAATTAAGGCTCCCATATCCAACGAATAAACCACCTTCGATTTTAAATTCTCTGGAACGTCTCCGGAAATGATCCTGTGTGCTAAGCCTTCAGCAATTGCGGTTTTACCAACACCTGGTTCTCCGATCAAAATTGGGTTGTTCTTGGTTCTTCTTGTTAAGATCTGCAAGACTCTTCGGATTTCCTCATCCCGACCAATGACCGGATCCAGTTTTCCTGCTTTTGCAAGTTCATTGAGATTTTTAGCGTATTTCTCTAGTGATTTATATGTTCCTTCTTGACTGTTTGAAGTAACATTTTGTCCATTTCTTAGATCCATGATTGCCGCTTTTAATTTAGGTTTTGTGATATTGTTGTCCTTTAGTAAGCTTCCGATGTTATCACCTGCATCGATCAACGAATAGAGAAGAAGTTCAATAGCAACGTACTCGTCCTTAAAATTCTTCAACTCGCTTACAGCGTAATTAAGCACCTTATGTGCGCTTTGAGATAAATAGAGTTGTCCACCTTCAACTTTCGGGTATGTCCCTATGATTCTATCGAGAGCTGACTCAATGATTTTTTGATTGACATCCAATTTACCCAATAGGTAAGGAGTTACGTCTTGATCGATCAAGAAAATTCCTTTAAGTAAATGTCCTGTTTCGATCGATTGATTGCCTTCCGACTCAGCAATTTGCTGAGCTTGTTGGATGGCTTCCTGCGTTTTTATTGTAAACTTATTTAGATCCATTTGATTCAATTTGTTGTTTTGATTTCGTCAATTAATATTCCATGTGAGAATTTTAATCTTTTGTATGAAAAATTGACATGAGAATAACTTATAGTGTGTCAAAATGACTCATTTCATGTGTTTTATAGAGTTATGAACATGAAATTTTGGCTTTTCCACATTTTTTGTAACCTATGTTAATAACCTCCGTAACATATGCTCACAACAAGCAAACCATGAACAAGGTAATTTTATTCGGGGCATTGATTACTTCTCTTCATTCGTATGGCGGAGTAGAAAAACAGATCACCAAAAAGGAATATGTCGAACAATGGAGGAATACTTCGGTTCAACAAATGATCCAGTTTAAAATTCCTGCTTCTATAACAATGGCTCAGGCTATTTTAGAATCAGGGAATGGTAATTCTGTGTTGGCCAGGGAAGGGAACAATCATTTTGGAATAAAATGTCATGATTGGGAAGGAAAAACAATTTACCTGGATGATGATAATAAAGGTGAGTGTTTCAGGGTTTACGATAGTGCGGATGAGTCGTATGTCGATCACAGTGAGTTTTTAACGACCAAATCAAGATATAGTAAGCTTTTTTCTTTGGAGCTGACTGACTATAAGTCATGGGCGCATGGATTGAAAGAGGCGGGATATGCAACAAATCCAAAATATCCTGAATTGTTGATCGGTATCATTGAAGATTTGAAATTGAATGAGCTCGACATGCTTGGTATCCAAAATAATGAAATTTCACCTCTTGTAGTGGAATCTAACAATACGGTAAATACAAGCAATAAAACTTCGTCAACTCATCAGGTTTTTGATCATCAGAATAAGGTTAAGTATGTTGTTGCTCGTAAGGGGGACACATTCTATAGAATCTCAAAAGAATTCGGGGTAGCATTATGGCAGTTGTACAATTACAATGATTTCGGGAACAAAAAAGATGTTCTGGAAGAAGGTGATATCGTATACATTCAGCCGAAAAGAAGAAGATCAAAAGTGAAAGAAGTAGTTCTTTCAAAAGAAATAACAGTACAGGAACTTTCTCAATTGCATGCAATGAAACCAGAGGCAATTGTAAAGAAGAATAATTTTTCGTCCATAGATCAAATTCTTCCTAAGGGGGAAAAAGTTTACCTGCGCTAGCAGGTAGCTCCGACCCGATAGCATAAGTATGTTGGGTTTTTTAGTTTGTTGTTGTTTGTTTGGGAAGCCTCGCGAAAGCGAGGCTTTTCTTGTAATCTTAACTTAGAATAACTAATTTAGGAATTCAAGCCTTAAGATGAATGTATCCTTATTTAAACCGATTTATTAATTAAGAATTTCGAAATAGCATATACATTTATGGTTTAAATGTTAAACTGAATAAAACCTTAGATTACTCAATTATGAAACCATCAACAGAATTGTTTAAACTGATCAAGTCTCTTTCCAAATCTGAAAAGCGGTTTTTTAAGTTGTCCTCATCTCTTCAAAGCGGGGACAAAAATTATCTCAAGATCTTCGATTATATTGAATCGCAGCCTAAATATGACGAAGAGGCACTGAAGGAAGAATTCAAGAATGAAACATTTATCAAGCATCTTCCTTCTGAAAAAAATCACCTCTACAAATTGATCTTAAAAAGTCTGAGGTCTTATTACAGCGAGCAATCTGTTAGTAGCGTTTTAAAGCAGGAGATCAAAAATGTAGAGATCCTTTATAACAAGGCACTTTACAAAGAGTGCGAGAAATTCGTTTCAAGGGCAAAAGATGTCGCAAAAGAAAATGAAAAATTCTATTACTGGTATGAATTGATCTCATGGGAAAAGAAGCTTCTGGAAGAAGCCTACGAATCTGGAGAATTCAGCCATAATCTTGATGAATTAGTTGAGGAAGAGGAAATGGTGATTGCCAAATTGAGGAACTTGGCGGAGTATCAGGTAATCTACTCCAAAATTAATCTTGTTTTCAGAAGCGGTGGCTTCACACGAAATGAAGCAGAAAGGAAAGTTGTGGATGAAATTGCCGATTATCATTTGATCAAAGGAAAAAATACGGCATTGTCGACAAGAGCATCTTCGATGTGCTATTACATCAAAGGATTATGTGCTGCAACCAATAGGAATTATGAGGATAGCTATATTTTCTTCAATAAGACCAGGGAGATCCTTGATAAAAACACGAAGATCAAATATGATTCTGGTCAACGTTATGTTTTGACACTTTCGCATCTTTTGAGGTGTTACATTGACAGTAAAGATTTTGAAAAAGCAAAGAAACTTATTGAAGATCTAAGAGCTTTGGATGGTTCAAAAGGCTTTAATTTTACTGATATTACCGTTAGGATCTTTACCAGCTCATACAATTTGGAACTTTCTCTGCTTCATGCCATGGGTGATTTTGAAGCAAGTGTAAATCTCATTCCTAAGATCGAGGAGTTGCAGGAATATTATGGGGAGAAGGTTTCAAAAGAACAAGAGATTTTGTTGACCTACAATAAAGCGTATAGTTATTTCGGTATTGGGGAATTCAAAAAGGCACTTTTCTATATTAATCTGGTATTGAATGATAATGAACAGAATCTGAGACAAGATATTTACAGTTTCTCCAGACTTTTCAATCTTGTGCTTCACTATGAATTGGAAAATTATGATTTCCTTGAGTATATCATCAAATCAACAAATCGTTATTTCTCGAAGCAAGAAAGAGATTTTCAGGTGGAATCTGTCTGTATCAAACATATCCGAAAGCTTGCTAAGGCAGTGAGTGTGAGTGAAAAGAATGAGGTGTTGAAGGCCATGAAAGACGATCTTCAGGAGTTATTGAAGGATCATAATGAAAGGGTAGTGCTTGAGTATTTCAATATTTCTGCTTGGGTTGACAGTAAGCTTGCCAAGGTATCTCTCTCAGATGCGGTGAAGCAGCAGTTAAAAGTTTAATGCAAAGGAAACAAATAGGGTACTTGCAGTTCTTTGAACTTCCGCTACACTATTTGAAAAGGCAAAATAATTCTGGTTGGATAGATTGATCTTGTAGGCAACATCTAATGTAAAGGTCTTGGATTTTATCCCGAATCCTGTGGAGCCGATGAGTAATGGGGAATTTTCAGCCTCTGTATCAGAAATAAATGCATTGCCATAATAAGCAATCCCTCCACGAATAAAAATCGTTGAATAAATTCTGTATTCCCCTCCAAGACGAACATTTACGGCCGGTTTAAAAACAGATTTTGCATATTCATTTTCGATTTTGTAATCATAGGGTGCATACGTGTCATCTTTGGTCGTTCTGAAATGAGCCCACCTGTAATCCAGAAATTCAACATCAAGGTTAACGCACCCTCTTGTGCTAAATACGTGTGCAAATGAACCGATGAACCTCCATGGGTTTCTAATTCGGTATTTGTAATTCCCGCTTGGCAGTAATTCCACAGGTACACTAAATGATGAGTCTTTGAATTCACTGCTCATATCAGCACTGAAATTGTCTGTAAGTTCTGTGAAAGTTGGGGAGTGAATTGCAAATCCGAATCTGTCTGCTTCTGTTGCAAGGTAAATAATACCAATCTTAAGATTAGTTCCCCATCCTGAAGTTCTGAGATCATACCTGTAGTTGAATCCTCTCAGATCAGTTCCTGTAGTGTCGGTAAGCGTTTCTTTGTGGTCAATGAGTTCTTCATATTTGTGATAGCGAAAACCAATATTCCCACCTATATAAAGCTTGTTCATGTAATTGGCACTGTAGGAAACGAATAGTTCTGTTTGACCACCTTTTGATTGAATCGTTCTATTGTGGATTACATCTCCTTCATTTAATAAGGAATAATAGGAATTGGTCGAAGGATCGTAATTGATCGCATAGCTCTCATACCCAAGATAGGTCGAAAAAGGGAAGTAGGAATTTAATAATATCGGTTCGTAGCCATAAGCTTGTCCTGTAAATTCGTCAAGTAAAGAGGCGTACTGTTGGCCTTCATAATGAACGGTTTCCTTAAAATTTTCGATTCGATTCATTCCGAATCCAATTTGTTTATAGAGAATACCATTTGAGGCTCTGGATGCATCTTCCGTTAAAACGATTGCAAAATTTGAGATTCCACCGATTCCTTTTTTCTCAGCTGTGATCTGTTCGTTGAATGTTGTTGAATTTGAACGAATTCCTCCGTAAGTAGTGATACCAATTTGAGAAGAAGAATACCTTCCGTATCCTGCCGGATTCACTTGAGAAGAACTTAGATCGGCTCCCAGGGCTCCAAAAGATCCACCCATCGCCTCAAATCGCGCTGAGCCGGAATATGTCGTTTTAGAGAAACGAAATAAATCTGTTTCATTCTGAGCATGAGGACTCAGGGTAAGTCCCATGAAAAGGAAATAAAGAAGATGTTTCATTAATTTCTTCTTCCTGTTCCGCCACCTGAATTGCCTCCTGATCTTCCGCTACCACTACCTGATCCGCCACCACTATTTGTTCCTCCTGTGCCTCTTGGACTCGAGTTTTCGTGCATCGATCCTCCTCTGTTAGCTGGAGCATTATCGATTCGACCTGGTGACTCAATAGTTCTGCCAACGGAAGAAGGAGTTGTATTGTTGGATCTTATTATTCTGCCATCGCTAGGTGTGAATCTTGAGTTCACTTGCGGTTGAGCAACTGGTCGCTGAACGGAAGGTGATGCAGTAGTAGTACTAGTTAGTGGGGCTATTCTATGATTTACATCAATTCTTCCCATTTCAGGTCTTGCATTCGATGATATAGGGGAAGAGGATTTTAGTACAACAGGACCTGT
>SBFR01000191.1 GCA_006227105.1 Bacteroidota bacterium
AGTGTGAAGATCTTCATGTTCTCGGGAGTGCTGATCGAAAGTAGGATAGAGGTTATGGCTGAAGTGAAACTGCCGATCATGATCCCGATGAGAAGCAGGGAAACAATGTTTCTGAGGAAAAATGAAAACATCAGAATGACCAGTCCAAAAACAAATGCCCCAATGAGAGCAGAACCGAGTAAGCCCGCATCTGATTGGAAAAAGGATAACCCGGTAAGAGTTCCTAATGCTACAGTAAATGCTGCGCCGGAATTGATTCCCAGGATATAAGGTCCTGCAAGGGGGTTCTGGAAAAGGGTCTGCATGAGCATTCCTGCTAACGAAAGGGATGCTCCAGCTAAAATGGCGGTCAACGTTCTAGGCACTCTGAATTCCAGAATGATCACATGATTAAGGTCATTAGGATCGAAGCTTGTGAAGCTGGATAACAATTGAGAAAAGCTAATATCAAATTTCCCTGACAATACATGTATGAACGCAAGTAAGCCTAAGGTTATAGGTAGTAAGATGAGACTTCTCTTATAGGCGTTCGACACGGTTAATTCAGTTTTTTATAAAAGTATAAATTTACAGTGTCTCCCTTGCTTATTGAAATGAGATCGGAAAGTACTTTTTGAGGTTCCATCGCACTCATTTCCCAGAAATAATTCATGTTGTGTGAATAGCAGAACACCTTATTTTTCTTGAAGCTTTCAAGGTGTTTTATCTTGCTTGAAATCTGGAGTAATTTTTTCTTTGAATCAAATCCTGGGTTAAACCAGATATCTGCGGATTTACAATCATATAATATCTCTTCAATACTTCTTGGGATACTCCCAGTGCCTTTTGTTCTTGAGTAAACGTACTTGATGCCAGCATCACTAAATAGTTTTGCCGTGTAGCTTTCTCCGGATGGAGACCACCATGTATCGCCATACAGGAATCCGCTCATGCAAAGAGTCTCAGAGGGTTTTGTTTTGGCAGTGAGTTGAAGATACTCTGTCTTTATTTGGTTGAAGATCCTTTGAGCTTCCTGTAATCTTCCAGTAAGTAAGCCATGAACAAGTATCCATTCAGCCTTTCCTAAGGGATGATCCTCTCGCCAGTCAAGGTCAGGAATCAGGATGATCCCCATTTTTTTCAATTCTTTTTGCCTGGGAAACTCATTTCCGAAATCGCTGAACATGACTATATCAGGATCACTTTTGATCAGTTTCTCGATAGGGAAATTTCCTACTTCTCCAAACGACATGATCTTTCCATTTGATGCTCTTGATCGGAAAGTTGGGTTGAACAGAAATGCGGTATCTGAAACTCCGATAACTTCATTATAGGTGTTCAATAATGAGGCCCGTCCGATCATACTTGCAGACAATAGTACCATTCGATTGGTCGGAATTGTAAGATCACAATTTTTCGAAGTAGAATCCTTTCCGATCACTAATTCAAAGTGATCCTTGTTGTCTGGATTTTGAATAGTTAAGATGTAATGATCTTTGGAGTTTTTGATGGAAAAGCAATTCGCAAATTCAACAGCGATGTCTTCACTTTTAGCCGATTTTTCTATACTTTTTTTCGTGCTTTCTCCACAGGATGTGAGAAGGCTGATCAATAGCATAAAAGAATAGCGAGCTTTCATTTTGGATGTAAAGGTAGCGGTTAAGCTTTAAAATAAAAAAGCCCCGGAATTTTCCGGGGCTCATATCTTTTGTGGGCATTAATTATTCTCCTACAACTTCAAACTTAACTGTAGCCTGAACGTCTTTGTGAAGATTTGCTGTAGCCTCAAATGATCCAACCTCACGGATAGGCTCATTTTTAATTTTCAAAGATTTACGATCTACATCGATTCCAGCAGCTTTAAGAGCTTCAGAAAGCTGAACGGTGTTTACTGAACCGAAGATCTTTCCGTTCTCACCAGCTTTAGTAGTGATAGTAACAGAAGTACCTTCAAGCTTAGTAGCCAATTCCTGTGCTTCAGCAAGGATCTTAGTCTCTTTATGTGCTTTTTGTCTCATTACTTCTTCATGCGCTTTTTTCGCTGAAGCAGTAGCTAATACTGCGTATCCTTGAGGGATAAGGAAGTTACGACCGTATCCAGGCTTCACCTTAACGATCTCATTCGCATATCCTAACTTATCTACGTTCTTTTTAAGAATTATTTCCATTGTTCAATTTTTTCCTGTTCAACAATCGTTTTATTTCAACATATCGCCTACGTAAGGAAGGATCGCCAAATGACGAGCTCTTTTGATCGCCTTGTTCACTCTCTTCTGGTATTTCGCAGAAGTTCCAGTGATTCGACGAGGAAGGATCTTCCCTTGTTCGTTCACCAACTTCAAAAGGAAGTTAGGATCTTTGTAATCGATGAATTTAATACCGCTCTTCTTGAATCGGCAGTATTTTTCTTTTTTGATCTCGATGTTGATCGGAGTCAAATAACGAATATCATTCTGTGACATGATTCTTCTTTTTAAAAGGTTAATGAATTAAGCTTCGGCAGCTGCAGATTTCTTTTCACCCATTTTAGCTCTTCTTTTCTCAGAGTATTCTAGGTGGTCCTTATCCATCTTAACTGTAAGGAATCTCATGATGCGCTCATCACGCTTCATTTGTAGTTCCATTTCGGCAACTACATTTCCTTCAGCCTGGAACTCAACAAGGAAATAAAATCCTGTTGATTTCTTCTGGATTGGGTAAGCCATTTTTCGAAGACCCCAGTTTTCAGTGTGGGTGATCTTCGCACCGAAAGACTTCAATTCGCCTTCCAATTTCTGCACTGCTTCCTTTGCCTGATCTTCAGACAAAACGGGAGTTAAAATGAAAACAGTTTCGTACGAGTTCATAAATCTAACTTTAATTAATAAAAATTTAGGGGTGCAAATGTATGTAAAAAATCTTGGAAAACAAGGGGTTTCGTTAAGAATGTCAGATATTTTCTTTAGTGACCCCAAACGTCGGATTTCAAAGGTACTTTTTTCAGAAGATTCATGCTTCAGATTCAGGAGTAATTTGAATTCTTTGCTTAAATTCGCGTAGCGAACGAATTTGTTAAAATCGACCCTGAAAAGGATGGTTTAAACAGATGGATTTTTATTAATTATCCTTCATTAAAGATCAAAGAAATTATTGCCTTATGAATTACAGTGAGTATATAAAAGAGATTGAAGATAGAAAAGCTCAAGGACTTCATCCTAAGCCAATCGACAGTGCTGAATTATTGAATGATATTATATCCCAAATTAAGGATACGAATAATCCTTACAGAGCGGATTCACTTAAGTTTTTCATTTACAATACCTTGCCAGGAACAACTCCTGCGGCTGGTGCAAAGGCTAAATTCTTGAAGGAGATCATTTTAGGAAGTGAGTCTGTTACGGAGATCACACCAGATTTCGCTTTTGAATTGCTTTCACATATGAAGGGTGGACCTTCGATAGAAGTTCTTTTAGATTTGGCACTGAGCACAGATACTTCTGTTTCTCAAAAGGCTGCAGACGTTTTGAAAACCCAGGTATTCCTGTATGACGCAGATACGAAGCGTTTGAAGGATGCTTACGATAATGGTAATGCAATTGCCAAGGAAATTTTAGAGAGCTATTCGAAAGCTGAGTTTTTTACTAAGTTGCCAGATGTTCCAGAAGAGATAAAAGTAGTAACGTTTATTGCCGGAGAAGGAGATATTTCGACGGACCTTCTATCACCAGGGAATCAGGCGCACTCAAGATCTGACAGAGAATTACATGGAAAGTGTATGATCTCCCCTGAAGCTCAGGAAGAGATCAAGGCTCTTGGAGCTCAGCATCCAGACAAAAGCGTCATGCTGATCGCAGAAAAAGGAACCATGGGAGTGGGATCTTCTAGAATGTCTGGAGTGAATAACGTGGCTCTATGGACTGGAAAACAATCAAGTCCATATGTTCCTTTTGTGAATATAGCCCCAATTGTCGGAGGTACAAATGGAATTTCACCGATCTTCCTTACCACTGTGGATGTTACTGGTGGAATTGGAATTGATTTGAAAAACTGGGTTAAGAAAACAGATGCGGCAGGAAATGTAGAGCGCAATGAAAACGGTGAACCTATCCTTGAGCAGAAATATTCTGTAGAGACAGGGACTGTATTGACCATCAATACCAAAACAAAGAAATTATACAGTGGAGACAAAGAGCTGATCGATATCTCAAAAGCCTTGACTCCACAGAAAATGGAATTCATCAGAGCAGGAGGTTCATACTCTATTGTCTTTGGTAAAAAGATCCAGACATTTGCTTGTAAGGTACTAGGAATAAACATTCCGACAGTTTATGCGCCTTCTAAGGAAATCTCTCATGAAGGACAAGGATTAACTGCTGTAGAAAAGATCTTCAATAAAAATGCAGTTGGTAATACACCAGGTAAGATTCTTCATGCAGGTTCAGATGTGCGTGTTGAAGTAAACATTGTTGGTTCTCAGGATACAACAGGTTTAATGACTGCTCAGGAATTAGAATCGATGGCTGCGACAGTGATCTCACCAATTCTGGACGGAGCTTATCAATCGGGTTGTCATACGGCCTCAGTATGGGATACGAAGGCGCAGACAAACATTCCAAAGTTGATGAAGTTCATGAACGATTTCGGTTTGATCACAGGACGTGACCCGAAAGGAGTTTATCCTGCGATGACGGACGTGATCCACAAAGTGTTAAATGATATTACGGTTGATGATTGGGATATTATCATTGGCGGTGACTCACATACGCGTATGTCTAAAGGGGTGGCTTTTGGAGCGGATTCAGGAACGGTTGCTCTTGCATTGGCTACAGGAGAGGCTTCAATGCCTATTCCGGAGTCGGTGAAAGTTACTTTCAAAGGTAAAATGAAAAGCTATATGGACTTCAGAGATGTGGTTCATGCTACTCAATCTCAAATGTTGAAGCAGTTCAATGGTGAGAACGTATTCCAGGGAAGAGTAATTGAAGTTCATATTGGAACACTTACTTCAGATCAGGCATTTACATTTACTGACTGGACAGCTGAAATGAAAGCAAAGGCGTCTATTTGTATTTCAGAAGATGATACACTGATCGAATCATTGGAAATTGCAAAGAATCGTATTCAGATCATGATCGACAAAGGAATGGACAATAGAAATAAAGTTCTTCAGGGATTGATCGATAAAGCGAATAGAAGAATTGATGAGATCAGAACAGGAAAGAATCCTGCGTTGACACCTGATACCAATGCAAAGTATTATGCGGAAGTTGTTGTGGACCTCGATCTTATCAATGAACCAATGATCGCCGATCCGGACGTAAACAACAAGGATGTATCAAAGCGATATACGCACGATACGATCCGTCCTCTTTCATTCTATGGAGGCACCAAAAAGGTAGATCTTGGATTCATTGGATCATGTATGGTTCACAAAGGTGATATGAAGATCCTTGCTCAAATGTTAAAGAATGTTGAAGCACAAAATGGGAAAGTAGAATTTAAAGCTCCATTGGTTGTCGCTCCTCCTACCTATAACATTGTGGATGAATTGAAAGCAGAAGGAGACTGGGAGGTGCTTGCGAAATATGCAGGATTTGAGTTTAATGATGATGCTCCGAAACAAACCGCAAGAACGAAATACGAAAACATGCTTTATCTGGAGCGTCCAGGATGTAACCTTTGTATGGGGAACCA
>SBFR01000212.1 GCA_006227105.1 Bacteroidota bacterium
GCCTTGATCTTCACTTTTAAAGAGGAATTCATTACATCATTCACTCTTGTCGACCAGGATCCTGAAGCCGAAAAGTATTCTCCAGCTACATTTGTACGACTAACCGTTCCTGCAGGGTTTCCAAAGAATCCTGAATTTGGCAGAGTAATTCCGAAATATGTTCCTAGAGCAAGGCTATTGGGATTTGTAAAATCTACCGTATAACCCGCAGCTAGATTCACTGCCTGAAAAGAAGAAGTTCCGGATGTAGTATTCGAAGCGTGAATACTTGCCACGAAAACTCTTGTCGGGTTCGCCTCATGCAATCCATGCGCCACCGTTGCTGCAGCAGGACAATTGGAGCAATTGTGTCCTGTGAAGTCTTCGATCAATGCATTTCTGTTTGGATTTTCGTCTGGTATAGCAGCAAAATCAGGCCATTCGTTAGCCACATAATCTGCCCATGTTCCCGGATAGATCGTAGTATCCAGATCCACATTTGCTGAAGGAGGAAATGGGTTTTCCACCTTGTCACATGACGCGATCAGAAAAGCTGATACAATGGAAGAAAGGATAAGTATTTTTTTCATGGTCTTCAATTAAAAACTGTGCGTAAATGAGATCGTTAAACCATTGGATGCAGGTACTGGACGACATACACCTCCAACACAGAACAGTCCGGCACGCTGTCTACCATAGGAAGCCATGATGCGCGTTGCTTCATGGATATACCCTAAAGTCAGATATGGGTGATGTGCTCTGTGGTATTTGCCTTCCACCTCATGTAGGATCGATGAATCAAAAGTCACGTAGTTATACTGGTCCATTACACTCACAAACCAGTTTGAATTGATCGTGTATTCGATCAGTAATGTTGCCCAATCACCTTTGTCGACCGGGAAACCATCTTTACGATTGATCAATAACCATTGCAATTCCGTTCGCATAGACGACTTGTTCTTGAACTTATGCCCTGTCTCAAGAACGAAAATATGTGACTTAATATAACCTTGCACTTTCGTTACTGTTGCCACATCATTGTTCAACGTAATATTGAAATAGCTAAGGATCATGTTGAAATTCTTATTGAACTTCTTCGTGATATTAAAATTGATATCTCTCCAATATAAACTATCGCTCATGTCAAAAACCCCACTTGTATAGGTAACGCCTGTCGAATCCAATGGGTTGATCCCTGAAGTGTGTCTCATTGGTCGGTACGCCGATGAGTAATTTGCATTGATCGAAGTCCCGTATTTTCCACCGATCGGTGAACCTTTTTTGAAAGAGTACAACACCTCAGCCTGGTAAGCGATTTCACCCACTGGTTGAGTGGCATACGGATAAAGAGAAGCAACAAGGTTATACGTATGGGTCTTGTTCAACGACGGAAGATAATTGATCAACACGTTTTGAAGCTGCTTTGTACGATCTGAACGATAACTCATGTTGTCAGCTGACTTTGCAGATAACAAAATTCCAAGTCCTTTTTGAGAATAAGTTAAGTTCGTTACCAAAGCATGGCCGTAGTTGTAGATATATGCATTATCTTGTGAAGGATCTTGCTCCTTGATCACATATTCAGCATCAAAGGCCCACTTTCCATATCTTAATTTGGTTCTTCCTCCATAACAACCTACATTTTCAGGCAGGATCAATGCGTCGTTATCGTCTCGTTGATATTTACTAACAAAGGATCCACCAACAGTAATATCGAGTTTCTTTTCAGACAACTGTTTAAAAGCTTCATTCAAATGAAGCTCTCCATCAAATCCCCTTACTACTCCGGGACTATGCTGGATCTGACCCTCAATAAAAGCATAACGTTGCTTTCCATATACAGTTTTGATTACCATACCTTTCATTGGGGTGACCTTCAGACGCACACCGTCAAGCATGTTGTCGTATCCTAACGCACGATCTTCATAGGCTCTTAATGAAAGTCCTGAACCGAACTGCTCGTAAAACGAACCTAGGGTTACATCAACGAAATCATTGGCATAACCAATGTAGCGCATTCCGATCCCCGTGCCGTCAAAAACAGCTGGATATCCATTGATCCTTGGTAGGTAGGACTCAACGCGCATTCCGGCCTTGACATTTCCTTGAGTGTAAAATAAGTTCATGTAGGAGTTCAACAAACCTTTTTCTGCGGGTTGGTTGGCACCTATGATCGAATCTTCTTGGAGATATTGAAAATTGGATTCAATATTTCCAGTAATGCTTGGTGGAATTCCTTGTCCGAAAACGGAAGTAATTGCCACAAAGGACAAAGCCAGTAGACCGGTTTTTTTCATTGAAGTAAAAGAAAGTAGTTTGGTAAAAAGGAAATTATTTTCCTGTCAGTTTTTTAATTTCCTCGTAAAGTTTTTCTTCGTCGCCCGGAGCGTAGTTATTGTGTGAATAAACGATCTCCCCCTGTTGATTGATCAAAAAAGTATGGGGAACATTGTTTACTCCCATTGCTCTTTTAAAATCTCCGTTTGGATCCATCAATACAAGATACTCCCATCCCTTTCCATTCACATAAACAGGAACAGAGCTCATTGTTTTCTGATCGTCGATTGAAACCGCTACAAGATTAACTCCTGTTTCATCCTGCCAGTCTGTATAAAGGTCATGGATCGTATTCAATTCACGCTTACATGGCGAACACCACGTCGCCCAGAAACTGATCACCACTGGACCTTCAAATCCCATTTCAGAAGTGTTTACAGTATTTCCTTCCATATCTTTCAATGTAACCGACGGCAATGTCTTCAAATCGGTTTTGTGTTCATCTTCCTGAGAGAAGGCCGCTACTGAAATGGTTAGGGCAAAGAATAGAGTTGCAAGTTTTTTCATAGTTCGTTTATTTTTCAATTTCGCGGTGGGAATTTCAAAAACCTTGCCGCATTTCAAATATAAAGGTCTTCAGAGAAACACACGAATGAAATAGGTGTTATATTCTTGAAATCCTATCTTAACTCTGCAGACACGTGTTAAGTCATGTATTTTGCTAGGAATACAAGAACTTTAGGGTTTTTTAAATTTTTTGCATAATTTTAGTAGCTACATTTGAACTGACTGTAAAACATCAGCTATGAAAAAAACATTACTAAGCGCTTGTCTAATTTCTTTTTCGGTTGCAGCATTTGCTCAAGACGGAATTGAAATTCATTATAACGGAGCCGGTCCAGATATTTCTGGTGGGACTCACGAAGTAAATCTTTATGCCTCTTCTCCGGATGTTACTCCGATCGATGCAAACACTGTGTTATATGAAGCACATTTTGATGTAACGAACAATACAGGTTCAGATCAACAATGGAGAATCACAAGATGGGCAATGGTTATGCCTTCTACTTGGCCTGCTGATCAGCTTTGCTGGCCGCCATTGTGTTACAATGCAACTGGTGAATTTTACATTACACCAAGTTCTCAAGGTAACCCTGCACCGATCGTAGTTAACGGAACAGATCAAACAACGAATAGTGAATTGGCAGAGATCAAGCCTAGAATTACGATTGACGTGAACAATGCGAGTTATGCGCATTTCAGATATTATGTAACAGACGCGATTGGAGGAAACTATGTTGACTCAGTGGATCTTACGATCAACTTTACGCTTGGTGTTAATTCTCCAAAATTGACTCCTGCACTTTCGTTGGCTCCAAATCCTGCAAATGATCAATTGAACCTTACACTTTCTAATACTTCAGGAACAGTGAAGATTGTTGATGTGCTTGGAAATGTGGTATATATGAATCAAGCGTCAGAAGGTTCAAATCCAATCAACACTTCTAACTTCAGAAACGGGGTTTATTTCGTGACTGTCGAAGGTATTGAAGGTAAGTCATTGACAAGAAAACTGATCGTAAAGCACTAAGCTTTTAAGATAGAATCTATTGAAGGTCACCATTTGGTGACCTTTTTTATTTTATCTATTTCGAACCAATGCTTACTTTAGAGACGTGAAAACAGCAGCTTTTCTTCTACTTTCATGTTTGGTGTCATCTTCGGTGATCTCCCAACAGAACACGCTGTTTTTAAATAATTTCTATCGGGACAGAACGATAATTCACGCTCAGGAAGATTTCTTTCCTTCGGTCTTCCCAGTCTTTGAGAGTCAACTGGATCTTAACCGAAAAATGGCTGACTCGAGCAAGCAGTACTATGATCTTACTGAAATCCTTTTTAAGAAACACCTGATCGAATCAAAAGGAAAGAACTACTACATTGGAGTTTCACCGCTAGTAGATCTTTCAACTGGGAAAGATCTTCAGGATACCAACGAAAGAAAACTATTTCAAAACACAAGAGGTTTTGTCGCTGAAGTGGATCTTGGAGAAAAGTTTTCATTCTCTACTTCATTTTTTGAGAATCAGGGACGATACGCGATCTATCAGACCAACTATTATAAATCCCTTGGAGAATTATATCCCGGTGGCGCTAATTATAATTCCCAAAATGCAATGATTCCTGGTGCATCCCGTACAAAACCTTTTGCTGTAGATGGCTTCGATTATGCATATGCACGGGGGAATATGATCTATCAACCTTTATCGAAAACTTGGATATCAGCAGGGAATACTCCGCACTTCATTGGGGTAGGATATCGTTCCATTATTCTATCAGACAATAGTATTTCTACGCCTTTTTTCAAGATCGATCAGCATTTTGGGAAATTTGAATTTTCCTATCTACGATCACGATTGATCAATATGATGAGAAAACCGGTCAGCACAACCGTTGAGGCGACCTATGAAACAAAAGGATATTCATTGAATTTTCTGTCTTGGAAACCGACCAAAAACTTGAAGGTCTCTCTTTTTGAAGGGACCGTTTGGTCAAAAGGAGATTCGATCAACGTGCGTTCCGTTTATCCAACCTATTATAACCCGATCCCTCTTATAAATGGATTCATAACTCCTGATAGCTTATCAAATTCGATTACCGGACTTGACGCGAGCATGAGGATAGGAACGAATTACCTGATCTATGGACAGTATGGATGTTCGAACTGGGATTTCAAGAAATATGCAGTACAGCTGGGATTAAGGGCGTTCAGCTTGTTTGGACAGAAGGATCTGATGATCCAGCTAGAGTGGAATCAGGCTTCGAATGGGATGTATCAACATGAAAACAGCAGGTTGAATTTTTCGAATGGTAACACACCGATGGCTTTGGTCAAAGGGAATGGGTTCAATGAATTGGTTTTCCGGACAAATCATGAATGGAAACGAATCTATGCAGACTATAAACTGAATTATTATCAGTTGTTTGAGCATAGAAACCTGGCACTCCTGCCTGTGATTAAGAACGAATCAAAGTTGAATGGCAATATCGTCATTCATCAATTGGAAATGGGATATCGCTTCAATAGAAAGGTGAACCTTGATCTGTTTGGGGCCATTAATTTCAGAACTGACAACACAACATCCCTCAAAACATTTGTTGCACAGATCGGCCTTAAGACGGCAATAACAAATTCATACACTGATTTTTGATGAGATCGATCTTAGTCATATTGATTTTATGGACGTTTCAGTCAGTGGCTCAAAACGAGATCCAGCTGCTCTATGAAGAATTACCTATGGATTCTTCCGCTGAATTATCGATCGAGAGCCATACGTCACTCAGGCCGCAGATCCGTTGGACGACGACAGCTAATTCAAAAGGGTTAATAGGCATAGGGAGGAAGGAAAATGACCTACCACGATTAATGATCGATCCGATTGCTGATGTGACGGGAAAATTTTCGGATCAAGTTGGATTTCGAGCTGCAGGAGGAATATCATTGACATCTAATTTTGAAAAACCTTGGTTCTTAAGAGTGTCAGCACTTGGAGGAACGTTCAATGCGGACAGTCTTTTTATTCCAAGAACCTATTTTTCGAAGATCGATTCAGCAGGGAAAGGAAGTTTTCTTGACCTAAGAGCAAGGTTGTCATTTACGCCAAATGAGATCTTTAATTTCCAGGCAGGAATTGATCACAACTTTATTGGAGAGGGATCGCGATCTTTATTCTTAAGTGATTACGGAAAGCCTTATCCTTTTGGTTTGATCAGAACAAAATTCTGGAGGGTTGAATATTCGGTGCTGTATCAATTCATGCATGAAGGTGATTTTTCAAATTATGTGTCAAAGTTTGGGGCCACACATCATTTGAGTATCAATGCCACGAAATGGTTGAATTTTGGTGTTTTCGAGAGCGTCATTTTCCAACCAAAAGATACGGCGATGCAACGAGGATTTGAGGTTGAATATCTTAACCCTGTCATTTTTTATAGGCCTCAGGAATACAGTCTTGGGTCTTCCGACAATGTGGTCTTAGGGGCAAGTATGACCATTAAATACAAGCAATATTCCTTGTATGGTCAGCTGGTGGTTGACGAATTTTCATTGGAGGAGATCAGAAAGAAATCAGGTTGGTGGGCGAATAAATATGGAATTCAAGCAGGGATCAAAGGGAAGGCAGATATCGGAACATGGAAGAGTTTGTTCAGGATCGAATATAATTTCTTGAGGCCATATACTTTTGCGCACGTTTCAAGTGGTCAGAATTATGGAAACGCAGGGCTTCCGCTTGCTCATCCATACGGTGCTAATATGATGGAAATACTGGGTGAATTCAAAATTCAGAAAGCGAACTGGTTGGTAAAAGGATTCGTGTCCTATTTTCTTTATGGTATGGATAAGAACGATGGTGATAGTTATGGAGGTGATGTATATCAGCCTTATGGACTGAAGCCGTATGATTATGGTCATTTTACGGGGCAGGGAGTTGGAAACAATGGCATCAGATTGATTTTATCTGGAGCTTATTCGCCACTAAAGAAGAGTTCGATCAGTGTTTTTGCCGAATCCCACTTGAGATACGATACCTACATTGATCAATGGACGTTTTTCCCAATCGCAGGAATTCGTTCACGAATCGGAAACGATCATCGGAATTATTAAATAAAAAAACCGGTCCTTTCAGACCGGTCTTTAACTGCAGATCGTACGAAATTACAGACCAATGATGTGCTGAACTTCAACTTCTGTGACGTTCCTTTTTTTACCTTCGGTATTGAGATAGGTACGGTTCACCACTCTACCATGAATCGCCACTTTTTTCCCTTTCTCACCGTACGACTCAATAAACCCGGCTATGTTGCCCCAGGCAAAAACTTTATGCCATTCGGTTGAAGACTTGATCTTGCCATCGTTTGCTCTGAAAGAACGATCTGTTGCTAATTGAAAACGAGCTACTTTGTTTCCGTTGTCAAAATTTGTGATCTGTGGGTTGGAGCCCATATTTCCGATCAATGTGATATGATTTCTAAGATTATTCATGATGTTCAATTAAAGAATGATAAGGTCATTGATTTCAACTTCGGAGATGAACTTTTTTTCTCCTTTGCTCTGGTAGAAGCGGGTTACGAGTTTTCCTTCTACTGCAAGGTCCATCCCTTCTTTTCCTAACTCTTCTAAAACTCGTACCCATTTCCCCCAGGCAGTTAACCGATGCCAGTTACTGCGTGATTTTGTTTCCCCTTGTTCGTCCAGATACATTTCTTTTGTTGAAAGTGTGAACTGAGCGATCTTTCTGCCATTTGGAAGTTCAACGATCCTTGGTGCTGAACATACTTTTCCGATAAGATTTACGTGATTCATGTGATAGTTCTTTAAGCTGATTATTGATCTTTCTTTTGTGTCAGTAGAAGGAATTCAGATGCTTCGATCACTGTACCATAGCGCTTCTCACCATTACTGGATTCATATGTCTGATGCACCAGCTTGCCCTCAAGAATGATTTCCTGTCCTTTGTTGAGCACTTTCTGAACTCTTTCTGCAATTTTTCCCCAGGCATTGATCGTGTGCCACTGGGTGTTCTCCTGCCATTGACCATCTTTGTCTTTATAATTCTCTTTAGTTGCAAGCGTAAATCTTGCAAGTGTCCTTCCAGAATCGAAGGTTGTTACTTCGGGTTGTGCACCCAGTCTTCCGATCAAACTCACTTTGTTTCGTAATGTGTTCATGTTGTAAATAATTAAAAGTTTGAAAAATTTGTTTTTGTCCTCATCGACTTTCGAATTGACTCTGCAAAATTCAGATGGGGGTCAAATCAATTTCGGTTATTAAGTAACTGTTGTCGAATAACAGTCGGGTGTAAACGACAAAAACCGATAAAAGCATTGAAAAATATGTGTTTTTCGGAAAGTAGAATTTTGAAAAAATCTTTAATTATTTTTGAAAAATGAAGTACGCGTTCGGGTTTTTTCTGTCTATCCATTTGATTGGCTACTCCCAATTGGATTCTACCAGGTCTTATTCCTTGAATTATTTTGGAGATGTCTACTATGTAGTTACTCCTTCAGATCTTCCGGGAAATGAACGTCAACCCTTTTTTTATAATCACAATAGAAATGGCATGGGAATTAACCGTGCAGGATTGCAGATCAATGTGGATGATAAAAGTTTCAGGTCAAGAATAGGAGTGCATGCGGGTTCATATGTAGACGATAACTATTCGACAGAATTCACGGCATTGAAATATTGTTCAGAAGCAAATGTTGGCGTTAAGCTTTTGAAGAAAAAAGAACTTTGGCTGGACGCGGGAATATTTCCTTCTCATTTGGGCTTTGAGAGTCCTACTGTTTTTGACAACCTAACTATGACTCGGTCTTTGGTAGCAGAAGCTTCCCCTTATTATCTTACTGGAGCGAAGCTATTGTTTGAGCCTAATAAGAAGTGGGACTTTGAATTGATTGTGTGTAATGGATGGCAACACATCAGTAATTCGAACAATACTGTTAATCTAGGAGCAAGGATTACCAACGAAACTGATAGAAGGAAAACCAATTTAAGTTTATACTGGGGAAATGAATATCTTAAGGGGAATGAGCAGTATAGGTATTTTGTGAATTTCTATTCTATTCACCAATGGAAGGAGAAATGGCAAATGGTTGTGGATGTTGATCTCGGAACGGAACAAGAATATCACAAAAGCGATTCTTACAATGCCTGGATGGGAGCTGATTTAATAGTAAGAAGAAGGATCAAAAGAAATTTTATCAGTTTACGGCTCGAAGCCTTTAATGATCCAAACGAAATGATGATGAATGCAATTAATGCTCAAGAGGTTGCTGTTGGGGGATGTTCTTTAGGGTATGATCGAAATATCAGTGATGGCGCATTATTTCGAATGGAAGGTCGATATTTTACTGCCAGTAAGAATATTTTCAATACTCACAATGCACTGTTCCAGGCCGATGATTCTTATTTCATGATCGCTTCAACGATCTGTTTTAATCTGAATAGAAAATTGAATTAATTCTTTAAAAAGAAACTTTCTACTTCTTTTTTGAATTCGTCAAGATCATCCAGTTGTGGCGTATGGCCGGAATTCGGAATCGAAAGAAATTGAGCATCGATTGATTCGGCAAAGTTTTTACCCTCTTCATAGGGGAACAAAACATCATGATCACCCCAAAGCACAAGTGTTTCAATTTGTTTCAGCTGCTCAAGTGTAGGGATCCTTTCTCTTTCTTTCGGTAAAGTTCTCAATAGATTATCCCACTGGTCCAGATGACCTGAGAAATAAACACGGTGCAATTCCTTGAGGATCATTTCAGGGAACTCAGGTTTTTTGTGACTTGCCATCGACACTAATCGTTGCAAATGCTTATGGTCTTCCATCACAAAGAAATCACTCACATGTTCCAATCGATGTTTGTCCAGTAAAGGTGTCAACTTTTCTTCTCGAAATTCTGGCCCAGGACTATTGGCAATACAAGCTTTCCTTATTCTTTTCGGGTGATCAAGCATTAAGTCAACAGCAACAAACCCTCCATAACTTTGGCCGATCAATGAATATTTTTTGACGCCTTCCTTTTCGAGGAGCCTTTTTATTCCGGTGGTTTGTGTTCCAAGAACTGGTTCAAGAGAAGAATGACTTTGACCAAACCACAGCAGGTCCGGAGCAATTACCGTAAAATGCTTCGAAAGTGGGATCATGAGCTCCGACCAGTTCAACATCGCATCCAAAGCAAAACCATGAATAAACAACAGGACCGGACCTTTTCCACCTTTATAGTAATGGATATCGTATTCCTCATCGTGATAGAAGTGCTCTCGAATCCCGTATCGCGAGAATTGAAAATGCTTGTATTTCAAGTACGTATTCAGAAGTACTCTTACAGGATGCAGGTCTTCAAGGGAAGGGATATACATGCTAAGGTTAAATGCTCAGTAAAGTTAATTCACAGGATACGCCTGAACAACTATCTTTGTAAAAAAAATAGATGTTTACAGGGATAATTGAACAGCTGGGGACAGTGACTGATATAGTACGTGAAAATGACAATGTGCATTTCACCATTGAGGCGGCCATGACTCCCGAATTGAAGATCGATCAAAGTGTCGCGCACAACGGGTGTTGCCTTACCGTCGTAAAGATCTTTGATCATAAATATGTTGTCACCGCAATACGAGAAACACTTGATAAAACCAACCTGGGATCATGGGTTGTTGGAACAAAGGTGAACCTTGAAAGGTGTATGGTGATGAATGGCAGATTGGATGGTCATATTGTACAAGGTCATGTTGATACCATTGGACGTTGCGTTGGGGTTGAAGATCAAAATGGTAGCTGGAAATTCACATTTGAGTATTCAGGTGATTTTCCTACGGTCGAAAAAGGTTCTATAACCATAAATGGAACCAGTCTTACCGTGGTCGATTCAACCGAAAGATCTTTTGCTGTTTGTATAATTCCTTATACGTATGAATTCACCAACTTCCATCAATTGAAAGAGGGAGATGAGGTAAACCTTGAATTTGATATTATCGGAAAATACGTCGCGCGTTTATTGGGGAAATGATCCTATTTCCACTTCTTAACAATTCGCTTTTCAAGTGCTTTTCTAAGCTTCTTTAATACAGAATCTCGGCTGGACACATTTTTGCAGCGTACAATATCCGCCGCTACAAATTGCCCATTTTTATAAAACAGAAATTCGAAAGTCACTGAAGTTACCTCTTCACGATAGATCGGGAATAAGCTACCTGCCGCTAATGCTGTTTGTAGATCATCTTTCCTTGTTGTAGGCTTGAATTTTTTATCATAGCCACGAACATAAATGATGAGGTAAGTATCAATACCCTTGCCTTGAACCAGCTTCTGAATGGAATCAGCACCCAAATTTTCACTGTTACTACCAAGCTTAAGGACATTTAAAGAAGGCATTGCTTTAACCCTATTATTGCTCAGTAATTCTGATACGTTGATCTCTACGGAAAAGCGATCTTCAGGCTTATCCAACTGGCCAATAACTAAAGCATTGTTTAGATTGAGATCGGACAATTGAGCATATCCGCTGGACAGCAGAACGACAGAAATGATGGCTAAAAATATCTTCATGGCTTATTAGAATACTTCCTTGGCGATCGCTTTCACCTGGGATGAATTTGACATTGTATAATAGTGTATGCAAGGCACTCCAGCCTCTTTTAATTCTTTCGACTGTTGAATTCCCCATTCGATTCCCAACTGCTCAACCTGTTTATTGTCTTTGCACTTCAGAAGTTCTTTCGAAAGAGCCTCCGGATAGTCGATCTTGAAAAACTTTGGAAGAAAGGTAATGTGGTCCATGGTCTTAACCGGTTTTAATCCAGGGATGATGGGAACTTGAATTCCAATCGCTCGACATTGATCCACAAAATCAAAATACTTCTGATTATCAAAGAACATTTGAGTCACAATATATTCAGCACCGGCATCAACCTTATCTTTTAAATACTGAAGATCAGTGGACATGTTCATTGCCTCAAAATGTTTCTCCGGATATCCAGCGGCACCAATACAAAAATCGGTTGGCTCCATTTTTATATCCTCCACCATATAATTTCCGCGGTTCATTTCACCAATCTGCTTGATCAATTCCACGGCATAGCGGTGTCCTTCGTTGTGAGGCCTGAAAGTCGATTCAGTTTTAATGGAATCACCTCTCAATGCAAGAACGTTGTCAATCCCCAGGAATTGAAGGTCGATCAACGCATTTTCAGTTTCTTCTTTGCTGAATCCACCACAGATCAAATGAGGAACTGCATCTACATGGTACTTGTTCATGATGGCAGCACAGATCCCAACGGTACCAGGTCTTTTACGAATGGCAATTTTTTCAAGAAGCCCGTTTTCGCGCTCCTTGTAAATGTACTCTTCTCTGTGGTAGGTAACATTGACAAAGCGTGGCTTGAATTCCATCAAAGGATCGATACCGTCAAAAATCGACTGAATACTTTTTCCTTTCAATGGAGGCAAGATCTCAAACGAGAATAGTGTGCCTTTCGCTTCGTTTAAATGTTGAGTTACTTTCATTTAATGTTCAATGAGCGACAAAAGTAAGGATTCTCTAAGAAGTGAAAAGGTTAAAAAATCAAAAGTTGTTGGGAAGCAGAATCAAAAAATGGACTTTCATGTTCCATGAAAAATGGAATAGAACAAAACCATCATGTTCTTTGTCTATTTTTGTACGTATGGAAAGAAAAAAGGGGATCGCCATTCTTGGATCAACAGGTTCGATCGGTACTCAGGCGCTTGAGGTGCTGGAGGCATATCCGGAAAAATTCAGTCTTGAAGTAATCACTGCAGGTAGGAATGCAGATCTGTTGATCGAACAGGCGATTAAATTCCAACCGAATTCAGTAGTGATCGGCGATACTTCATTCTATCAGAAAGTAAAAGATGCTTTATGGAGTGAGGACATTCATGTATATGCCGGAGAAGATGCGATCTGCCAGGTGGTTGAATCCGGAGAAGTTGATGTTGTTCTCACTGCCCTGGTGGGATATGCTGGATTAAAACCAACACTGAGAGCGATTGACGCTGGTAAAACAATTGCGCTTGCCAATAAGGAAACGCTTGTTGTTGCGGGTGAACTTGTTACTCAACGAGCAAGAGAAAAAGGAGTGAATATTTACCCCGTGGATTCAGAGCATTCCGCAATTTTTCAATGTTTGGTCGGCGAGTTCCATAACCCGATCGAAAAGATCTATTTAACTGCTTCAGGAGGTCCTTTCAGAGGTTGGACCGAAGAACAATTGAAGGGGGTTAAAAAAGAGCAGGCGTTAAAACATCCAAACTGGACAATGGGCGCAAAGATCACAATTGATTCTGCCTCTTTAATGAACAAAGGACTTGAAGTGATCGAAGCGAAATGGCTCTTCAATCTGCGTCCGGATCAGATCGATGTCATTGTTCATCCACAATCGATCGTTCACTCTTTGGTTCAATTCGAGGATGGAAGTATGAAAGCTCAAATGGGGTTGCCAGACATGAAATTGCCCATCCAGTTTGCGCTGACCTATCCTGAACGATTCAAAACCGATTTTCCGCGATTCAACTTTATGGATTACCCGCAGTTGACCTTCGAACAACCGGATCGTCAAGTCTTCAAGAATCTCGATCTCGCTTTTGTTGCGATGGACCATAAAGGTACCCGAGCATGTTTATTGAATGCAGCGAACGAAGTTTCGGTTGAAGCATTTTTGCAGGATAGGATCGGGTTTCTGGATATCGCGCGCATAAATGAAGAAACAATGCTTTCCTTGAATTCTGTTCAAAATCCGGAATATGAGGATTTTGTAGAAAGCGATAATGCGGCTAGATTGTATGCTACTGAACTGATCAAAAAGCTGGGATGAAGATCCATTTACTGATCCTTTTTCTTATATCCTCCTTGCATGCTTTTGTGCAGACAGATCTCAATTTGAGTAAGGAGCAATTGAATCGTCTGCTTTCCTTGCCGGTAAAATGTTTGAATGTTGAATATCCGAATAAGCTGAATCAGGTGATTACCTCTGATCAGGATTTGCTGTCTCCGGATGAACTTCATCCCATATTTTACGGCTGTTTTGACTGGCATTCTTCAGTTCATGGACATTGGTTGATCGCTGCCATTCTGAATCGTGATGAAGAATTGGCGAACAAAGATTCGTTGTATTTCATACTAGATCGTCAATTCACTACAGAAAAGGTGTCTAAAGAAATAGAATACTTCAATTCAAATAAATACAATGCTTCATTTGAACGCACGTACGGATGGGCATGGCTGTTGAAATTACAAATGGAGCTGGATCAAAGTGGTCAAACCCAACTTGTGAGATATGGTCAAACTCTAAGACCGTTGAGTGATCTGATCGTTGAGAAATACAAGGAGTATTTACCTAAACTAAATTATCCGATCCGAAACGGTGAGCACATCAATACGGCTTTTGGATTGTGTTTTGCCTGGGATTATGCCGTCCACTCGAAGGATACCTCATTTCAGACGTTGATCAGAGAGAAGGCCTTTTCTTTTTTCAGGCTGGATAATAACTACCCACTTTACCTTGAACCGAGTGGATATGATTTCATTTCTCCGGCGCTCATGGAAGCTGATCTAATGAGGAGATTAATGCCTGAAAAGGAATACATCAGCTGGTTAAAAAAGTTTTTACCTGAATTGTCTAAAAAGAATTTCAAGCTTAAACCTGGAGTGGTAAGTGATCGTTCAGATGGAAAGCTGGTGCATTTGGATGGATTGAATTTCAGCAGAGCCTGGTGTCTGTATCAAATATCCATGATCAGCGACAAATACGCTCATCTTAGAATAGTTGCTGATGAACACATGGCCTTTTCATTGCCCTCAATTGTCGACGGAGATTACATGGGTGAGCACTGGCTTGCCTCCTTTGCATTTTATGCTCTCCAGTGTGCAGAGAACAATTCAGATCATTGATCTAAGCTCGTCCTTTTTATTATCAAAATAGTTCGTCAG
>SBFR01000224.1 GCA_006227105.1 Bacteroidota bacterium
ATTCATTCCTTCCGAAAAGATCAGTGATCAAAGCAAGGTTGTTGGGCAAACATACTCTGTCAAAGGCAAAGCTGTTTTTCTAATTTCCGTCATCCCTCCCCTAACTTCTCTGAAATTTTCAAATCCTTTGGACTTCAATATGGATGCAGCGATCATACTGCGATATCCTCCTGCACAATGGATCACAAACGCTCGATCCATTGGGAACTCTTCCAAGCGTTTATAGATCTCATTCAAAGGAATGTTTTTCGCATTAATAATATGCTCAGAATCAAATTCAGATCGCTTACGAACATCAAAGATGATCGGATCACTATGGTATTCAGACATCAGAACAGATGCACTTATTCGTTCTATTGTATCAATATCATTTCCCTCTGCACACCACGCTTGAATTCCACCTTCGAGATAACCAATTGCATAATCATATCCTACTCTTGATAGTCTGATCAATGCCTCCTGCTCTTTTCCCGGATCAGTTATTAAAAGGAACTTCTGTTTTATATCCGAGATCATTTCACCTACCCATTGGGCAAAATTTCCATTCAATCCAATATTTATACTTCCAGTAATGAATCCCTGAGAAAATTCTTCTGCATCTCTTGTATCTAGAATAACTAAAGATGGATCTTTCATGATCTCCTTGAATTCACTCACCGAATAGCCCTTCTTTGCTCGTTCCAACACTTCGTCAAGACTCTCATATCCTTTTATATTCAACAGTACATTTTGAGGAAAATATCCTGGAGGAGCAGTCAAACCTGAAAGCAATTCTTTAATAAACTCATCTTTCGTCATTTCCGGGCGTAACGCGTAGTTCACCTTTTTTTGATGACCCAAAGTATCCGTAGTCTCTTTGCTCATTTTTTTACCACAAGCAGATCCCGCTCCATGATTCGGATATACGATCAGTTCATCTGATAGAGGCATGATCTTTTCCCTGAGCGAATCATAAAGCATTCCTGCCAGTTTTTCCTGTGTAAGTTCAGCGATGACATGTTGTGCCAAATCTGGTCTTCCGACATCACCAATGAACAAGGTGTCACCCGTAATTATTCCGTGTTCAATGCCCTTTTCATCGATAATAAGATATGTAGTACTTTCCAAGGTATGTCCAGGAGTATGTATCAATTTGACAGTACAATCTCCAACTTTAAACAATTGACCATCTTCACCAACCATAGCCTGGAATCCAGGTTTTGCGGTTGGACCATAAACAATGATTGCTCCAGCTTTCTTGGCAAGATCCAAATGCCCACTCACGAAATCTGCATGGAAATGCGTTTCAAAAACATACTTGATCTTCGCGTTGTCTATTTTAGCTCTATCGATATAAGGCTCAACTTCTCTCAAGGGATCAAAAATAGCTGCCTCACCATTGCTTTCGAGATAGTACGCTGCATGAGCGATACACCCGGTGTAGATCTGTTCCAGTTTCATGCTTCAAGAATTTACTTTCAAAAGTAATTCAGCTTTAAAACAGAAATAAAGACAAGGATTAGATTAAAAACTGATTATTATCAGATTAATGAATGTTGTAGCGAATCTCTACCATTGTCGCCCCTTTCCCATATTCACGAAAGTCAGCATCATAGAACTCAACTCCTTCTTGTTTCTGTAGAAAAGATAGCACTTCACTTTTCAAAACTCCTTCCCCAACTCCGTGTATGATCACAAGTCTTCGAATGAACTTTGATTTCGCTCGATTGAAGACATTTTTCAATTCTTTCAATTGAACTGAAAGTATCTCACCATTTGACATTCCGGAATGTGAGTCGAGCAGAGACTCTATATGAAGATCGATCTCCCAAACATCCAGCGGTCTTCTTGCTCCGGTTCTGGACTCTTTAAATTCAAGATGTTTCGATTTGGAAAGGGTTTCATCGTCATTCGCTACAAATTCACTGTCAGCTAATCCATAATTGGTACCGTAGATCTTTACTAGCTCATTTGGCAGAAATGTGCGTTCAAACCCAAATTCATCGACAACGGTGTATCGACCATTCTCAAATGAAGTCACGACGCCATCTCCCTTCTCATGCAGGAAGGAAACCTTTTCACCTGGTTGAAAGGTACTCAAGCCACCACTCATATTCTGAAAGCAATTGTCCCTTGTATATGAAAAACAAAAAAGGGATCGATAGAATACCCATCCATAAAGCGATCAAAATTGACTTAAAGAGAATAGAAGCGTCATTCCTTATGGGACTAACAAGTACGCTATTCACTTGACTCGCTATAATGGGATCAGATTCTTCTTTTTCAACTTGATCAACAAAAGATCTTAATCCTGGAGTATGATCCAAAATCACTTGCTTTATCTTTTGATAATCTCTGTTTGTAAGTAATTTATAGGTCGTCCTGTAATTTACTTCTTCATCGGAAAGCTCCTTTCTTAATTGATATTGACTTTGAATCTTTCTTACACGGAACCCCATAAAGAATCCGAATGCAATCATCACCCATGAATCAATGTACCAACCAAAACCAATAAGCACCAGTGAAGATAGAAATGTAAAAGCCAAAATGAATTTCTCATGATGTTCACGGATCATCAATTTGAACAATTGCCCTCCATCAAGGGGATCAAGTGGAATCACATTAATGATATTCAACAGTAGGAATAGAATTCCCATATCAACCATCCAGGTAATGTGATCAAATGAAGCAAAATAAATAAGCAATAAACCGATAAGGATTCCTGGAAAAGGCCCAGCACTTGCTACAATCAAACTTTGTTTTTGAGAATATTCCTCTTTACTCCCTTGCACAAAAGCGCCCATTAAGGGTATAAAAAGCATGCGTACATTCTTGTAGCCAAACAGCTTCATCATTCCAAAATGTCCAAATTCATGGACCAATAAAACAATCACCAGATTAAAGATAAAATCAACCTCTTCAGTGAAAATAAATAAGAACGTCAGAACAAATAAAACGATAGAGAATACTGTTAATGCCAAATTTCCTTTTGCTTTTGGTTCTGCAAGCTCAGGCTTATCCGGATAAAAATTGTATTCTTCCATTTAAAATTACTGTTCAGTTAAGGTACGAATTATTTCTTCTTGAATTTAGCAAAATCTTTAGCGAAATAGGTAAGAATACCATCAGCTCCTGCCCTTCTGATACTTAATAACATTTCAGCAACAGCTAAGTCATAATTCAACCATCCCTTCTCCGCTGCGGCATAAACCATGGCGCACTCGCCACTCACATTATATGCAGTGATCGGAATATTGAAATTCTCCTTCAACACATGAATAATATCCAGGTAACAGAGCGCAGGTTTAACCATTAGCATGTCTGCCCCTTCTAAAAAATCAAGTTCGGCTTCAAGTAGTGCTTCTCTCTTATTTGCCGGATTCATTTGATAGGTTTTCTTATCTCCTGATTTAGGAGCAGAGTTAAGGGCATCTCTAAAAGGGCCATAAAATGCACTCGCATATTTGGCTGTATATGACATGATCGAAACATCAGTATATCCATTGATATCGAGTGTTTCTCGAATGCTTTCCACTCGCCCATCCATCATGTCCGAAGGTCCTATAATATCGATCCCTGCTTGTGCCTGTGCTAACGCCATTTTATTTAAAATAGGCAGCGTTTCATCATTCAATATCTTACCGTCTTCTACTAATCCATCATGCCCATCAGATGAATATGGATCCATCGCAACATCACTCATTAAAACGATCTCCGGAAATTTATCTTTAAGCGTTCGAATAGCATTCAAATAAAAATTATCCTCAGCGTAGCTATAGCTAGCGATCTTGTCTTTTAAAGATTCATCGACAGCAGGAAAAATATCATATGTATAAATACCCAATTTTAGGCACTCTTCGATCTCAGGGATCAATTTATCAATTGACCATCTGTAATTATTGGGTAATGAAGAAACTTCATCCTTAATTCCTTTACCATCTTTCAAAAAGATTGGGTAGATCAGGTGTTCAGTCCCAATTTTTGTTTCCTCCACCATCTCTCTGATCGCTGAGGATTTCCTGTTTCTTCTTGGCCTTATGTTCATACAAGATTAATTTCCTCAAAGTTAAGCATTCAAAGAAAATGAACTTCATTAAACACTTCTTTCATTTGGTACATCCATGTTGCATATTTTTTTATAATTTTAACTCGTTATAACACTATCTATGAGAAAGTATCTGGTTTACAGCACACTTCCCGTTTTTATGCTCTTCGCAGCGTGTTCGGGAAATGAAAGTAAAGAAGGAAAAGAAAGCATCGACGAGGAGTTGATTGATCCAAACAGTTCATTGAACACTAATTTTGATGGAAAGATCTTTAGTATTCCATCCCCTGTTCAAACAGCATTATTGATCAAATCGACTAATCTTCCGTTCGATAATAATCTTCTAAATCCTGTTCAAAACGCATCTGACTATACAACAGAATTCAAACAAGCGTTGAATTTAGGTATCTATGGAACTGATTTGGGATATGCTGCACTTTATGAGCAGAAAGCTGTATCCCTGAATTATTTAAGCGTTATCGAAAAGTTGACGGGTCAGCTTGGACTTGAGGGAGCTTTTGACAAAAGCTTCATGTCGCGATTTGAGAAAAATAGCGGAAATGAGGATTCAGTTATGATCATTGTCTCTGATGCTTTTCGTAAAGCGGATAATTATTTGAAAAGCTCTAACCGAAAGTCTACTTCAGCGTTGATCCTTACTGGTGGATGGATTGAATCTCTTCATTATGCATGTGAATTGAATAAGATGAAACCTAATGCAAAGATCAAAGAGCGCATTGGAGAACAAAAACAAACACTTTATACGATCATCGAAATCCTTGAAGAATACAATAAAGGAGGAAGCAATGACGAATTAATTGCTGACCTGAATGATCTTCGATTCTACTTTGACAAGGTAAACATTGATTACGAATTCGTTGAACCTAAAACTGACGCGAAGAATAAAACAACCACGCTTCAGCACAATATCAGTATTAAGATTGACACTGATATTCTGAATCAGATCACTCTTAAGGTTGAGGATATTCGTGATAACATTATTAATTGATCGACATGAAAAAGATTAGCATATTATTCTTCACATTATCACTTATTGCTTTCCAGTCGTACGCTCAGGATTGTGAGAAAATTGTAAAGATTTGTGAATCATACCTTAACGGGTCGAAAGGAAAAACAAAATTTGTTTCTGACGGACAAGTATATACTGCTTTTCTTGATCGAGAAAAGGCAGAATTCAAAACAACATTCTACGGCGGTTCAACATATCGTATTGCTGCATCGGCTGGAAATGATGATGAATACGTGATCTTTACTGTTAAGGACCCTAACGGGAATGTTCTTTTCACAAACAAGAATTACAAGAATGCTCCATATTGGGACTTTAAGGTTCCTAAAACTATTCCTGTATCTATTGAAACTGAATTGGATTTGGATAAAAAAGTTACCGGATGTGCGGTAATGCTTATCGGGTTTAAACAATAAATAACTCCTAATGAGCGAAAGGATCCTGCGTGCTTTAATGCAATTGTTTGCGATCATCGCTCAAGTTGATGATGCGAATTCTGATTCTTCCGACGAAGTAAATGTCGTTAGTTCATCGAAGTCGATTCGTATCATCGAGTCGTTTCTAAAATCTGAAATTCGAGATACGTCTATCAAGAAATATGTTGAGCTGTTCAATAAATATCTGAACACGCTTCACAGCAAACAATCCAGAAAAGACGGCGAAAAAAAGAGAACTTCCCTCAATTCAGTTAAGATCCTTCGTATCTGTACACAGATCAATGAGGAATTAACTCAGAAACAGAAGATCATTGTTCTCATCAGGATCATTGAATTTATCCAATCCAATGAAGATGTTACCGAACAAGAAATCGAGTTTGTAAATACAGTAGCCGATTCATTCAACATTGATAAGGACGAATATGATCTGATCACCGATTTCATCTTGAGCTCGTCCATGCATCACATTGAGAACAAGGATGTGATGTATGTCTGTCCCAGACCTGAAGGAAAAGCCGGTAATTGCATAAAGCTGGAAGGACTTGATGAGGAAATTAGAATTCTCTATGTTCGAAGTGTAAATCTTCTTTTTTTCAGATACTTTGGAAAGGATGAATTGAATTTGAACGGTCAGTTTGTCTACAACGATCGTACACATATTTTCACACAAGGATCCACCCTAAGGACTCAAAAAAGTAAGCCACTCTACCATAGTGACATACTCAGTCATTTCCTGAAATCCAGAAGAGAAAATGAATTACATTTTTCTTGTGAAGGTGTGGAATACCAGTTCAAAACAGGTGAAGTTGGAATTCGCAGGATCGATTTTAATGAAACGTCAGGGAACCTGATCGGAATCATGGGAGGATCCGGAACAGGAAAGTCAACCTTGCTTTCCGTTCTGAATGGAAACTACGAACCGACTGCAGGGAAAGTCACCATTAACGGGATCGATCTGCATAAAGACAAAATGGCCCTTGAAGGGATCATTGGTTTTGTGAGCCAGGATGACCTTTTGATCGAAGAGCTAACTGTTTTTCAGAATCTTTATTTCAACGCCAAACTTTGTTTTGGGAATCTTGGTGAACGAGAAATTAAACGCAAAGTAATTGACGTATTATATGCAATTGGTCTTTATGAAGTTAAAGACCTGGTGGTTGGAAGCCCTTTGCTAAAAACCATTTCAGGAGGACAACGAAAGAGACTCAATATTGCGTTGGAATTGATCAGAGAACCAGAAGTACTGTTCGTTGACGAACCGACGTCAGGACTTTCTTCCAGAGATTCGGAATTGATCATGGACCTTTTAAAAGAATTGACTTTTAAAGGAAAACTCGTATTCGTTGTCATCCACCAACCCAGCTCAGATATTTTCAAAATGTTTGACCGATTGCTGATCATGGATCGCGGCGGATACCCTGTTTTTGACGGCAACCCAATCGATGCAGTCGTTTATTTCAAGACACACATTCATCATGGAAATGCGGAAGAAAGAGAGTGTTCTGTCTGTGGGAATGTGAACCCCGAATTGATCTTCAATATTATCGATTCGAAATTGATCGATGAATATGGAAACATTACTTCCGAAAGGAAGATTAGTCCTGAAGAATGGTACAAAAGATATCAGAAGAATAAAAAACAGAAAGAAACACAATCTGAAGCTCTTCAACTGAAAGGACAATCCGTAATTGCTTCAAAGATCGCCCAGTTGAGAGTCTTTTTCTCAAGGGATCTATTGGCTAAAATCGGGAACAGGCAATATGTATTGATCACATTTCTTGAGGCCCCTCTCCTAGCCTTTCTCTTGTCTTTTGTTGTTAAATTTTTCAATCGATCTGATGAATTCGGGAATGTTGAATATTCATTTTACACCAATGAAAACATTCCACAATTCATGTTCATTTCTGTTGTTGTCTCGCTTTTTCTTGGATTGACGGTTTCAGCTGAGGAAATATTTAAAGACAAACACATTCTTAAACGGGAAAGTTTCTTGAATTTATCGAGAGGTTCGTACCTCACTTCTAAGATCCTTATCCTTTTCCTGATTTCAGCAGTTCAAAGTTTAAGTTATGTATTGGTAAGCAACATGGTCCTTGAAATACATGGACTTTGGTTTGAATACTGGTTGATCTTATTCAGTACGAGCTGTGTTGCAAATGTTATGGGCCTTAATATCTCCAGTGCCTTCAATTCAGCTAAGGTTATATACATTATTGTACCTATTCTGATCATTCCTCAACTACTTTTCAGTGGAGTGATCGTGAAATTTGATCGTTTACACCCAGCATTTTCAAGCCGAGTTGAAGTTCCTTGGATCGGTAACCTGATGCCGTCAAGATGGGCTTATGAAGCAATGGCAGTATCACAGGTCAATGACAACCCATTGGGAAAAGATTTTTATCTGATCAATAGAGATAAGACAAATGCAGCGTGGAAAAAAGACTATTGGTTAAATGAAATGAAGCACCAGCTGTCTATCGTTTCCAATGATAATCTCGACAATGAGATCAGGGATCGATCGAAGATCATTCTTTTAAACGAGATCAAAAAAGAGGAGGATCGTTTTGATAATTTCAGCTGCGTAGATTGTACAACTGAAATTGAGCAAAGAAGATCAAACAAAGCTGTAGAGAATTCGTCTATCGAGCAGTTCCTCGAAGTTTTGCGTCAACAATACAATAAGAACTTTAATCTTCAGGTTGAAAAGTCTGAAAAGTTAAAATCAGAAATTGGCATTGACAAATACAATGAGCTAAGAAACAACAAAACGAATGAAGCACTGATCGATCAGACAACGAATCGTTTGGAAAAAGAAAAACTGGTGATAGAAAATGATGAGATTTTCCGAAAAGATGCACCTGTGTTTTATGAAAATAAAGACACTCGATTCCTGGACGCTCCTTTTTATGCACCCTTCAAATATTCATTTGGATATAAGATCAATACTTTCTGGGCGAACATCATAGTACTCTGGATCTTTGTCGGAATTTCGTACATCGCCCTGTATTACAATATTTTCGAACGATTCTTAAATTCTTATTCAGTCTGGAAAGAGAAAAGATTTAAGAACTAAAAAAGGAGCCTTTCAGCTCCTTTCAAATGTCTATTTCAACTTTTTACATTAGCATACCACCGCAAACATTGATCGTCTGACCAGTAATATAGGCAGACATATCGCTTGCAAGAAAGACAGTAAGATCTGCAACGTCTTTCGGTGAACCACCTCTTTTTAATGGAATTGAATTTCTCCATTCTTCAACCACCTTCTGATCCAGAACTTCTGTCATTTCAGTTTCAATAAATCCTGGAGCAATCGCATTACAACGAATGTTTCTGGAACCTAATTCCTGCGCAACAGATTTCGTAAATCCTATCAATCCAGCCTTTGAAGCTGCATAATTCGCCTGACCTGCGTTACCACTCACACCGACAACAGACGACATATTGATGATCGATCCTTTACGTGCTTTAAGCATTGGACGCTGAACCGCTTTTGTCAAATTGAATGCTGATTTCAAATTTGTATTGATCACTTCATCCCACTGCTCTTCTGTCATCCTCATCAACAACGTATCTCTTGTGATACCTGCATTATTAACCAATACATCGATTGTTCCAAACTCATTTACCACATCATCTACCAACTTTTGAGCATCGTCAAATTTGGCCGCATCTGAACGAAATCCTTTCGCCACACCTCCATTTGCCGAAAGCTCAGCTTCAAGTGCTTTTGCTTTTTCCTCAGAAGAAAGATATGTAAATGCCACTTTTGCACCTTGATTAACACATTCAACTGCAATTGCCTTTCCAATTCCCCTGGAAGCTCCAGTGATCAGAACAACTTTATCTTGTAATAAACCCATATTTCAATTTTGATGTAAAGATATTAATGCATGTTGAACCAAGGCAATTCAAAGCACAAAAACATTCAAGGACGTATTGTGAATAAAATCAGTTGAAGAAATCCCAGGTAATACCTAAACGGAAACTGGTTTCAGGAAATGTATATCCCTCTTGCAGCTCCATCAAAGGATCATTCCAGATAGCTCCCAGGTGTTCAAAGCGAAGGAAAAATCTGAATTTCTCAATCTCAAAACCTCCAAATGCGCTGAGATCAGCAAAACCGTCATTGATACCTGAGGAAGAATCCCAGTTGAAACTACTCCAAACCGGTGAAAACGATAAAAGATCGAAAGAAGATGAATAAAATAGATCAACCCCGCTAAAGGCAAGCATCTTTTTGGCCTTTAAAACTTTACCCTTCACCATTACTCTTCCTTTAATAGTGTGTGAAGGAATCGGACGAACAGTTTGTTGACTTGCCGTATACGTGTATAAGGGTTGAACACTTATTCCTTTATACTTTAAATTGGTCGATAATGAGATTCTGTTCACAAAAATGTTCGTCATTTGATCATTCACCAACTGATCGCTCATTAACCAATAACCATCTTTGATCGATAACAATTCATGTTGAAGAACAACGGGAAGTTTAATTTTCAGTAAAATTCTGTTTTTCAAATTGAAAGTTGAAGTTCCCGATCCATAGTTCCATTCTTGCTCAATGTTATTTGCATAGTATGATCTAACAAAAGGATCCGGCCAACCGTTTTGAAAATTAAATTGCGACTGAATCTCCCACAGATCTTTCTTCACCCCCAAATGTACTCTTCCAAAAAAGCTATTTCCCGCACCCCTCAAGGTATAATTCAATTCACCTTCACCATAAAATGATTTCTTGAAATATTTTAACCGCCCTACTGCTGCAATTTCAACCGTATCATGATCAAAACTCAAATTATAGTATTTCCAGTAGTTGTACTGTATCAATCCTGCTGCATATAGATTTTTATTTCGAGCAAATAATCCTGCTCCATTGTCGATCCTGGATAATTGATATTTATCTCTTGTCGATGTGCTGTCAATGTTGATGAAATTATAGATACCGAACAAGGTGTCACTCTCCAGAAACATGCGATCTCTTATTGTCAATCGATTTTCGATCATCAAACCAAGCGCCTTACTAGAATCCTTACTCAAGAAGTCAACATAATTACTCATTTGAATTTCAGATCTCCTGATGTGCGAGTTGGCATCGGATTTATTGACCGGTAGAAAGATCAAAGGAAAAGTAGCCGGGTCACTCCCTGCCCTTAATCCTGCTGCAAGACCAACTTTAGAGGAATTAATGCTACTACTGATTTCAGACGACCAAATTGTTCCGGGCACAAGAACCAATAATTTCCCATACCTGTCATCGGTTGAAGAATTCCGAAGGTATCCGTTAGACCGAAAAGTTTTGGCATCAAGATTTACCAATACCCTTTTTCCAAATATTTGTTCGTATCCGAAATCAACGATCTGACTCCCCTGTGCTCCGAAAGAATAACCAAAACCAATGTGTGGTAATCCGGAATACCTAACATTTTGTACAAACGCCGATCTGATTGATTCTGTGAAATGATTTTGATAAATGGAGAGATCAGGAACTCCATTGTTTAGGCCAAACAACATTCCAGGTGTATTTACCACTGATCTTCTTCCCAGTAGATCGACTGAATCAATTGAACCACTTGTCCTATGGTCGATCTTCAAAGAATCAATTTGGAGTACAGAAGGTGTATACTGAGCTCGTGCACCAGCTACAGCGCAAACCAGGAATATCAATAGAACGCCAGACCTCATGCAACGTAAAAGTATAAAAAAAGGGGCTTCCGCCCCTTTCAATATCTCTCAAGTAAATATTATAGACTATTTACCTTCAATTGAAGACTTGACTTAAGGTTTGCCGCCTTATTCTTGTGGATAATGTTTCTTTTTGCAAGTTTATCCAACATAGAAACTACTGATGGCAATAATGCTTCAGCTTCTTTCTTCTTCGACATTTCACGCAATCTACGAACTGCATTACGCGTCGTTTTATGCTGATACTTATTTCGAAGTCTCTTCGCGTCGTTCGATCTGATTCTCTTCTGTGCTGACTTATGATTCGCCATTTTATTTAACTGTATTAAGTTGTTTAATATTTATATCGCAGCCCATAGGAGAATCGAACTCCTGTTTCCAGGATGAAAACCTGGCGTCCTAACCACTAGACGAATGGGCCAAAAAAACTTGGCAGCCCATAGGAGAATCGAACTCCTGTTTCCAGGATGAAAACCTGGCGTCCTAACCACTAGACGAATGGGCCGTATTTCAAAGTCCCCTAAAATTGGGAGTGCAAATATAATCTGAAATTCATTAATAGCAAACGGGTAGGCTATTTTTTTAAAAAAAATCCTTGTCGTCTGCGTTCATTTTGAAACCGAGTCGCTTACCGGTCTGTAACTGAAGGTTATTACTTATTGCTTGCATTTCAGCGACAGTAAGTTCAGATACAAAATCATACGGAGGAATCAACAGATCAAATTCAATTGCGAAAACAAAAGCCATTTGAACAATAAGTTTGACTGCTTCCTTCGTTAGTTTCATATTTTCTACATCTCTGAAGAGAATACCCAGCTGACCTTTACCCTCAACAAAAAAGTGCCCTTCGTGATTCATGAAGATCCTTCCTATGAGGTAACCCTGGTCATGAATGCGACTTTGCACGAATGATTCAGCTAGAAAATTATAGATGTAAATGATCCCAAAATATCCGTTTGCTTCGTTTTCTTTGAAGTATTCTGTACCCCACAGTGGGTTGTCATCTGGAAGGCGGAATACGTTATTGTGCAAATGAAATACAAGTACATCGCTGCCTATGTACGCGTGCTTTTCGTATTTACCGATCTCTTTACAGCTCAATCGAACTCGCTCATCCTTCATGACTTTTCGCAAAGCCTCCAGTTCTGTTTTGATCGTTTCTTTGAATTCAAGGAAGACCTTTTCAGTATCCTCAGCAATATTTTGCTTTAATGCCGCTTTATTCAACAGCAGATCAAGGATCGTTTTTCTGTTCTGTTCTATTTTCAAAATCAATATGCTTTTGCAAATACTACTCTACCCTTTGATGGTTTTCCAGTCACCATGCACTTTCCTTCCTCCTGATTACTGTCAAATGGAATACATCTGATCGTTGCTTGTGTCTCTTCTTTGACTTTTGCTTCGGTTTCAGCTGTTCCATCCCAGTGAGCAAGGAAAAAACCTCCCTTATCGATCTCTTTTTTGAATTCCTCGTAACTGTCAATGGTACGTGTGTTCTCAGTTCGGAAAACCATCGCTTTATTCAATAGATTATCCTGGATCTCATTCAATAAGTTCTCGATATAATTCCCTAATCCGTTAAAATCGACGATCTCTTTCGTCTTCGTATCTCTTCTGGCTATTTCAGCTTTACCATTCTCCAAATCTCTAGGTCCCATTGCAACGCGAACAGGAACTCCCTTAGACTCATACTCTGCAAACTTCCATCCCGGACGACGATTTTCGTCATTATCATACTTGAAAGAAATCCCTCTTCTTTTAAGGTCTTCCGCAAGCTCATTCATTTTCGCATTGATCGCAGCTAATTCTTCATCCGTTCTGTGGATCGGTACAGCAACTACCTGAATAGGCGCTAAAGCAGGCGGAAGAACTAATCCTTCATCATCTGAATGCGTCATGATCAAAGCACCCATCAATCGAGTCGAAACTCCCCAAGAAGTTGCCCAAACATATTCTAGTTTCCCTTCTTTATCAGCAAACTTAACCTCAAAAGCCTTCGCAAAATTCTGACCTAAGAAGTGCGACGTACCTGCTTGCAAAGCCTTACCATCCTGCATCATCGCCTCAATACACAACGTATCATCTGCACCTGCAAAGCGTTCCGATGCGGTTTTTCTACCTTTCAGTACGGGCATCGCCATGTAGTTTTCGGCAAAATCTGCATATACATCAAGCATCAACTCTGCTTCCTTGATCGCTTCTTCTTTCGTGGCGTGCGCCGTATGTCCTTCCTGCCATAAAAACTCAGCAGTTCTAAGGAATAAACGAGTTCTCATTTCCCAACGAACAACATTCGCCCATTGGTTGATAAGAATTGGAAGATCCCTGTATGACTGAATCCAGTTCTTATATGAGTTCCAAATAATCGTTTCCGAAGTAGGACGTACAATCAACTCTTCTTCCAGCTTAGCTGTCGGATCAACGATCACTCCACTTCCATCCTCAGCATTTTTCAATCTGTAATGCGTAACCACGGCACACTCCTTGGCAAACCCATCCACATGAGATGCCTCCTTACTCAAATATGATTTAGGAATGAAAAGTGGGAAATAAGCATTTGAATGGCCCGTTTCCTTAAACTTCTTATCCAGAATTTCCTTCATTTTTTCCCAAATGGCATATCCATATGGTTTGATAACCATACATCCTCTAACATCCGAATGTTCGGCGAGGTCAGCACGGTAAACAAGCTCATTGTACCATTTTGAATAATCTTCTGCTCTTGTGGCGTATTTTTGTGACATAGTTCTACTTCAATAGGGTTGCAAAGTTAGGAATTAAAGCGTATTTTTAAAGGTATAAGAAAGTTGATATGAAGTCGATTGGAATATTTGTAGGATTACTGGGCTTAGTTACGCTTGGAACATCTAGTTGTTATAGCCCTCAGTTCATGGCGGATGATGATGTTTATGTGGTTAAAGAATCGGCTCTCCCTGTGGGTGAATCATTGAATGACCCAAGTAGTTATTCTGCTTTTCGAAACAATAAAAACAATCGTTCTGTTTCATCCACCTACTATAATGACCTGAATAATTTCCCTACTGGCAGTAATTATTTCAGTTCAAGTTATTGGTTGTTGGGCATGGGATTCTATAATCCTTATTTCAGAAATTATGCTTTTGGCATCCCATATTGTTCTCCATATATGTTTGGAGGTTGTAGTCCAATATACATGATCGATCCTTTCGGCTCAATGTATGGCTTTTACCCTATTTCCAACTACCCAATGTATTACGGAGGCAATTATTTCTTTGGAAATAATTTTGGCTATTACAATAATTACAATCCATATGGAACTGGCTTCAATAATTATGGAGGAGTAAGCACAGCATACAATTTTCACAGTGGACCGAGAGGCACATTATCAGGAGTAGCAAATCCAGGAGGAAGATCTACAGGTCCTGTTGTACTAAAATCCTCTTCCCCTATATCATCGAATGCAAGACCTGAAATGGGAAGAATTGATGTAAATCATAGAATAGCCCCACT
>SBFR01000180.1 GCA_006227105.1 Bacteroidota bacterium
TCATCTGCTTCAAGAACTTCGTTTATTCTTTCAAGTGATGCTTTTGCTTTGTTGATGTTGGCAACTGAAGTGGAAATTCCTTGTATTGGCCTTAATAGCTGAGAGAAAACCAGGATAAAGCCGATGAATTCTTCACCGGTCAGGCTATTCGCTTCATTATCAAGGATCATAGTTCCTCCATACCATACGATACAGATCATCACCACCACGGCAAGGAATTCATTTAGTGGCGGAGAAAGGTCTCTCTTCCTGAAGGTCTTGGTAATTAGTTGTTGATGTCTTAGGTTGATCGACCCAAAGCTTTTGATCATTTGCGGACCGGCATTAAATGCTTTAATGATTCTAATTCCTCCTAAACTTTCATCAAGAGCAGAGAAAAGGCTACCCATTTGTTCTTGACCTTCCTTTGCCGTCCTTCGCAAACTTTTTGAAATTCTGGAGATCACAAAAGCTGAAATAGGAAGTAATGCGAATGAAAACAATGTGAGTTCAGGACTCCAGTAAAAAAGGGCTCCAACGTTGATCACTATTGCGATGGGTTCTCGATAGATCAATTCGAGCATACTCACAACGGCAATCTCGATTTCACCGACATCGCTATTCATCCGCGACATCAGATCTCCTTTACGTTCATTCGTGTAATAGGAGAGAGGTAGTTGCATCGCTTTTTGGTATAATGAATCTCTTACATCTCTTACCACTGCCATTCTTAACTGTGACTGATGCCAGATCGCTCCGTATCGGAACAGGTTTTTAAGGAAAAAGGCGATCATAACCGAAATGCACACGAACATTAAAGCGTCCTTCGGATCGTTCACGACCATTGATTCCATAAAATAATTATAGTATTCGGTAGCATAGTCGATAGTACCTTTTAATCCTCCATGAAAAATTGGTTCACTAGGCGCTGTTGTGTGCTCACTTTTGTCGGAGAAGATCAGTTGAAGGAATGGTATGAATAAGATCATTGAAACAAGGTTAAAGATCACGAACAATAAATTGTACATGATCACCAACATTGCTCTTCCTTTATAAGAGAAGGTGTACCTGTAAATAGCCAGATTATCTTTCATCGCAACAAATATACATAAGTTACAGGGAGTGAAAATGAATGAACCTGCTTATCTTTACGCCATGAGTTCGATTAGACAACAAAGAATAGAAACCGTCATTAAGGAGGAGTTATCGAAATTTCTTCAAAGAAATGCCAGGGAAATGTGCTTGGGTGCAATGGTGAGTGTTACGACTGTAAGGGTAACTTCTGATCTATCATTGGCAAGATGTTATCTTTCAGTTTTCGCTGGGCCAGGTCCAAAGGAGGTTGTGGAAAATATAAAAACACACAGTGGAAGGATCAGAGGTGAAATAGGAAAAAGTCTCAAAAACATGAGAAAAATCCCTGAATTGATCTTCTTCATTGATGACTCTTTGGATTATGCCGCGAAGATCGATGAACTTTTAAAGTAATAGGCATTAATATTTCCTATTATATAGCGAAAAGATACCTTTCTTCGAAAAGAAAGAAGAATGTGATCAATACGATCACTATGATCAGTGTTGTCGGAATCACGATCATAACTGCTGCGCTGGTTATTTTATTGTCGGCCTTCAATGGAATCGAGAAAATGATCGAAAATCTGTATTCAGATTTTGATGCCGAATTAATGATCCTGCCTGTTAGTGGGAAAACTTTTCATGAAGATGCTATTGACCTTAGAAAGATTAGAGCTATTCAAGGAGTTGAAACAGTTTCCCGGCAGATCGAGGAGATCGTTGTTGTTAAACACGAAAAGAAATGGGTTAATGCAAAGATGTTTGGGGTGGATAGCTCATTTCTTGAGATTTCCAACACCCAAAAACATCTTGTGGATGGTATTCCTGTTTTAAAGATGGATGGACAGGATTTTGGAATCGTGGGCGCTACCTTACTGGACAAATTAGGTGGATACATACCGGAAAAAGTGGGATATGAATTGGTTCAAATATATGCACCAAAAAGAGACGCGAAAATGCGTTTGGGTTCAAATCCTTTCAGATCCAGAACTTTGAATATTTCTTCCAGAGTCAATTATAATCGGGAAGTGAATGCGGGGAGTATTGTGGTTCCAATAGACTTCGCAAAAGAGATCCTCAATTATGGTGATGACATCAGTGCCATTTGTCTTTCAATTGACGACAATATGGATGAGGGGGATTTGAAGTCTGAAATCAGTAGTTTAGTTGGTGAAGGCTTTAAGGTTCGATCCAATTACGAAAAGAACGAACTGATCTTTAAAACCAGCAAGTCAGAAAAGATCATTGTTATAGTGATCCTTTTATTCATTTTCATTCTTGCGGCTTTCAACTTGATCGCTTCTATTACTATGCTGTTTGTAGAGAAAAAGGACAATCTGGCAACCCTTGAAAGTTTTGGTGCAACTCGAAAAGATATGTTCAAGATCTTTTTTTATGAAGGTTTGTTAATTTCGGGACGTGGAGTACTGTTTGGTCTTGTCCTTGGCTATGCCATTTGCTTTTTGCAATTTTTCACGGGGGTTTTAACAATGCCGAATTCTGGTGGAGAAGCATTTCCGATAGGCATCAAGTGGCAAGATACCTTACTTATTGTTTCTTTAGTCGGATTTTTGAGCTTTTTGTTTTCGTATATCCCTGCAAAGATTCTGCTTAAAAAATATAGCTCAAAGAGTTAAAATTGAAGACGAAAAGGGGTTTTGAACCTATAGTTTTTACTTGTGGAAAATAATGTAAAAATCCTTGCTTCCATTTAAATTAATTGCGCTATCTTTGCGCCCAAATTCAGTAGGCGTCGCCTCCAATTTGAGTAATTAATACTAAAACAGACAATAAAATGTCGAATATCAAAGGAACAATTTCACAGGTTATCGGTCCTGTAGTAGATGTAAGCTTCGAAAAAGGAGTTGAGCTTCCAAATATCTATGATGCATTGGAAGTATTTAAGGCTGATGGAACACGCGTTGTGCTTGAGGTTCAATCGCATGTTGGAGAAAATTCAGTTCGTGCAATCTCAATGGATTCAACGGATGGATTCAGAAGAGGAATGGAAGCGGTTTCTACCGGTGCTGCGATCAAAATGCCAACAGGAGATCAGATCAGAGGTCGTTTGTTCAACGTGGTAGGTGAAGCCATCGACGGAATCAATACGATTGATAGTGCAAACGGATTGTCTATCCACAGAGAGGCTCCAAGATTTGAAGATCTATCTACAGCTACTGAAGTATTGTTCACTGGGATCAAGGTGATCGACCTTATCGAGCCTTATGCGAAAGGTGGTAAGATCGGTCTATTCGGTGGTGCCGGAGTAGGAAAGACAGTATTGATCCAGGAATTGATCAACAACATCGCTAAAGGACACGGTGGTTTGTCTGTATTTGCTGGTGTTGGTGAGCGTACTCGTGAAGGAAATGACCTTCTTCGAGAAATGTTGGAATCAGGGATCATTAAATATGGAAGCGAATTCATGCACTCGATGGAAGAAGGTGGATGGGATCTTTCCAAAGTAGATACAAACGAATTAAAAGAATCGAAAGCAACATTCGTTTTCGGACAGATGAATGAGCCTCCTGGAGCGAGAGCACGTGTGGCACTTTCAGGTTTGACAATGGCTGAATACTATCGTGATGGTGAAGGAGACGGAAAAGGACGTGATATACTATTCTTCGTTGATAACATTTTCCGATTCACTCAGGCGGGTTCTGAGGTTTCTGCCCTACTAGGCCGTATGCCTTCAGCGGTAGGTTACCAGCCTACACTTGCAACTGAGATGGGTGCAATGCAGGAAAGAATTACTTCAACGAAGAACGGATCAATTACCTCGGTTCAGGCGGTATACGTACCTGCGGATGACCTTACTGACCCTGCTCCGGCGAACACGTTCGCCCACTTGGATGCAACAACTGTATTGTCGCGTAAGATTGCCGAGTTAGGAATTTATCCTGCGGTGGATCCATTGGATTCAACTTCAAGAATCCTTACTCCTGAGATCGTTGGTGAAGAACATTATAACTGTGCGCAGAGAGTGAAGATCACTCTTCAGCGTTACAAAGAACTTCAAGACATCATCGCCATCCTTGGTATGGATGAACTTTCTGAAGAAGATAAGCTTGTTGTACACAGAGCTCGTCGTGTTCAGCGTTTCCTTTCTCAGCCATTCCATGTGGCAGAGCAGTTTACAGGTATCCCAGGGGTATTGGTAGATATCTTGGATACGATCAAAGGATTTAACATGATCCTTGATGGTGAACTTGATAAGTATCCTGAAGCTGCATTCAACCTTAAGGGAAGCATCGCTGAGGCTATCGAGGCAGGTGAGAAAATGTTGGCTGAGGCGAACGCTTAATAATTAAAAACAACTGAATATGCACTTGGAGATCATAACACCAGAAACGAAAGTTTTCAGCGGAGAAGTAGACGCAGTTCAGCTTCCTGGTCTGGATGGTTCATTTCAGGTACTCAAAGGGCACGCACCAATTATTTCTGCTTTGGATGCAGGTAAAGTGAAGGTAGATCTTTCTGCCCCTCTTTCTGAAGAACAGCAAGAAAACAAATTGATCGAGATGGATGGGTTAAAAACGATTCGAGTTGCGATCAAAGGTGGAGTTGTCGAATTAATGAACGATAAGATCATTGTTCTTGCTGAATAATGATCGTTCGAAATAAAACGAAAAGAGGGAGGTGAGAACATTTCCCTCTTTTTTGTTAAGGTATGTTAAGCTAAAACAATAATAGTTAGGCAGTATACAATAGATTCTTTATTTTCGTTTTCAACATTGTAAAACAATGGATTACTTGGCTCAAATCGATAAGAAAAAGACTCCTGTTCATGTGGCGATCATCATGGACGGAAATGGTCGTTGGGCTAAGAAACAAGGACACGAAAGGCTCTATGGACACAACTTCGGTGTTGAATCTGTTAGGGAAGTATTGAAGGCTTCTACGGATCTAGGCATCAAATACCTTACTCTGTACGCTTTTTCTACTGAAAACTGGAATCGTCCAAAAGAAGAAGTAGATGGATTGATGGATCTATTGGTTAGATCCATTGCCAATGAAATAGATGAGTTGATGAGCAGCGATGTGCGCTTATTGACTATTGGTGATACAGAAGGATTACCTGCATCATGTCAGGCTGAATTGAAATCAGCCATGGCTAAAACGGAAAACAATAAAACGATCAATCTTGTCTTGGCATTGAACTACAGTTCAAGATGGGAAATAACAAATGCTTTAAAGCAGATCTCAAGGAAAGTTTCTTCAGGAGAAATCAAAGAAGCAGATGTAAATGATCAGCTGATCAGTGATCACCTGACTACAAAAGGGATACCTGATCCGGAATTGATCATTCGCACGAGTGGTGAACATCGCTTGAGCAATTTTTTACTTTGGCAGGCTGCCTACTCTGAATTTTACTTTTGTGAGGTTTTGTGGCCTGACTTCAAACGTGAGGATCTTTTTAAAGCTGTGTTGGATTATCAATCCAGAGAACGCCGGTTTGGAATGGTGTCTGAACAGTTAACATGACAATGAAAAGAATGAGATATTTAACCCTATTAATTCTGTCTATTTTGTCCATCACTCAATCCTGGGGTCAGGAGCCAACGGTGATCGGAGGGATGGATATTGACTACCGAAATCCGAAGCAATATGAATTAGGACAGATCAGGGTAGAAGGCGCAGACAACTATGATCATCAGGCGATTAAATTAATTGCAGGCCTTCGTCCAGGAATGACAATTTATATCCCAGGAGAAGAGATATCGAAGGCGATTAAAAATCTTTGGGATGAGGGTCTTTTCTCTGATGTTGAGATCGTTGCAGATAAGGAGATCGCAGGTGTTATTTATTTGACCATCAAATTGGCCCCGAGACCAAAGCTTTCAAGATTCAGATTTGTAGGTGTTAACAAAAGAGACGCTGATAAGATCAGGGAAGAAATCACCCTATATTCAGGCAAAACCATAACTGAGAATTTGGTATTTCAAACGGAAAGTAAGATCAAGGGATATTTCAGAGAAAAGGGATATTACAACGTGAATATCAACATCGACAGAAAAATTGATTCTTTGATCAACGACTCAGAGTTGTTTGTCATCAAGGTAGATAAAGGTGAAAAGGTTGGTATCAAAAAGATAGCCATTGAAGGTAATACCGAGGTGCCTGATTGGAAATTGAAAATGGCCATGAAAGACACCAAACAAAAAGCGATTTGGAGAGTCTTTAAAAGATCCAAGTTCACGGAGTCCACTTATGAAAAAGATAAACTGGCTCTTCTCAACAAGCTGAATGCCGTTGGTTTAAGGGATGCATCAATTTCATTTGATACTGTTTACATGAAAGATGCTAAAAACCTAATGGTTAACATCAATGTTGATGAAGGTAAAAAGTATTATTTCGGAGACATCGAGTGGATTGGAAATTCGAAGTTCAGATCTTCTTACCTGGACACTGTTCTGGGAGTGAAAAGAGGGGATGTTTATAACAAAGAACTACTAGAGAAAAGATTGTTCATGAGTCAGGATGGAAGAGACATTTCATCCCTGTACATGGATCGCGGTTATTTGTTCTTCCAGGTGATTCCTGTTGAAACCAACGTGTCAGATAACTACATCAATTATCAGATGAGGATCATTGAAGGAAAAGAGGCGCGTGTGAAAAGGATCTTTATTACAGGAAATACAAAGACGAACGATTATGTGATCCGTAGAGAGATCCGAACCAAGCCAGGAGATCTTTTCAATAGAAATGATATCATTCGTACGCAAAGAGAACTTGCTCAGCTGGGTTATTTCAACGAACAGGCATTTCAGGTCAATCCAATGCCAAACCCGGCGGATGGAACAGTGGATATTGAATATGTAGTTGAGGAAAAATCTTCAGATCAGATCGAGTTGTCAGGAGGTTATGGGGGATCCGGAATTCAGGGACAATCAGGAAGGATCATTGGTACGCTTGGTTTGACGTTTAACAATTTCTCGACTCGAAATTTCTTTAAGAAAGGTGCATGGACACCACTTCCTGGAGGTGATGGTCAGCGTTTATCGATCAGAGCCCAAACAAACGGACGTTTTTATCAGGGGTATAACTTTTCATTTACAGAACCTTGGTTAGGAGGTAAAAAGCCAAATTCATTGACCTATTGGATGAGTCATACAGCTTTAGGAAATGGTTATCTGCCTTCAAATGATCTGTATACTGGAATTGCAATTACCGGTACAGGTGTGGGCTTAGGTAGAAGAAAAAAATGGCCGGATGACTACTTTACGGCTTACTACGAATTGAGCTATCAATATTATGATGTGGTTGATGATATGCGTTTTGGGATCTTCAGTAATGGTTATGCAAATGACATCGCGTTGAAGTACTCGCTATCAAGAAATTCGATCAATCAACCGATCTATCCGCAGTCTGGTTCTAATATCTCTTTCATGGCGAAGACGTCTATTCCATATTCCTTCTTTGATGGAGTGGAAGATTATTCGTCTCAGAGTCCTCAGGAGAGATACAAATTCCTTGAATATTATAAGTTGAAACTTACTGGTGAATGGTTCTTGCCACTAACATCAGATAAGAAACTTGTTTTAATGCCTCGATTCGGATTTGCTTTCCTTGGTGCGTATTCAGCATCAAAAGGAATTACACCTTTTGAAAGATATTCAATGGGAGGTAGTGGTCTTACAGGTGTGAATCAATTGGGTGGTCGCGAGATCATTGCATTAAGAGGTTATGAGGATAATACAATATCATCTCCTTCTGGGGATCCTATAGTTGCGAAATATACATTGGAATTGAGATATCCTATTTCATTGAATCCTTCAGCGACATTCTATACTTTGCTATTCGCCGAAGCTGGAAATTCATTTCCTACCATCAAGCAATTCAATCCTTTCAATGTGAAAAGAACTGCAGGTGCTGGTATTCGAGTTTTCCTTCCTATGTTCGGTATGTTGGGTCTTGATTATGGTTTTGGGTTTGATAAACTTGATTACTGGTCTTCAGGGTTTGGAGGTGTCTCTGATCAGGAGATCAATAAGAAAGGATATTATGGCAAATTGACCTTCACAATCGGTATGAACCTTGGTGAATTGTAACTCAGAATGCAATAAAATACCTAATTTGGTCGTTCCGCAACTGTCAATAAGTTTAAGGAAATAATATCAATATGAAAAAGTACTTCTATATTCTGTTGTTTATCTTTGGCACGTCGTTTGCCTTCGGTCAAAAGTACGCATACATCGATTCAGATTTCATTTTGGCAAACGTGCCAGAATATGCCGAGTCGAAAGAAAAACTTGATAAGCTGGCTCAGCGATGGACAGAAGAGATTGACCAACGTTATGAAGTACTTCGTCAGAAAAAGGACAATTTTGCAAGAGAAGAAGTTCTGTTACCTGAAGAGGAAAAAGTAAAGCGAAAGGAAGAGATCGAAAAATTGGAAACTGAAGCGATGCAAATGCAAAAACTTCGTTTTGGAGTGAATGGAGATTACTTCCAGAAAAGACAGGAGCTTATCAAACCAATTCAGGACAGAGTATATGACGCGATGCAAAAAGTAGCGTCAAAACGAAATTATACTTTTGTCTTCGATAAAGCGAATCAGAGTAATCTGGTGTATGCAGACAGTAAGTATGATATAAGTGATGAGGTCTTGAAAGAGATGGGAGTCACAGTAAAGTAGTAATTAATTAAAGTAAAATGAGAAAGTTAGTCTTAGCGTTTTTAGTAGTTCTTGGTTCAACTGCAGTAATGGCACAATCAAAAGTTGGGCACGTGAATTCACAAAAATTGTTGGATACATTGCCTTCAAGAAAAGCTGCAATTGAGAAGTTGAAGGAGTTTGAGATGTCAGGAGTGAAAGAACTTCAGGAAATGGAGGCAGATTTTAATGCTGCGCTTTCGAAATATGAGCAGAACAGAGCGAATATGTCGCCTGTGATCCAGAAGATCGAAGAAGAGAAGCTGATGAAAAAAAATCAGGCAATTCAGGAAAGAGAGCAGTCTTTAACTCAGGAGATGCAGATCTACAGCCAGGAATTGAACAAACCGATACTTGACCGAGTTCAGAAATCTGTTGAATTGGTAGCAGAACGCAAAAAACTGAATTATGTGATCGACGAATCAGTTACTTTGTATTTCAAAGGTGGAACTGACATCACACAAGAAGTTTTGGTTGAGCTTTTAAGAATGGATGCTGAATCGATGAAGTAATCGAAAAGAATTTTATAGAAGGGCGACTGAAAGGTCGCCCTTTTTTTTAGCTTTGAAGTATGGGACCAATAGGCGTTTTTGATTCTGGTTACGGAGGATTAACAATACTTCAGGATTTACGAAATAAGTTGCCTGAATACGATTATCTCTATCTGGGAGACAATGCCAGGGCTCCTTATGGAACAAGGTCCTTTGATGTGGTTTATGAATTCACATATGAAGCGGTTCGTGAGTTATTTGATCGAGGCTGCCACCTTGTGATTTTAGCATGTAACACGGCATCAGCGAAGGCACTTCGAACTATTCAGCAAAAAGACCTTCCAACTCTAGCACCCAATAAACGTGTACTCGGTGTAATAAGACCGAGCGCAGAGGTGATCGGATCGATCACCAAAACTGGTCATGTTGGAGTTTTAGCAACCGAGGGAACGGTTCGATCAAACTCCTATTTTCTTGAACTGCAAAAATTGAGTCCTGAAACGATCATTGAACAACACGCATGTCCAATGTGGGTTCCATTGATCGAAAATGACAGACATACATCAGAAGCAGGAAAGATGTTTATCAAAGAAGACCTTGATCAATTATTGGATAAAGATCCACAGATAGACACCATCTTGCTGGGGTGCACTCATTACCCTATTTTAAAGGAGTTCATCGAATCGTACGTCCCTAAAAACATTCATGTCGTAAGCCAAGGTGCTATTGTTGCCGAAAGTCTTGCAGATTATTTAATGAGACATCCTGAAATAGAGCGCAATTGTACAAAGAATTCGAATGTTGATTTTCTGACTTCAGAGAATGTCGAAATATTTAATAGAAAGGCGACACAATTTTTTGATAGTCCGGTTCATGCCAGTCATGTTAATCTTGGATTAAAGTTTAAATAAATTTCCCTTTTCTTTTTGTCTGTTTTTGGTGTTTTAATTACCTTGTACGTCGCTAAAAACTTATGAAAAATCTACTCTTACTCATCTTTCTCACAGTATATTCCTTTTTGTCGTATAGTCAGACATTGATCATGAATGAGGTTTCTCAGGGTGTGACGGGGAATATGGAATATGTTGAATTCGTCGTTGTTGATAATACAGCTACCTATGATTGTGCAAGTGGCCAACCTCCAACAATAGATATTAGAGGTTGGATCTTTGATGACAATAGTGGTTATCACGGTGCTGGGGGTATTGCTGCTGGATGTATTCGATTTTCTTTTGATCCACTTTGGTCTGCCGTTCCGATGGGAACAATTATTTTAATTTATAATGATGCGACTCCTGACCCTTCAATTCCCGCTGCAGATATTTCTTTAGCGGATGGCAACTGTACTATTGTGGCTCCAATTTCTGATGTTAACCTGTTCGAAAGCAATTCGACCACACCTGGAGCTGTTGCATGCTCTTATCCAGCCGCAGGATGGACACCAGGTGGAAACTGGAGTAATGTTCTTTTAGCGAACACAGGAGACTGCGCAAGGATTGTTAACCTTGCTGGATGTGAAGTGTTTTCGGTGTGTTATTCCAGTTGTAATGTGAACACTTTGATCTACTTTGCGAACGGCGCAGAATTGGCTGCAGATCATCGAAATTCAGTTTACTATTTTAACGATGGTGATCCAAATGCTCAGGTGAACTGGTCGATAGGTTGCACAGACAATGAGCTCGTTTTGGATGCGAATCAGTGTGGGTCCAATGAACAAACACCGGGAGCACCAAACAATGCACTTAATGCGGCGTTCATAGCGCAATTCAATAATGGATGTACTCCAATTCCTCCTTTGGTGGCCAATGCCATGATCGATAACCATGAGATCTGCGGTTGTGATGGATCCGCCACAGCAACTCCGTCAGGATCAATTCCAGGATACACTTATGAGTGGTTTGATGCTTCTATGACACCTATCGGACAAACAAACATAACGGCCACTGGTCTTTGCGCCGGGGATTATTATGTGGAAATAACATCATCCATTGGGTGTCAGGAAATTGCGATGATCACTGTTAATCCTGGTTCGGGACTTCCAACAGTAACAGCTGTTACAGGAGGAAATACTTACTGTACTGGAGATGTTGTAGCAAACATAACCGCAGATGTGACTGGATTAGGGCCATGGGATGTGACGTATATAGTAGATGGTGGTGCGCCGCAGACAGCTAGTGGGGCTTCTACTCCAATCGTGTTAGGCAATGGTCCTGGAGTTTACGTCGTAACGAACGTTACAGATGCAAACTGTACAAACACAGCATCGGGAACACAAACAATTACTATTAACACATTGCCAACGGTGACATCCGTTTCAGGCGGTGACATATATTGTGCTGGAGATGTAATATTGGACATCACTGCTGCTGTTACAGGAAACGGACCATGGGATGTGACGTACACGATAGATGGTGGTGCGCCACAGACGGCTAGTGGAGCTGCTTCTCCTATCGTATTGGGTAATGGCCCTGGAGTTTACGTCGTAACGAACGTTACAGATGCGAACTGTACGAACACAGCATCAGGAACACAGACGATCACCATAAATACATTACCAACGGTAACAGCGGTGAATGGTGGAGCGTCTTATTGTCCGGGTGATACACCAACGAATATTACAGTTGATGTAACGGGGGCTCCTTCATGGACAGTTACGTATACTATTGATGGCGGTGCTCCGCAAACTGCAATCGGATCAACTTCACCATTTGCGTTAGATGATCTACCAGGAGTTTATGTAGTAACTGCAGTTACGGATGCGAACTGTGCAAACACTGCCTCAGGAACTCAGACAATCACAATGAATCCTACACCAGTGATCACTCTGACACCTGCTGATCCGAACGCATGTAATGCAACAGACGGAAGTGTTCTAGTGTCAGGAACAGGATCAGGGACAGTAACATGGAGTGGACAAGCATCTGGAACAGACGCAGATGCAACATTGAACTATACGATCCCTAACCTGGGAGCAGGTAACTATAGTGTTTATTTTATTGATGGAGCAACAGGATGTCAGAGTGCTACAGAATCTACTTCATTGAATAATCCTGGAGCACCGGTATTGAATAACCCTGGTCCACAAACAGCATGTGATAGTTATGCCTTGCCTGTGATTACTGGAACTGGATTAGTAAATGAATCTTACTGGACAGGAACAGGAGGAACAGGAACACAACTTTCTGTAGGATCAGCTATTACAAGCACCCAAACGGTTTATATCTATGATGTGAATGGATCATGTTCAGATGAAGAGAGTTTTGTTGTGACGATCAACAATACCCCAGCGATTACGAATCCTGGAGATCAGACGGCTTGTTCAAGCTACACGTTGGGTGCAATATCAGGTACAAATATCTCTGCAGGAGCTGCCTATTATGATGATTCACAGGTGAACAGTGGTGTTCAGGTAACTGGACCGATCACAAGTACACAAACGGTTTGGATCTTTGATGCAAATGGAGGCTGTTCTGATGAGACTTCTTTCATCGTAACGATTAATCCATTACCTACAGTGACAGGAGTAAACGGCTCAGGAACGTATTGTGCAGGTGATGCTATCACAGATATCACAGCGGGTGTAACCGGTACCGGACCTTGGACAGTTGATTATACTTTGGATGGGGTTGCTATGTCAGCCAACGGTGCAACATCACCGGTGGTTCTTGGAAATACGGCAGGTACATATGTAGTAACGAATGTTACGGATGCCAACTGTACGAATACAGCATCAGGAACACAGACCATTACCGTGAACCCAATCCCTGGGGCACCGACAGCAGGAAATGACAGTACGTACTGTTCAAGCTGGACATTGGCACCAATGACTGCCACTGGAGGAACAGGAACAATGACCTGGTATGATGATGCAGCTCTTACAGGAGTGATCACAACAGGTGGTTCATTGACGCCATTCGATACAGATGGAACAACAGTTTATTATGTTACTGAAACGGCTGTTGGTTGTGAAGGACCAGCAAGTATGGTAACGATCACCATCCAGAACTGTGAGATCACCATCCCAACAGCAATCACACCAAACGCTGATGGTGTTCATGATGACTGGGAATTATACGGATTGGATGCTGCTTACCCGAACAATGTGGTAAGGATCTACAACCGTTGGGGAGGATTATTGTATGAGCACGATTCATCAGTTGATGGTCCATACGACTCGAACAGATGGAAGGGAGACTACAATGGCGAGGCTCTTCCGGTCGGGTCATACTATTACATTATTGATTTGAATGACGAGGACAAGAAAGTTGAATCAGGAGCGGTAAGTATCCTGTTAGAAAAATAAAATCAAATCAGAGTATTTAATAATTGAAAGGCAGCAAGTAATTGCTGCCTTTCTTCTTGTATTTCTGACTAATTTGAGTTCATTTTATTTTGAATCGTCCATCCAATTAATGATGCTCTTTGTTTGGCCATTTCGGCTTTATCACCTTGAAATAATTCGTCAACGGTCGAGTTGAAAAGATGGATCCAATGATCAAAATGTTCCTTTTTTAAAGGCATACGCAAGTGCTTGTCTGTGACATTTGTGGTATATCCAGCTTTATCAAGCAAGACGAATTCCCAGAAAGAGACCATTTTAGGGAGATGATCTTTAAAATTTAATTGTTCGAAAAAAGGCTTCAGTATATCATCATTCAATACTTTACCATAGAAGTCATTGACCAACTTCTCAATATCGTCTTTATTTGAAATGTCAGTCATTATTCTTTAAACCAACCCGAGTATTTCACGTAATTGTCAGCGATACGCTGTACTTCTCCCTGAAATAATTCCTGAGACAGGGTTTTCACTTTTTTGGCAGGTACCCCTGCGTATACAGACCAAGATTCCACCCTCGTGTTCTCAAGTAGGACCGCTCCAGCGGCTATGATACAGTTCGATTCTATGTAACAATTGTCCATAACGATGGCGCCCATTCCAATCAACACGTTGTCTTCAACTGTACATCCATGAACAAGTGCATTATGGCCAATAGAAACATTATTGCCCAAATTGACCTTTGTCTTTTCATAGGTACAATGGATCACCGCTCCATCCTGAACATTTACCTTGTTCCCCATGCGAATGGAGTTTACATCCCCTCTAACAACTGCACTAAACCATACTGAACATTGATCTCCCATTACCACATCTCCCACAATAGTAGCATTTTCGGCAAACCAACAGTCTTCCCCATGAATAGGAGTAATTCCCTTACATGATTTTATTAAAGCCATTTATAGACAATTTGAATATCGGATAAAGATAATAATGAGCGTTTAAATTGATCAAAGATATTTATAGGCTTCTCTTTTGGCAACTGAACCAAGTTCTTTATCCTTAAGATAGTCACGAACTGATTGAGGATCAAATTTTGAATATTGTCGTAATGTCCACCCAATTGCTTTTTGAATGAAAAATTGCTTGTCTGGCAAATACTGATCGATCAAGGAATAAAGAAGCTCCGTGTTGGTGTTCTTTCCATATTTCAACTGAAATAAAAGACAAGATCTTCTAACCCACATGTCTTCATCATTTCGCCAGTTCGAAATAATAGGCTCAATTTCTTCAGGAAATAGACTGAAGTATTTACCCATAAAATTTGAAGCCAATCCATCGACAGTATCCCACCAACTTTTTGTTGTGATGAGGTGATAGATCAGCTCAATATCTTCCCTGGAATATTCTTTTTTTGACCAAGTATTGATATAATCCAATGCGACATACTGACACTCGCGCTGATCCTGATCCCATAGGGATAGAACCAGTTTTCTTTTCATTTCCGGAGATAGATCCTTGCCAATCTTTTGAAACCAAAGTTTTTGGATCTCTTTCCTCTTTTCGGATTGGATTCCAAAATAATTGAAATGATCTTTCATGTATGCTTTCATCGCAACGGCTTTTTCGTCGTTACGTGAATTATACATTTGACGTATTAACTCATCGATCATTTGCAGGGGGCTATATATCCAACTGATAAACTTCAGATAGGCTTTGGTTATCCTTTAGATTAACCCCTAGATCCTTTATTAATCCATCTTTGATATCATATACCCAGCCATGAAGATGAATTTGTTGACCCTTTTCCCAAGCTCCCTGAATAATTGACGTTTTAGCAAGGTCCATTACCTGTTCCACTACATTTAATTCTACGAAGCGATCAAAGCGAGATTTTTCATCTTTAAGCAAGGTTAGTTCTTCACTGTGGAATCGATATACATCTTTGATATGTCTGATCCAGTTGTCGATCAATCCGAAATGTTTGTTGGTCATTGCTGCAGCTACACCACCACAACCGTAATGTCCACAAACGATAACATGCTTCACTTTTAATACGTTAACAGCATAATCGAGTACGGACAGCATGTTCATATCAGTGTGGATGACCATGTTGGCAATATTACGGTGAACAAATACCTCGCCTGGCTGTGCACCAATGATCTCATTTGCCGGAACACGACTGTCTGCGCAACCTATCCACAATAGTGGGGGTTGTTGACCATCTGCAAGTCGATTAAAAAAGTCTGGGTCCTTATCGAGTTGGTTTTTAACCCAGTCTTTATTGTTATCGAGTAGTTTTTTATAGAATGCTTCCATGATTATAAAGTTATTTAAAGTTGATTCCCTTATGGAATATTAATAGCAGTAACTTTTATTTTTTTCTCTTTGGATGTCACGTTAATGAAATCTCTTAATAGTTCAATCACATCCAGGTCAATTTCTTTACATTTTGAGCCATCGATAATAACCGAACTTTCTTCTTCAAGCTTGGATAATTCAACCATGATGCCCGCTTTGTTCAGAAAACTAACTTCTTCTGAAAGAACGATCGTTCGAACAGAATGACCATCTTTTCTCTCCTCGATCAATCTGTAATTGTTTCTGAAATTACGTTTTAGAATAAAGAAGATCGAAAAGACCATACCGATACCAATACCTTTCAAGAGATCCGTAAATAAAACCCCAATGATCGTTGCGATGAAAGGAATGAACTGGTCTAGACCAAGTTTATACATGGTCTTAAAGAGATCGATCTTTGCAAGTTTATATCCGATCATTATTAGAATTGCAGCCAATGATGCCAAAGGGATCAGGTTCAATAGTTTTGGAATGAACATTACCGATAGCAACAATAGAATTCCATGAAGTATTGTACTCAATTTTGTCTTGGCATTGGAATTAATATTGGCGCTACTTCGTACGATTACCTGGGTAACGGGCAAGCCTCCGATCAATCCAGAAACAAGGTTTCCAATACCTTGTGCTTTTAGCTCCTTATTGGTTGGAGTAATATTTTTATCTGGATCCATTTTGTCCGTTGCTTCGACACTCAGTAAAGTCTCTAAACTACCAACCAATGCAATTGTAAAGCCTATAATGTAAACGTTCGGGTCTTTCCAGGAATGAAAATCAGGGAAAGAAAAAAATGAAGTGAACTCCATTATTGAGGTGGCTACGGGCAGAGAAACCAGGTGCTTTCCTGTAATCTCGAAATTTTGACCAGCCATACCCAAAATGCTATTTCCCAGAATACCAAAGATCACGGCAACGAGCGCCCCGGGAATGATTTTAAAAATGTTTTTCGTCTTGAAATAGGGACGTTCGAAAAGAATGAGGATAGCCAATGAAATGAGACTAATAATGATTGCTCCAGGATGCAATGCATTTATTGCATAAAGCAATTCTGAAAAGGTGTTATGGCCATCTTTTTGAAAAAATGCTTCATCCCCCATGAAATCCGCGTCATAACCCAAGGCATGAGGAATTTCTTTCAGAATGAGCATTATTCCGATGGATGCAAGCATTCCTTTAATCACTGCGGATGGGAAGTAGTTTCCAATGATCCCTGCGCCAATGAATCCTGCAATCAATTGAATCACACCGGAAATCATAACCGCCAATAGGAATGATTCAAAGCTTCCCAACGTAATAATGGAGGCAGAAACGATCGTGATCAAACCAGCTGCAGGACCTGAGACACCGAGACGTGAACCACTAAATATACCAACGATGATTCCACCAATCACACCAGCTATGATACCTGAAAATATGTTTGGTAAGCCTTCAATTCCGTCTATCTTGGTAGACGCGAGTCCAACACCCAGACAAAGGGGAAGTGCCACAAGGAAAACAACTAGACCAGCAGGAAGGTCATTCCGCCAGTTTTTAAAAAGATTATTCATGAAGATTAAGTTTAATTATTGAATTGTCAAATCATTAAACTTTACATTCAGGAGGGGCAATTAGTTGTTTGAAATATTTTTCCGAGATTGACTCTTTATGAAAGGAAACTAAGGATTTATCGATCAGTACTGCAATACCCTGATTAGAGGTGATCTTTTCCTCTTCATCTTCGATCTCTTCTTTTACAGAGGAGTTGATATCCTCATCTAATTCAATTACATCTGAAGCGCTGTCTGAATTTGCAAAAACAGTTTCATATGCTTCACGAATGGTCGACTTTGAGTTTAAACCACTTGTGATCATAGATCCCATTTGCCAAATGAAGATCATGATCAGAGAAACTGCTATTACTTTGGCTTTTTTCAGAGTTACTGAATTACATTAAGTTTCTTACCTACTTTGATAAATGCGTTGATGGCTTTATCAAGATCCTCCTTGCTATGAGCTGCCGAGATCTGTGTACGGATCCTTGCTTGTCCTTTTGCAACGACAGGATAGAAGAAACCAATCGCATAAACTCCTTCCTTTAAAAGTTCGTCAGCAAATTGTTGTGAAAGAGCTGCATCATAAAGCATGATTGGAACGATAGGAGAATCTCCGGGCTTGATATCGAAGCCTGCTGCGATGATCCTTTCTTTAAAGTACTTGGTGTTGTCTTCTAATTTATCGCGTAATTCAGTCGTTGAGCTCAGAATGTCAAACACTTTATTGGCTGCCCCAACTATTGACGGAGCCAATGAATTCGAGAACAAATAAGGTCTAGAACGTTGTCTTAACATTTCGATGACTTCTTTTCTACCTGTAGTATATCCACCCATTGCTCCTCCAAGTGCTTTACCAAGAGTTCCCGTGATAATATCTACACGTCCCATTACATTGCAATATTCTGGAACGCCTCGTCCAGTTTTTCCAATGAATCCGGCAGAATGACATTCGTCAGTCATCACTAAAGCATCGTATTTATCGGCAAGATCGCAGATCTGATCCAGTTTGGCAATATCTCCGTCCATTGAGAAAACACCATCAGTTACAATGATCCTGAAACGCTGATCTTGTGCCTTTTTCAATTGCTCTTCAAGATCTGCCATATCGGAGTGCTTGTAACGATATCTGTGCGCTTTGCAAAGACGAATACCATCAATGATCGAAGCATGATTCAATTCATCAGAAATGATCGCATCTTCTTCAGAAAACAAAGGTTCAAAAACTCCTCCATTCGCATCGAATGCTGCTGCGTATAGAATGGTATCTTCTGTACCATAAAAACGTGCGATCTTTTGCTCAAGTTCTTTATGAATATCTTGAGTTCCACAAATGAATCGAACAGAAGACATACCGAATCCATGTGTATCAAGGGTATCTTTGGCTGCTTGAATTACTTCAGGATGTGAAGAAAGACCCAGATAATTATTTGCACACATGATCACAACTTCATCTCCTGAACTCACTGTAACGTTTGCTCCTTGTGGAGATGTAATAATTCTTTCACGCTTAAAAATACCAGCACTTTCAATTTCTTTCAATTCATGCTGAAGGTGGGTTTTCATCTTACCGTACATCCTGTTTGTTTTTTGGTAAAGATAAAAAAAGTGGGGCTATTCGATCAGAAATTCCACTTCATATTTCGGTCGTCCAATAATGTGAAGGAGACTTTCCATGTAGGGGTAGGATCAATGTGATTTCCGTCGGACAATACACCATAGATTCCCAGTCGCAGTCTTCGTTTGGAAAATTTGAAATTTCGTTCAAGTCCTGCGAGGAGTTCGTAATGCTGGTAATCAAATTCTTTCACATATAAGGCACCGAAACCTGCAACCATTCCAATTCTGGTTTTCTTCATGAATGGAATTTTATTGATGATTGCTCCGTTATCATGATGAACAAAATGGAATTCATAAAAAATATCTTTGGACGGAAGGGATGTGTCAAATCCCTGGAAGCTGTACAATGGATTTGAGAAGATGAACGGATCACTTCTTCTCTGAAATTTAAAGTCGGCATCTTTCAGGCTCTTGGCACTTAAGAATTTACCAGTTAACAAGTGATAGCTCGAAGTACCAAATGTGCTGATCTTGAAGGTTTGAGTCATACCAATTCGGGCATATTCATGATCAACATCACTGCCAAAAACTTTAGGAACACCTCTTTCATAGGTGAGATAGAAAGTGGGGTAGCGTGAGCCAAGCAATACCTTTCTGTTCGGTTCACGCATGTATTTCTGTTTTGGTGTATAACTGAACGTTACTGTTCCTATTAATGCCTGGTAGGATTCGAATTCGGTCGGATCATTGTTTGGAATAGCCTCGTCAAATAAGGTAAAAAACTTGTATCCGTCTAAGCTTCTACGTTCTGCAAAATTGACGTCCAGATCCATATAGAATCCATTAAAAAGTTCACGATCATTCCCCATATTCAACATAGTGGTTTCGATGAAATTGGACCGTTTATAAATTTGAGTAATAGCATCATAACTACGCACCGCATCAAAGTCATGTGAAAAAGAAATCCGGGCCGTTCCGAAATGAAATGGATCATACCTGTATTTTAATCGCGTGCGACCTTTGATGTCCTGATTGAAAAACCCGTAGGACACCTCAGTATATAATTCTATAAAACGTTCATTAGGCCATTTTTTAAAGTAATCAAACCAAGGTGATACTCTTGGGCCGGCAATGTACATAGGGCGAATGAGCGCCGCAGCTGATGAGAAGATCCACTGATAACGTTTTTCACGATTGCGGTGTTCGATTCCCCACCAAGCAATCTTCAGTAAAGTGATCCTATTGAAAACACTATCAATGGAATCCAGGTATTCCTTTCGGTTATACCAATCGTTGATACTGTCTCTTGCGATGATATACGCTCGTTCTTCGTCGGTTAGGTCAACTGTTCTTTTTTGGGCCCAGTAACTTGTGTCTTTATCATACGCTTCTTGCTCCGTGACTGCAACTTCTGAATTAAAGAAACGCTTGGCAAAAGCAGGTTTATAGTTGTAATTCGAAAAGGTAGCAATGGTCTTACAGTCCGATGATTGATCCTTATACTTGACCCCATAATTCAAAGTTTGACTTTTCAGGAGACAAAGTGTGTCACCAGGATGCTCGAATTCCTGCTGGATAGAGAAGTAATCATAGACCAAAAGGTTTCCTTTTTCCATCGTAAGATCGAGTTTCTGGATCAGCCAAAGAGAGTCGATCACCCAGATGTAACCTTCGAGAGTTGATGTCGAAGAATTACGCGCCATGATCTTTATTTTGTGGATCTTTTGGCCATTTTCCTCATATTGTTCTTCGAGTCTGTATTTGTAAGAAAGTATTCCAGGACCTGAAATAGGTGAGCTTACCGGTGTTTGATGAAGGTCGTCCAGGTGTAAAAGGTTTTCAAAGAAGTTAAAATTGGATTTGACAGTAGTGGTATAATACAATAATCTGTCATTTCCTCTTTTTTCATACCCATTCCTAAATTCTTTCACATCATTGGGCGGAGAAAAATTTCGTGTGAGCTGAACTTCAACCAAGTTCATATTATTGGCAAGCTCGTCTCTTTTCTTCTTTTCGATCTCAAAGGGGTCTTCAATTCCGGAAGGATCGGTTGTTGATGTTTCCTCGTCCTTGTTTTTATTTTTCGTTTCTTTTTTGTCGATCTTCTCGCTCGCTTTAATGTATACGTCTACAGAATGTGGATAATTCCAGGGATTGATGAGGTCTCGTTTTTCCACAACCTTCAGCATGATGTCTCGACCCGGATTTGATTTTTTTACACTGATCTCAACATCTTCAAGGTCCTGAAATTTAGTTGGTAAAAGTTGGAAATTTCGCTGAACATCTGCATCTGAGATAGTGATGTATCCTTCTCTGGTATCATATCCTGTGGCTGAGAACACTAGAAAATACTCTCCAGGGAAAAGCCTCATTTCATAATATCCATTTGCATCTGCTATGGTTCTTTGCTCAGGATCATTCTTTACAAAGATCTTAGCAAAGGGGATGGGAATATTGCGCTCGTCGAATACAGTGCCACTCACCAATTGCTGAGCCATCCCGAGAACAGGGAATAGGCTAAAGCACAAAATGACGAAAAATAATCTCATTTTAAAAGGTGATAACTCGCGCAAGATTAAAAGTAACGAAAGCAGTTACAACAAATCATTGAATTTGGTTCAAAGACAAATAGTGTTGAAGAGTTGAAAATGAAAAGGATAAGCGGTAGTTGTTATTTCTCTTGTTGCTTTTTATTCATGTATTCGACGTGCTTTTCCATTCTTCTCATCATCCATTTTTTAAAGAAATACATGGAGAGAGAGGTAACCACGAAAATATAGTAGAAAACCCATTTTTTCCATCCGTCTGTGTAACACATGTAGGTGGTAAACAAAAAGATCATTAGCGCTGCGAAGAGCCAGAAATAAAGCATGATCTTGTTATACGTATTCATAAGTCCTGTTATTTATCGTCAAAGTTAAACTTTCCGTAGGGTTTCATGAACTCGTAATACGTGAAATCCTGTTTTGTGGTGATGCCTTTTCCAAACAATACTCCTTTAGGAGATCGAACGGTGACATCTGAAGAGGTGTAAATGGATGAATCTTTCTGATTCCAATAGAGAATTTCAGTTTCTAATTGCTGTTTTTTCTCGTGGTTGTACAATCGAACAGAATCCTTTACAAAAAATAGTCCCTGATTGAAATTCACCTCTCCATATAATGCACTGAGCGTCGAAACGACCTCTCCATCTGTGGAAAAGAAATTCACTTTTAATCCATCCTTAAGTTTGGTGATATGCTCTGGACGAGTAAATGTCTCGGCATGTTTTGCAAAGATCTCTACTCTGGCGTATCCAGAGTCTGTGTAAAATACTTTCAGGTCTTTTGTTACTTCCTCTGGTGCTTTTGGATCATAGGTAACCTTTTGGATCGATTCAAGGTCATTTACACATGAAAAAAGAATTCCTGCCAGCAATAAGCCGGCAGGAATCTGATAAAGGATGGAAATATGTTTAGAAAAACTCAACTTATTTCGAAACTGTAACGCCCCAGCAAGATAAAGTTACACTACTTACACCTGCCTCGAACCAATCACTTTCTGTAGGTCCTGCTGCGCGATATTTTGCTGCTGCTGAAGAGTCTCCTGCTCTGTCTGCGATCTGAGCTGCATATAGATAGTTTGCTTTTCTTTCGAAGGTACTGCTTCCGCAACCGTTTGCCATGTTCGCAACACATTGTGCAGCAATTTTAAGGGCAGAAGAACGATTCTTACCAGAAATTCCTTGAGCTGTAGAGAATGCAGCTTTATAGCTGTTCTGATCATGATACTGGATCTCAAGGATCGTGTATTCGATCTCATCTTTTTTGTCATCGTCAGATGTCAAACCTTTTGCTTCTCTCAAAGTTGATATCGCCTCACTGTACTTCTTTTTAGATCTTAGAAGCTTTGCTTTTCCAAGAACTGCATCAATGTTAGATGGATCGATCGAGATCAATGTGTCCATTAACATTTCATATTCCTTACTGTCTGTACAACCTTTCGCTTCCAATAAGCTGATGAAGTTGTTTACAGATGCCTTCTTTACGTCTTTGTCCTGAGAGAAAGACCCCATAAATCCTTTTAGATCAGGAAGGATATCATCACAACTTTTCACCAATGCATTGAAGTAGGTAGTCAGGTTTTCCTGAGCTTTTACTGACATATTCGCTTCACTAACCAGTTTAGAAAGGAAGAAGTATTCAGTAATCAATTTGCTCTTCAATTCTGCTTTTTTATCAGCTGCTGCTTCCGTGTAAACTACGTACAAATTGTAGTAGTAGTATGATACATGACCTTCGTTTGCTGAAGTTCCAGTCTTGTGGATCCCTCTGTCAAAAAGTTCGTTTGCTTTAATACGATTAGGCTTAGAAGCCTGGATCATATATGTAGCTCTGATCAGGTCGTTTTCTTCCTCGTAATGACCCGCTGTTTCCATACGGTCATAAACTCCAACAATTGTATCGATGTATGCAGTTTTCCTTGTTTTGTCAGACTCAGTAGCGATGGCATTTCTCAATGATCCTACCAAACGATTGTAGTTGTCCTTATCATACCCACCACAGATCTGCTCACCTTTGATGTAATAAGCTGAGGCACCCTGATAGTTTTTGATCTTAAGTTCTTCTCCGGCAAGAAAACGCATTCTAAGGCATTCTCTTTCCTGATCTGTTTCTTGAGCTGTAACTTGAAAAGCAGCTGCTAGTAATACTGTGCTTAATAATAGTTTAGCAATTTTCATTTTAACGTATGTTTAATCCAGTTTTCGTTTTCTGAACCATCTGTCGTAGAACGAAGGCGAAATGATCACCCCAAAATTCATTCCAACAAATGATTCGTTTAATCCGTCCTCTAAGCCGTTTCCTCTTTTCCCGATCGTTACCGAGAGATTGATTGACGAAAGCGCTTGTTGAGCAAGGATCGGCATCCCAATTCCAAATGTTGTGCCAAATTCACTGATTTGCGACGAATTTTCATAATACGGAAGCGTAGATGTATAAAAACCAACACGATACCTCATTCTTTCTATGAAATTAGTCGTCACTGCATTCTCAATGAATTTGATCTCTGGTGTAAATTGAATACCACCCGATATTTTTGTGGTTTTGACATAATTGAACTCCTCGGTGACATTGTTGAATGTACTAGAGAATTTTGTCCAGTCGTTGGAAGCATAATTGAAATGGAATTGCCATTCAGAGTTTCTTGAGCGGTTGCTGTTATCCAACGCTTCTTTTCGGATCAAGTATGAGAATCCAACTGAGTATGCGGGAGACAAATTCAATGAACCTTCAACATTCGTCGTGTCGTAAAGCAATGAATAAGTATTGGGATTTGTTACATTTCCCGCTGCAAACAATTGACGATCCAAATAGCCCTTTGCTTTTTGCATAGGTTCCATAGTGGCTCCAACCTTAAAGGAGTGGACTTTGTTGATCGTTTGGTGCAAATAGGCACCCAATTCGTAGTGAAATGAATTGAATCGATATGAAGTTTTCTCAACGCCACCAGAAAACGAATTGAACTGAACAAGGTAACTTTTTCTTTGGTTGGTTGAGGACCCAAAAAGATAACCAAGGTTTGCTCCAACTGATAGATGAGTTCCTCTAAATTTCACCACAGTTGAACTAAGTCCTAAAAAGGCTTCATTCACGCCTCCGTTCCCATCATAGATATAATGGATCGAGTCTGTCCCTGCTGCAACTTGATCGTGGATCTCATAACCTCTACGGCTGAAAGGTCTTAATCCAAAGGCAAGGCCAAAGTGATTTCTCATTGGAATAGCAAGCACGAAATGATCGACCATTCCGAATCCATTCGTAGCACTATTCGTTCCCTGAGTATAAGATGAAACCCTACCTTCTAATCCCAAAGAAAATAAGGGTTGTCCTTTGCTTAGACTATTGTAAGAAGCAGGATTTCTGTAGTTCAAATAGGTTGAATCAAAAAATGCAACCGATGATTGCCCCATGGCACCACTTATGGCATCTCCACTTGTATACTTCTCTCCATAACCGTAAGAACTAAACGGCGAATGAGTCGTTAGCTGAGCACTTACCGAGCAAGCAAGCAACAAAAAAACACTTAATATCGATCTATGCATTCAGCTTGTATAATTGATATATCCCCTTAAGGGTCAAATTTTCGTCCACAAAGATGTTATTTTTTCCTCCGAAATCAAAGTATTGGGCATCTCCTCCGGTCACAAAAAAAGTTAAGCCCTTGTAACTCTGTTCATAACGTTCGATCATGCCATTTATTTCGGATAGTATTCCGTTGACTACGCCGCTATGTATACTCGAATTGGTAGAATCACCGGTTAATGCCGTCATTGTTTTAAAATCCAATAAAGGAAGCGCCGCAGTAAAGTTATTTAGCGCCCTATAGCGAAGGTCAATTCCCGGGCTGATTGATCCACCGATGTAAGTTCCTTCGATCACTGCATCGAATTTCACACAAGTACCAATGTCAATCGAAATCGCTGACTGATCTTCTTTTAATGCGTGAATGGCAACAGCATTACACCATCTGTCTACGCCGAGGGTGGCCATTGATTTGTATTCCGAACTCAGGTCAGATTTTATCGATGTATTTATGAGAGTGGCATTCGGTAATAATGAAAGTAAGTCCTTGGTGTCCTGTTCAATTAAAACAGAACAAAGCGCAGATTTATTGATCTCAGAAAACTTTTTATTAAGTAAGGATTCTTTGAATTCAGCCAAGCTTGTTCGATTTACAGAGTAAACTTCATCATCAATGAAAATTGCGACTTTCACAGAAGTATTTCCTGCATCAACAACAAGTATTTTGTTGGATTCAGGCATTTTCTTCATTCTCTTTATTGCGCCCTACATTTGCGAGTGGCTTTCTTTTAAATTCAACGTTTCGGTCAAATAAATATCTATACGTTGCCATTTCTCTATATTTTCTAGCTCCCAATCCTTTTACAATTGAGATCATTTTTGGATTGAAATCTCCAATCCAGGTAATGACAAGATCTTTGTAATGTCCTTCTTTCTGAACAGTTTCTTCCATGTATTTAAAGATGATACCTTCAACTCCTTTTCCTTGAAAATCTGGGTCGATACCGAATACCATTCCAAAACATCTTCTAACTGTTCGGCGCTTTTTATGATAAAGAAACTTTAGTTTACCCCACCAGTTCAAGTTTCCGTTGACATGTTTGAAGATCTGATTAATCTCTGGTAGCTGAATATACATCCCGATAGGACGATTATCGTAGTATGCGAAGATCACGATTTCTGGATCAACAACCGGTTTAAGCCCTTTAAAAATTGAAATGGCCTGAGCTTTTGACATTTCAGAAAAACCGGTTTGTCTGTTTGCCCAAGCTCGATTGTAAACAGTTCGAAACTCTTCGGCATAAGAATCAAAGCGAGACATATCCATGCAGGAAACATGGAACTTTGGATCATTTTGAAGATTTTTTGCTCTTTCTGCGAATTTATCTTGAAGTGGATCAGAGATCTTTCGGAAAAAGATCTCCTGTTTGAAATAGATCTGGAACCCATAATTCTCAAAGAACTTCACATAATATTCTGGATTATAATTTTGAAGATAATACGGTGGCTCATTAAAGTTTTCAATGATCAGTCCCCAATATTGATGATTCTCACCAAAGTTAATGGGACCATCCATTTGGGTCATGCCTTTCGATTCCAACCAGTTCTTTGCTGTATCGAACAACAGAAAAGCTGCATTTTGATCATCGACGCATTCAAAGAAACCACAACCAGCAGGGTGCTCCTTGCTGTTTCCATTCACCCAAGCTGCAATGCGTCCGATCACTTCGCTCTTCTCATTGAACAGTAACCATCTCTTGGCTTCACCCTTTCGCCACATCTTGTTTTTCTTCGGATCGAAGATCTTGTCAACGTCTTGTTTTAGATGGGGGACCCAATTCGGATCATTTTTATAGATCTTGAATGGCAATTGATGAAATGCCTTGACGTCTTTTTCGGAGGTTACTTCTTGGATTCTCATGGTATTACACTTGTTGCAAAGGTAATCATCAAAAAAAAACTGAAGAAAATATTATTTGTAATAAGAATATATTAAATTTGCCCCCACTAATTAAGGATGGTGATGTAGCTCAGTCGGTAGAGCAAAGGACTGAAAATCCTTGTGTCGGCGGTTCGATTCCGTCCATCACCACCAGAAGGCGATCAGCAATGATCGCCTTTATTTTTTAATAAACTTTTGTGTAAGTAGTTGACCTTCAGAAAATATTGTAAGTAGGTAAGTTCCTGAAGTTAATTCTGAGACATCAATTTGAAAACTGCTTGTTGCGTTTGTCTTGTTTGATAATATTTCTCTGCCAGCTAAGTCGTGGATAGAGTATTGTTCGATAATAGATATTGATTTGACGCTTAATTTTTCTCCTGCTGGATTTGGCCAAATCTCAAATGAATCGAATTTTTCCTCTACGCCGACATCACAGATTCCCGGTAAATTTTGATCGATCCATGTTGCTCGCTGTTGGATGTAATTTTTAAGGAATTGCACATCTTCTTCATACGTCTGGCCTACAAATGAATTCCAGTTGACATAGACCCCTATGATCGGCCAACGTTGAAAATTTCGGACTCTAGCCTCAGCCGCAAGATTAACAATCGAATCTATCATGAGGTGAATAGAGTCTGTATGTAAAGGCCCGGAGCGTAATTCTTCCCAACGACATTTTAATCCATTCCGGTATGAGGGAGCATCCAACAGGCGTTCCCACCAGAAAGGAATTGCTGTTGTGAAATCACAGATCTCATCGAAATTGTATTGCCATCCGGTGGTTAGATCGGCATCGCAGTAATCTGCATTTCCATACGACAGATTGAAATCCCACATCGGACCGGCGATCAGCTTTCCATTTTTAAATCCGTCATCACGATCTTTGTACATGAAGGAGCTTGACCGGTATCCATCCACCGTTCGACCAAGTTCTTGTAAGATGAAGAAATCATAAAAGGATTCTGCATCAATGTATTTCGAATAGCCTTCAATCGGGTCATCGAATAAAGGGCCGTTAACCGTATTTTCAAAATCGCTGAGGAAATTTTGCATATAGGAGACTTGAACAGGCACCAATTCATCGAACTCTGGGTCATGAAACTGGAAAAGAACCTCATTATTGAAATTGCTGGACCAGCTAAATCCAACTTCTCCGGTCAATTTATCAACCTTCACAATGTATCCGCCGGATAGCGGTAGCCCTAATGTTTCCCAGGTTTCGAGCTTGTCGATTTTGACGCGATCATTGTCAACTTTTATTCTCTCCAACAAGATATACAGTCCTTTATAATCGCCATCAATGATCAATTCGCAATATCTGGATCGAGATGCATAATGGCCCATTTTTCTGGACAAGTTATACGTCAGGACATTCCTTGAAAGCGTTTTGTCGGGGTAGGGGCCATATAGAATCCAGTCGTTTTCTGTGGGTAATCCAAGTAATGGATAATTCAATTTAATCCCAAATTGATCCTGAGTTTCAAAGCCGTAATTTTTCTTGGGGTATTGTTGAGAAGTAGATCCTCTTATTTCGATGGAGATTTTATTATCATAATGATTGTATGGGTCGGTGAGGTAGTTTCTGACGCCTACTCCATTATCAATGATTCCCATATCACAAAAAGTTCTTGTAACATCATTGATCGTTTCGCCTGGAGGTGTGTTGATCACTACGATCGGAAGATCGGAATCAGTAAATGTTACTTGCGAACAGATTGAAAACGTAAAAAAAAGAAAAAGATAAGTTAGCTTTCTTAACATCTTTAGGAGTTATGATACTTTGCAGTTATTGGTTCAAAAGGTAAGGCAAAAAGATAAGTATCCCAATAATTGCAGCAAAAATGGAAGCGATTAGCACAGCGCCTGCGGAAATGTCCTTTATAGTTTTGATGTGGGCATTTTCTTCAATGGAATAGAGGTTGCATAATCTTTCGATGGACGTGTTGATGGCTTCCAGCCCAAGTACAAGTCCCGAAACTGAAAAGATATTTATCCAGTCTTGTCGGTCAATTTTAAAGTAGATCCCAAGAAGAATTGTTATAAGAAGCATTCCAAGCTCAACCAAAAAATTCCGCTCTCGAAGCATCACGCGGATACCATTGAAAGCGTATACAAAGCCTTTGACAAATTTCTTCACAGTCAAATTTACATCATTGTCGATCAATTTTGAAATTAAGCGTATTTTTGCATCAGTTCATTGCATAAACTTATGAAGAAAGGTGGAGGGACTGGCCCGATGAAACCTTGGCAACCTATTCTGGCAACGGAAAAAGGTGCCAAATCCGATCCCTGTTCAAAAGGGAAAAGATAAGTTGGTGGTACTTTGTACTTCTCTTTTTTCATAGTGTAATGAGTAGATATGACTATGAAAACAATTCAGGAAATTATAAAAGAAAGAATCCTCATTTTAGATGGGGCAATGGGTACAATGATCCAACGCTATCAGCTGGAAGAGGATGACTTTAGGAAAGGTTGGTTTGAAAATCATCCGCACTCATTGAAAGGGAACAATGACTTGTTGTCTTTGACTCGTCCGGAGATCATCAAAGAGATTCATCGGAAATATTTTGAAGCGGGAGCAGATATTGCCGAAACAAATACCTTTTCCGGGACTACCGTAGCTCAAGCTGATTACGCATTAGAACATGCCGTGTATGACATCAATTATCATTCAGCAAAAATTGCAAGAGAAGTTGCAGATGAGTTTATTCGTTCTAATCCGGATAAACCACGTTATGTTGCTGGATCAATAGGACCGACCAATAGAACGGCTTCTATTTCTCCGGATGTAAATGATCCAGGTTTTAGAGCGATTTCCTTCGATGACCTTGTACTTGCATATAAGGAACAGGTCAAGGCACTTATTGATGGAGGTGTGGATCTGCTTCTTGTAGAGACCATCTTCGACACCTTAAATGCCAAGGCAGCATTATTTGCGATAGATGAGGTATATGAGGAGTTGAATATTGAATTGCCGATCATGGTATCAGGAACGATTACAGATCAGAGTGGTAGAACCTTAACTGGTCAGACTACTGAAGCATTTTTAATATCGGTTTCACACATGCCATTATTGACCGTAGGATTGAATTGTGCTCTGGGGGCTTCAATGATGAGACCTTATCTACAAGTTTTAGATAAAAAGACAACGTTTGGTGTTAGTGCTCATCCCAATGCAGGTTTACCGAATGAATTCGGTCAGTATGACGAAACTCCAGAAATGATGGCAGTTCAGATCAAAGAATTTCTTGATGAAGGATTGATCAATATCATTGGAGGGTGCTGCGGTACCACACCTGATCATATTAAAGCAATTGCTGAATTGGCGAAAAATTATTCACCCAGATCAACAACAAATGTCTGAGACAAAAGCAACATTGAAATTATCAGGACTAGAGCCTTTGATCGTTACTCCGGAAAGCAATTTTGTGAATGTTGGTGAACGAACGAATGTAACGGGATCAAGAGCTTTTCTTCGAATGATCAAAGAAGGGGACTATGAGTCTGCATTATCTGTCGCCCGTGAACAAGTGGAAGGTGGTGCTCAGATCATTGATGTCAACATGGATGAAGGAATGATCGATGGGGTAGAAGCGATGGTCAAGTTTTTAAACCTGATCGCCTCTGAGCCGGATATTGCCAGAGTGCCAGTCATGATCGATAGCTCAAAATGGGAGATCATAGAAGCAGGATTAAAATGCATTCAAGGCAAAGGAGTTGTGAATTCAATTTCGTTGAAAGAAGGTGAGGCCAACTTCATTTCACAGGCAAAAAAGATCAAAAGATACGGTGCAGCTGTGATCGTTATGGCTTTTGATGAAAACGGACAGGCAGACTCATATGAAAGAAGAATTGAGATCTGCAAAAGATCCTATGACATATTGGTCAATGTTGTCAAGTTCCCAAAGGAGGACATCATTTTTGATCCAAATATTTTTCCTGTTGCCACCGGAATGGAAGAGCATAATAACAATGCGCTTGATTTCTTTAGAGCAACCAAATGGATCAGAGAAAATTTACCCGGAGCACACGTAAGTGGAGGAGTTTC
>SBFR01000142.1 GCA_006227105.1 Bacteroidota bacterium
GAAGAAATATTAGCGAATCTGCCTGAAGACAGAGTAGAGCCGTTCAATAAACTACATAAGGTCATTGTAGATAATTTGCCGAAAGGCTTTGAAGCCGCTATCAGTTACGGTGGATTGGGATATGTGATCCCTCATTCGCTGTATCCGGACGGGTATCATTGTAAACCAAGTGAGCCATTGCCATTTGCTGGATTGGCTTCTCAGAAGGGCTCCATTAATTTCTACCACATGGGGATCTATGCGGATCCGGTTTTGCACGATTGGTTTGTGGAGGAATATCCAAAGCATAGCAAACAGAAGCTAGATATGGGAAAAAGCTGTATCCGTTTTAAAAAGATGGAAGAGATCCCCTATGACCTGATCGGTCAGCTGATGCAGAAAATGACTGCACAGGATTGGATCAACAAATACGAGGAAGCCTACAAGCCGAAAAAGAAGAAGTGATTTTTCGCATTTAAGCAAAAATAAAAGTTATCGTGATCTTTATTGTGATCACTGAATCATACGTGATTGAACAATAGAACTTATACATATCATTTATATCCGACACGATTGGTTGAGTTACTGCTTCTGTTGTGTTTTACGATCGGGATGCTTTTTCAAGGGCGAAGTCAACAACCTGCATATTTTAAACTTGGAGAGAATGAATTAAAAGGAATTCAGGTTTATGATATTATTCAGGATCATCGTTTGGATTATTGGTTTGCAACCAACGAAGGACTTTTCAGATACAATTATTCTTCATTTGAAAAGGTCGACTGTGATCAGGCGAGAAGCAATTCAGTTTTCAATTTCGTAAAGGATCGCAACGGCGTGATCTATTGTCACAACCTTTATAATCAGGTGTTTCGAATTGCCGATGGAGAAATGTCTGTGTTTTATGAGATCAAAGAAGATGAGCTTCGTTCAGATGTTTCTCTGGCGATTGGCGATGACGGCAATTTGATCGTGAACTCCAAACAAATACTTATTCTCAACCAGGAGGGTAAAGTCATTCATCGAAAAGTATTACCTCAATTCTATATTGGCCCCCCATTCACTTCAATAAATGGGGAGGTACATTTCCATCTTGCATCGTCTGATTCAATATTAACCTATTCGAAAGGCCATTTTTCATTTAATACCTTGAACAAACGGGGTAATGTGCTACGTTTTATAAACTCCGAAAAATATATCTATGGGGTAGATCTTTCCACGAAAGAGATTTTTGCAGTAGATGAAGATTTTACGAAGATAACCCCTTTGAAAGGTAATCCGCTCCTTGACCGCTCTCAATCAATACGTCTTTATGAAACGAAAAAGGGAATTTGGTCGGCAGGTACATTACCGGGTGTTCAATTTTTCGGAAATGATCTGACCAATACAGAAGCACTTCTGTATTATGATACTTATTTTATATCGGATGTTTATGAGGATCTTGAAGGCAATATCCTTCTTGCCACTTTTGATAAAGGAATTCTTGTGATTCCTGACTTGAAGGTGAATGATGTGATCGGTCAGTTCAATGCGGATCCGGTTACTTCGATCTGGATCGACCAAGATCAACAGCTCATTGCAGGAACTTCGGAAGGTCGTTTGATCCAACTCAAAAACAGGGATTTTTCACCGTTGAACAAAGAAGGGAAAAGACCTATTGAGGTCATTTGTGGAAATGAAAAGGTGATCTTGTTCGATGATGGACACATCAGAGGCTTTCTTCGGAAAGAAGATAGGGTGGTGGATCTACTTGAAGCATCTCTGAAATCAGCAGTTTACATTGGGAACGATCAGTTTTATTTGGGAACAAACCTCGGCGTTTACAAACTGACAGTAAAAGGGAAAGAGCTTTACGTGGAACCAATCAGTCAACTTAGGGTTAGGATTCACCGAATGACATACGACAAAAAAAACCAGATTCTATACGTTTCCACTGCCAGAGGTTCTTTTGAGATGGACAATAAAGGAGTACTCAAAGAGGTTAAATTTAAAAGTGAGCTGATCTATCCTAATAACATGTTGGTTCATTCGGATCAGTTATGGTTGCTTCATCGCACCAAAGGAATTTTAATCTATCAAGGAGGGAAATTCCATAAAAAGATCACCCCTATGGTCAATGGCAAACCAATCACTCTGAAGAAGATCTGCTTTTATAAGAGTACCCTAATCGGAAGTACATTGGATGGATTATATCAGATGGATCTGAATGGAAACATGCTGCGCTCTCTTCATACGTATGCAGGAATCTCCAATTACAGGGTGATCGATTTTGCTATTCAGGATGAGAATTTATGGGTGAGTCATTCTGGCGGACTTCAAAAGATCCAACTGGACAAAAGGCACCAAATGCCATCAGGTATCGACATACGATTTGAGGAAATAAGGGTTCAAGGGAAAGTTATTCCAATACAATCCACGTCCTTGTTCTCAACCGACGATCGCAATATTCAGTTTGTATTTTCTTCACCAACTTTGAAGAATAGAAATGGCATACGTTTTCATTTCCGACTGAAAGGGGCAGAAAACAACTGGACCATCAATGAGTTCAATGAAAATCAAGTCTCATTCAGGGCCTTGTCTCCTGGAACCTATGAGTTTCAGGTAAAAGCAGAGATCCAGGGAAAATTCAGTGAAGTACTTCATTTTAGATTTGTGATCAACGCGCCATTCTACACGCGCTGGTGGTTTATTGTGTTAATGGGGTTAGCCTTCATGGGAATGGTGTTGCTGATCTACCGTCAGCAAACAAAGATTAGGGATAGAAGATCGAGGTTGATCAATGAATTGCATGCTTCAAAACTAACGGCGATCCAGTCGCAAATGAATCCTCACTTTATCTTTAATTCGCTGAATTCGATTCAGGACCTTATCCTGAAAGGTGACGTAGAACACTCTTATTCATATATCACCACATTTTCAGACCTGGTGCGTCGAACGTTGAATTATTCTGAAAAGGATTTTATCGATTTTGAACAGGAGATAAGGCTACTTGAATTGTATCTGTCTCTGGAACAATTGCGCTTCAAAAAGGACTTCACCTATAGCATTGATGCAGATGGGATTGATGATATCCTTTTACCTCCTTTGCTGGTACAGCCTTTTGTTGAGAATGCGCTGGTGCATGGTTTGTTGCACAAAAAAGGAGCAAAACACCTAACGATCCGTTTTACCTACGACGAACATCTGATCTGTGTAATTGAGGACAATGGAATTGGCAGGGAGGCTGCCCGACAGATCCGTCAACGTCAGAGAGCCGATCACGAATCATTCTCCAGTGAGGCCATTCGAAAACGATTTGAGATCCTAAGTGAAGTGTTCCATGGTGAATTTGGATATACGTATGAAGATCTGTATGAACATGGCGATCCACAAGGAACGAGAGTTATTTTACATATTCCAATTCAGCAGAAATTTTAACCATTGATAAAAAAAACTGTTCCATTGCTGAATTTGACAAGTGGGATCTTAAAACTCTTAGCATCTTTGAATTATGAAGTCGGTAAGGGCTATATTGGTTGATGACGAAGAAAGTGCACGTGATGTACTGGAGAACTTGCTCCTGCGCTTTTGCGAGGGGGTAGAGATCGTTGCAAAATGTGCCGATGTTCCTGAAGCTGTAGAGAAAATCAAGGAACTAAGTCCGGATGTTGTTTTTCTCGACATTGAAATGCCACGTTATGCCGGTTATGAGATCGTTAGTTTTTTTGATCAGGTCAATTTTGATATGATCTTCGTTACGGCATACGATCAGCACGCGATCAGAGCTTTTGAAGTTGCCGCGATTGATTACTTGCTCAAACCCGTGAGTATTGATCGTCTTCGAGCTGCTGTTGAACGCGTACAGACACGTCGAAGTAAAGAAGAGCAGCTCCAACGAATGGAGGTCTTGAAAAATACGCTTGAGTCGAAAGAAGTAAAAAACCTCGTGATCAGTGACAGAGGCCAGCAGCAAATTATCCCGCTGGATTCTCTGATCGCTCTTGAGGCACAGGAATCGTATTGCATTTTACATACAACCAATCGCAATTATACGGTGAGTAAAAACCTGAAACACTTTGAGACTTCTTTGAGTGATAACGATCGGTTTTTCAGGGTGCATAAATCATGGATCATCAACAAGGATCACTTGCAGAATTACTCCAAATCTGATTTAACCATTCGGTTGAACAATAATATTGCTACTAAATTATCGAAGTATAAAAAAGCTGAATTTGAGGCTTTTATATTGCATTGATCTTCTCCTATTTTTGGTGCAGTTGTCCATTGCTGAAGAGAATTGTCTATTCATAAAATGATCCCTTCCTACCTGTCCCGAAAACCTTTTTTTTGTGGCAAAATCATTTATTCATGAAAATCAAATCACTTCATTCAATTGGGCTTTTGATGGTCCTATCCCTATTTTTTTCATTGAAACCGTATGCTCAGGAACTGACATGGGCAAAAGGTCAAGGAGGTTCATCTAACGATTACGGTCGCGCTATATTCCATGATGGTTCAGGTGGGGTTTATATTGTTGGTTCATTCTCCGGAACAGTGGATTTTGATCCAGGACCTGGCGTATTTAATCTAACTGCTACTGGAACAACAGATGGTTATCTTCTGAAGTTAAACTCAAGTGGAACATTTTTATTTGCCAAGAGATTTGGAGGAACAGGAGACGTAGTTGCCTATGATGTCGCGGTAGAACCGGGTGGATTAATTTATATTACAGGATCATTTACGGGAACTGTTGATTTTGACCCGGGAGCTGGGGTAGCCAACCTTACTTCTGCGGGAATGAGAGACGTATTTTTAGTTCGTTTAACGACAGCAGGAAACTGGTCATACTCCCAACGATTTGGTAGTACAGGTGAGGATATTGGATATTCAGTTGCTGTAAATTCGGGAGCTTATGCGATCGGAGGTACCTTTCAGGGAACTGTAGATTTCGACTATTCAGCTGGGACAACCAATTTGACTGCTCCAGTGGGGTTAACAGCTGGATTCATTACGAGATATACTTCAGGAGTTGCGTTTACATTTGCAGCTCAATTCGGAAATAGCAGTGCCGTTAATGGTCTGGCAATGGACGCCTCAGGAAATGTCTACTCGACAGGTTTTATTAATGGAGGAGGTGATTTTGATCCGGAAGCAGGCGTTGTTAATTTAACAACTGTTGGAGGTGGAATTGATCTATTCGTATCAAAGCTTTCTGCAACAGGTGCATATGTTTGGGCGAAATTACAAGGAGGAACCTCAAGTGAAGCGGGCGTTGCAATTGAGGTGGATGCAGCTTCGAATGTCTATACAACAGGGTATTTCGCTGGTACTGCAGACTTCGATCCAGGAGCAGGTGTTGTGAATTTAGTTAGTGGAGGATCCAATGATACTTATGTATGTAAAATGGATGTGAATGGCGATTATGTATGGGCCGTTTCATTTTCAGGTATAGGTGATGATCGTGGTGTTGCTCTGGATACCGATGTAGATGGAAATGTTTATACAGTTGGATACTTCAGAAATACCGTTGATTTTGATCCGGGAGTTGGAAATCAAAACATAACAGTGAGTGGTCAGCTGGATGGATTTGTTAGCAAATTGGATGCGAGCGGACAATACATCTGGGCACATCAGATCGGATCGACGACTGATGATGCTGTTTTTGGTGTTTCGGTGGATGTTTCCGGGAATATTCACTTTACGGGATTCTTTTCTGGAACGACCGATTTTGATCCAACAGCTGGAACTTCAACCTTAACTTCTGTTGCATTTGCCGATATTATGGAGGTAAAATGGGCTCCTTGTGCTGTGCCGGTAGCTCCGTCGAATATTACTGACCCTTCAAACATGACGATTTGTTATGGATCCAGTACTGTTTTATCTTGCAGTGGAACTTATTCCTTGAGTTGGTATGATGCAGCAATTGGAGGCAATTATTTAGGCTCAGGTGCAACATTTAATACATCAGCACTTACGGCTACAACAAGTTATTTTGCACAAGATAGCAGCTGTATCGCTGGACCTCGAACAGAGTTTATTGTAAATGTGATCCCGGCGATCGCTGATCAGACGTTGTCATTAACCAATTCGTCATTCTGTGCAGGTGGATCGACAACCGTAGAACTCTCGAGTAGTGAGGCAGGAGTATCCTATTATTTGAGAAATGACGCAGACAATTCCATTGTTGGCACACCAGTAGCTGGAACGGGTTCAGCTATTAGCCTTCCTACTGGAGCAATATCTACTACTACCACATTCAATGTAAACGCAGTATCCACAGCTCCTAATTATGCACTTGATCTGGATGGAACCAATGACTATCTAAATTTAGGAGCAGGAAACAGAGGGGTTACAGCCACGGTAACCGTATCCGCAAAAATCAAAGCGGTAGTAACGGGTGCAAATCAATTCATCGCCTACAAATATGATGGATCAACAAAGGGTTATCTATTGTTTCTTGATGCAGCAGGTAAAGCTCGTTTTGATGGAAGAGATGGGAGTGGTGGATACAAGTCGTCAGGAATTTCTACAACTTTAGTTGCTGATGGTCAATGGCACGAAGTAACTGGTGTGGTTCGTTCAACGGGATGGGAAATCTATGTAGATGGTGTTTTGGAAAACAGTACAGCCTATGCTCTTGGTTCTGGTGGTTTAACAACGGCTACAAACCTTTTAATTGGAACGAATGGTACTGCGTATTCATCAATGGATATCGACAGGATCTCAGTTTGGAATACTTCTTTGTCCGGAGCTGCTATTTTGGCTTTTGCTCCGAATTGTCTTATCGGGAATGAAACGAATCTTACAGGATATTTCCCGTTGAATGAAGGAGCAGGAACAACGGCTACGGATCTTTCGTCTACTGCGATCAATGGTACGTTAACGAATATGACTGTACCATCATGTTGGATTAGTGGCCCTGATATTACATGCGGTGTTACATGTGAACAGGAGATGGGTAATTTGGTGACTGTCACTATTGTGGCGGCTCCTTCAACTCCTTCAATTTCTGCATCAGGTTCCACGGCTTTATGTTCAGGGAACTCAGTGACTTTGACATCTTCTCCTGGAACGACCTATTTGTGGTCGACAGGTGAAACTACATCTTCCATCCTTGTAAGTTCGGCGGGATCGTATACCGTTCAGGTAGCGAATGGATCGGGTTGTTTGTCAGATGCGAGTTCTCCAACAATAGTAACAGTGGGTACACCTCCATCTCAGCCAAGCATTTCTGCAGGTGGAACAACTACTTTCTGTGAAGGAGGGTCAGTTACCTTGACTTCTTCAGCTGGAACATCCTATTTATGGTCTAATGGGGAGACAACTCCTTCAATTAATGTTACTACTTCAGGAACTTATACCGTTCAGGTGACCAATTCGTCTGGATGTCAATCAACGGCTAGTGTCGGAACAACGGTAACAGTGAATGCGCTTCCTGCTGCACCATCCATTAGCGTTGGTGGGCCAACCACATTCTGTGATGGAGGATCAGTTACGTTAACTTCTTCGGCAGGTACGACGTACTTATGGTCAAACGGGGCAACAACTGCTTCGATCAGTCCAACCACATCTGGAACCTATTCTGTTCAGGTAACCAATGTTGCAGGATGCCAATCCTCTGCTAGTGCGGGTACGACTGTTACCGTGAATGCGCTTCCTTCACAACCAAGTATATCTGCTGGTGGACCTACAACATTTTGTGATGGGGGTTCGGTAACGCTAACTTCTACTCCAGGAACTTCTTATTTATGGTCGACAGGTGCTACTACTGCTTCTATTAGTCCGACAACGTCAGGGAATTATACGGTGCAAGTAACGAATGCATCAGGTTGCCAATCTATAGCCTCAACTGCGACCGTTGTAACCGTAAATTCGTTACCGGCTCAACCAACTATTTCAGCAGGAGGAGCTACTACGTTCTGTGATGGAGGATCAGTAACACTTACCTCTTCCGCTGGAACATCATACTTATGGTCGAATGGAGCAACGACAGCTTCTATTAGTCCGACTACATCTGGAACCTATTCGGTGCAGGTAACAAATGCGGCTGGATGTCAATCAACGGCTAGTGCCGGAACGACTGTTACGGTCAATGCACTTCCTGCGCAACCTACTATTACAGCAGGTGGACCAACTACATTTTGTCAGGGAGGTTCGGTGACCTTAACTTCTTCGGCAGGTTCAAGCTATTTGTGGTCTGACGGATCAATGAGCTCGTCAATCAATCCAAACAGCACAGGAACATATACGGTTCAGGTGACGAATGCCGCAGGTTGTCAGTCAGTAGCATCAAATCCAATTACTGTAACCGTAAATGCCTTACCAAACGCACCAATTATTTCACCAAACGCTGCAACCACATTCTGTGCTGGGGGTACCGTGAATCTTGCTTCTTCTGCAGGGATCACTTACTTGTGGTCCAATGGTTCTACGGCAGCATCAATTGATGTAACCACAAGTGGAACATTTACCGTACAGATCACCGGACCGAACGGATGCCAGTCACCTGCTTCTGCTCCTACGACAGTTACAGTGAACCCACTTCCTACGATCTCAACCGGTACTGTAACTAATCCAACATCTTGTACAGTAGGAAATGGATCGATCGGAGTGAATGGAACCGGAACCGGAACGCTTTCGTGGAGTGGTGCGGCTTCAGGCTCAATGACAGGAACAAGTTTACCTGCGACTATTTCGAATTTGAATAATGGTACGTACCAGATCTCATTTACAGATGGGAATGGTTGTGCATCTAATACCCTTTCAACGACATTAAGTGCACCTTCAGCACCAGCGGCACCGTCCATTACGGCTGGAGGAGCAACCACCTTCTGTGAGGGAGGTGCAGTAACACTGACTTCTTCGGCGGGTAACGCATATGCATGGTCGACAGGAGAAACGACAGCTTCGATCACAGTCAATGCATCAGGGAATTATACCGTGAGCATAACTGATGCTTCAGGATGTTCTTCTCCTGCCAGTGCAGCGTTTGCTGTAACTGTAAATCCTCTTCCAGTGATTAATGTAGGGACTCTGACAAATCCATCGACATGTACAACCACAGATGGTTCGATCGAAGTGAATGGGATTGGTACGGGTTCAATCACATGGTTGGGAGCAGCATCAGGAACTGACGCGGTAACAGCATTCCCATATGTGATCTCATCATTGGGTGATGGAAGCTATTCTATCGAATTTACTGATGGAAACAGCTGTACTTCTCAGGCGATATCAGCATCGTTGACACTGCCATCTTCACCGGCGGCACCGACGATCACACCAAGTGGATCTACAGTTTTCTGTGATGGAGATGAAGTAACGCTTACTTCTTCAACCGGAGATACTTACCTATGGTCGAATGGCGAAACCACTCAGTCGATCACCGTGTCTTCCAGCGGAACATTTTCTGTTATGATCACTGATGCCTCAGGGTGTTCTTCACCAAACAGTGCTAGTACATCGGTAACGGCGAATCCGATTCCAGTGGCGACAGCTACATTGAGTGGTATTGACCTTACAGCGCTTTCGTCAACAGGAACTTATCAGTGGGTTGATTGCGACAATGGTTATCAGGCAGTTGCTGGTGCTACTTTACAGAGTTACACACCGGTAGTGAATGGGAATTATGCCGTGATTATTACTGAAACAGGATGTGCTGACACTTCAGACTGTTTGCTAGTAACAGGTGTTGGGATCGACGAAATAGCGGATCAATTCTTTGTAAAGGTATTCCCCAATCCTAGTTTTGGTTCGGTGCACATCGAAAGTTCAGAGGAGATCATAGCCGTTCGAATTCTAACTACAAAGGGTGAAGAATTGATGACGACAACTGAAACAAACATTGATCTTTCCTTTGCATCGCCGGGAGTATATTTTATTGAAATACAACTTTCCAATTCAATCCACACGGAGCGATTGGTAAGACAATAATCTCAACTGAAAAGTAAAAAAGGTCCTGAAAAGGACCTTTTTTTATTTGCTCTTATGGAAACATTAATTCGCGAACACCATTCGCTTGCTGTCAATCCGAATGTCGTCTACGATCAGCGAATAGATGAAGGTGCCTGTTTTTCCGTAGCCATGTTCGTATTGGATCTCATTGATCTCTGCATGTAAAGTGATCGGAATGCGCTCAAGCTCTTTACCCATTTCATCTTCGATCTGGATCCATGCTTTTTTGTAGGTAAACGTTCCGTTCACATAAACGCCAATAATGGTGGCTTCATCAAAAGGATTGGGTTTGTTTTGAAGCAATTGGATTGGGAAATCCAAGTTCATTGACAACTCTTCAGTGCTCAGCTGTGCGTCGCTGATGTTGATCTCTTTGGAAAAGAGGCTTTCCATACCGAATTCATCAACCGAAGCTACACTGACAATGTAGTTGCTGGCCTGTGGGGGATAAATAGTGTCCAGGATCCCGTTGATCGTATAGACAGAATCCCAGTCATTGGTCAGCGTTCTCAACCCGACACGATAGTTGGCATATTGCGTTTGATCAGTGATCTCAATGATGATGGTTGGACCTGCAAGTGTAGCTACGCTGAAATCCGGTTGTTTCGGTCCTTTCGCTGCAACAATTGCCGCTGTACCGTTGATCGCTGCATTTCGAGCCAGGTAATTGAAGTCAACAAAGAAGCTATCGATCTCCAGATCAGCATTAGTGTCGACTCCTAAAATGTCATTCGTCGTATGTTGTCTGTCAACGTAGCCAGCTCCGTTGGAGGCATTCCCGTGTTCATTTGCCGAAGTAAATCTGCAGCTTGTAAAGCTTTTTTGTCTGAACGGAACATGATCGCCGGATCTTCCTGAACGGTCTTCGGGAGTCATGATCGAGATCAACATGGGAACGTTTACATAAGGAAGTAATTCTTCTTTGTATTGCAATTTGGTGAATCTGGCCAGCTGCTTATGTGGGGAATTGAATCCACCGTAAGAGAAGATCCTGACTTGTGTACTATCAATATCATCGACTCCAGGACAAGAAGGCGCGGAAGATGTGTTTCCGCAGATGATTCCTCCGATCACGTCATTGTTTAAAACCGCCTTCACCGGAATAGTGTTGGTCTGGCAATAAAGAGCGAAGGCATTGGCACCATAAAGGCCTTGTTCTTCACCGATGGTCAACATGAACACGATCGTTTTCGGATAGGAGAAGGTACTCATCACCCTTGCGAGTTCCAGTACCAACGCCGAACCTGAAGCATTGTCTTCAATCCCGTGGGCCTGACAAGTGATGTCGCATGAGCTCTCACATCGGCTATCGATATGTCCTTCGATAATGATCACTTCGTGGTCTTGCACGTCTGAGCCAGGTAGAACCGCGATGATATTTCTGTGCTGCGTGACCGAGCAAATGGTTTGATCGAATTGAAAATAGGAGGGGATCAATCGGTTTTCTGAAGCCGAGCTGAATTGCTCAAATTTACCGTAAGCCCATCTTCTTGCCGCACCGATACCTGTTGTAGTGGAAAGAGTATCAGAACCTGTGTTTCGATTGTGGAAAGTGGCCATCTTCACGATATAGGCTTTCAACGAATCCGGTTCGATGGAATTCTGCAAATACTGGATCATTTGCTGATGATCGCTCACCGTGTTGGTTGACGAGAATTGCAGAGGGTCAAAATTTCCTTTGATCACTTGATCCGCAACTGCATTGGTAACAGTCAGGTTGGTTTGCGCTAGAAGGGTTCCTAGCGGGATCAGGAAGAGTAGAAGTAGCAGATGTCTTTTCATATCAGCAAGTTAAGGAATCTCGTTGAAAACAGTTTCTTTCGAAATCGGAACTTTTATCGTTTCGAGATCTTGTTGTATGAAATCAATCGTTGACGAGAGCATTTGAACCGATCGATCTCCGGGTTTCGTTTCTTCAAGTGCTTTTGACTCACACCCGAGTGCACTCGCTTTCTCCACAGCTTAAAGCTGCTGTCTTTCAGCTCTCGCTTCATTAGCATCACGATCTCTTTTTCGGAAAGTGAGAATTGGTAAGTGATGGCTTCGAAAGGGGTTCGATCTTCCCAGGCCATCTCGATGATTCGGTTGATCTCTTCTTCTGTCATGATGATAGGATAACAACGGTGAAAAAGGATTGTTTTGTAGACCATTTGTGATGATCAATCTTTTGTCATCAGGAATTGGAATTTGGGAATTAATTCTATACTTGTAGCATGAAAAATTCGTCACCAATTTCGATGCGTGTGTTGCACCGCTACTTAGGTTTCTTTTTGGCTGGGATCATGGCTGTGTATGCCATCAGTGGAGTGATCCTGATCTATCGTGATACCGATTTCCTGAAAAGTGAGCAGGTTTTTGAAGAGCAGCATTCTCCGAATGTGCCGAATGAAAAACTGGCTGAAGAGCTTCGTTTTCGACGTCTGAAAGTGGAGAAGGAGGAAGGAGATATGGTGTACTTCCAGAATGGAGATTACAACCGCTCGACAGGCGTGGCGCATATTCGCTCGATGGAGCTGCCGTATGTATTGGATAAGATGACGCATTTGCACAAAGCATCCACCGAAGATCCGTTGTACTATCTGAATATTTTCTTTGGGTGCTCGTTGCTCTTCTTCGTGATCTCTGCTTTCTGGATGTACATGCCGAAGACGTCTGTGTTTAAAAGAGGGATTTTGTTTTCGCTTGCCGGGGTAGTGTTGACGCTGGTGTTGTTGTTTATCTAACCTTCTTTAACTTCTTTTTTGGCATCGCCCCAAAAAAGAATCAAAAAAGCTCTAGCGCTCGAAAACGCCTTTACCCAGTACGGATTTGAGTCTAAAACTTCCGGAAACTCCCCTTCGACTTTGCTCAGGGTCAGACACCCGAAAGTTTTGAATACACTTGCTAATGATTATTCAATTGCACTGAGCTACCGCTCAGCCTTCGAAAGCAGTGCTTTCTCTTTTCTAATGCGCGGTCGTCTCTATTCTCGGTTCTCAAAACGTAGTGGTCTATGCTCTATCAACGCAGTGGTCTATGCTCTCGCAACGAAGTGGTCCATGCTCTATCAGCGCAGCGGTCTCGTCTCTCTGAACGTAGTGGTCCCACATCTAACGCACGCTGTACGAGATCGGTAGGAATGTTCGGGATCTGACATTTTCTCCTTTGTTTTGAGCAGGGATCCACTTGGGCATGTTTTCAACCAGACGAACACTTTCTTGCGCTAAGAGGGGATGTATTTCTTTCTTGACTTCGATATGGCTGATCGACCCATCCTTTTCAATAATGAACTGTAGGATCACTTTGCCTGTGATCTCATTCTCTAAACAATATTGCGGATACACCATGTTCTCCATCAGGTATTGGTTCATTGCTGCCATACCACCCGGGTAATCTGCATCGACTTCCGGGATCGAACAGATCGGTTCTTCTTGACTGTTCTCTTCCAACGCGGGTTGGCTTTGCTGTGGGGGAGTGACCACTTGTTCTTGAGCGTTTACAAAGGTTATTGTGCTTACGCTGAGGATGAAGAGGAGAAGGGTTGTTTTCATGATCTTTTTACTACGTAGTGTTTTTTTGTGGATTTGAATCTATCAAAAAGTGCTCCACATTCTTTCAATAAAATTACTTCTTTACATCTACTTTTTACCATTATTCGGCCTTTGTCCGCTTTCTTCTGCCCTCATGAACTCGCAAGCTCGTTTGCCGTAAAAAGTAGCAAAAAGGTCTAGTCCCTTTTGCAAGGCGAATGCTTTGCACCGTTCGTCCTGAGTGATGCGCTTCGCTGGGGCGGCTAAAGCCTTATCATCACTCTGCCTCACCTTTCGCTGGCAAAAGGCACGGTCGTCTCTATTCTCGGCTCTCTCAGCGAAGCGGTCTATGATCTCGCAACGAAGTGGTCTCTACTCTATCAACGCAGTGGTCTCTGCTCTATCAACGCAGTGGTCTCTGCTCTATCAACGCAGTGGTCTATGTTCTATCAGCGTAGCTGTCAAAAGTAATTGCTCGCAGAACCAAATAGCATTAAGGTTGTTTTTTAAGTAAATTCCAACCGAATATGAGTCGTAGATTGATTATCCTGTTTTTATTGAGTGTTCCTCTTGTAAGGGCGCAGCAGTTGAGTGAGTTCAATGCGCAACGCACCAAAACGGATCAGCACCTGATGCTGGGTTTGGGAAGCTGGGCGACGGCGAACTTTGTGGTGAGTGGGATCGGTTGGGCTACGGCGAACCCAGAAGGGGAGGCGCACTACTTTCATCAAATGAATGTGATGTGGAATACAGTGAACTTAGGGTTGGCGATTCCGGGATATATCAAGGCGAAAAAGGCGAGTACGGCATTGAGTTTAGGAGAAACCGTAAAGAGCCAGTATGAAACAGAAAAGATCTTTCTCTTTAATACGGGTTTAGATATTGGCTACATGGCCGGAGGTTTGTTGCTTCGTTCAGAGGCTAAGTCGAATCTTTCGAAAGAAGCCATGTACAGTGGCTACGGCAATAGCTTGTTGTTGCAAGGGGGCTTTCTGTTTGTCTTTGATCTTACGGCGTATCTGATCCACAAGCGTCACGCAACTAAGGGTTTGCACCCACT
>SBFR01000085.1 GCA_006227105.1 Bacteroidota bacterium
AAAACAATTCCTGGAGCTATCAGACATTTTAAAAAACAACTATCGAATTCATCTTCTTGATTTTTCCGGACACGGAGAACATCAGTCCGTGAATCGATTTTCAATTCCTGATTTCTCGAAGGATCTACGTTCATACATTGACTCTCACCAGATTGTTGATCCATACATTTTTGGATACAGTATGGGAGGCTATGTGGCATTGCATCTGGAATACATGCAACCGGGATCTGTACGAAAGATCATCACACTCGGAACCAAATTTAGCTGGGACCCGGAAACTTCCACAAAGGAAGCAGGCTATTTAAACCCTGAAAAGATCGAAGAAAAAATACCTGTTTACGCTAATTATCTGAGATCATTGCATGGTGAAAACTGGTCAGGAGTGGTGCAAAACACAGCTCAAATGATGATTGAAATGGGAGAAGCTCCACCCTTAGACTCTGAAAAACTAGAGAAAGTGGAGATCCCCGTAGTGATCGGTTGGGGGAGCTTGGATAAAATGGTTTCAAAAGAAGAATCAGAACAGGCGTCCAAGGCATTGATAAATGGGAAATTCAACCTTCTTGAGAACGTTCAACATCCGATCGATCGGATCGATGTTCAAGAGCTTGAGAGATACATTTTAACTCACATTTAAAAAAAATCCCCGCTTCTGGCGGGGATTAATCAGTATTTCAGTCCTTCATCCGGATCATTTGAATCAGTCCTTTTTGACAAACTCTTCAAATGATTTTAATTCGATGAACTTAATTCCAGCCTTTTCTGTTGCTGTCTTGTACTTGGTTACCTGAGCAGTTTTGATTGCACTAAAACTCTTTTTCGCTTCTTGCAATTGTTTCTCCAGCATTGCCAGGTTTTCCAATTGAGTTTTGGAAGGAGCCCCGTAATATGAACCCACTGTACTATAAAGATCACTCAGTTTTTCCCTTAATTGCTTTTCTCCAGCACCTACATAGTTATCACCTTTAGTGATAACCAATCCGTCCTTAAGTGCATTAAGCTCAGTATTCAACTTTAATGCTTGCTTTTTCAGAGAAGTATTTGTTTTCAGGGTGTTATCTGTATGTGCAATCAGCTCATCAATTTCATACACCATATATGCCAGATCTTCCGTCATTGCAAACATTTTCATTGTCGTTTCATGCTGAAGCTTTCTTTCTTCGGCCGAATACATTGAGTTCTCAGGGTATTTCACATCGATGAATGATTCGAACGTTTCTTTCCCTTTCGTGATCAAAATTTTGTATCTACCCTCAACCACTCTTGGTGCGAAGAAACCTCCTGCATCAATCGTTTTACCTGATGCAACTTTTGGAGCCATAGAGACATAATTCCATTCTACAATGTTTATCCCTTTTTGCTTCCCCGGAGATACACTTGAAATTTTATTCCCGTTGTTGTCGAAAATTTCCAGTGTCATTTTGCCAAACGTATGTCGCTTTGATAGGTAATAGCTGATCTTCGCACTTGTAGATGGATTCGGTCCAACAAATTGAGTTTCGCCGCTAGCTCCTCCAAAAGAACTTGTTTCATCCATGTAAACCGTTTGAGGAGTGAAGAAATGAAGTGTCTTGTTCATCACTTCTGCATTCAGCTCTCTTAATGGACTAACATCATCAATGATAATGATCCCCCTACCATGTGTCCCTAAAATCAGATCGTTTGTTTTCGGATGCATCTCAATATAATGCACAGATGCTGCCGGCACTCCATTGGTGAATTTATACCAGTGTGCACCACCGTCAACAGTTACATATAAACCAAATTCTGTTCCCAGGTAAAGTAATTCAGGGTTTTTATAGTCTTCCTGAATGTTTCTTGCAAATCCTGACACATCAGCAGTGATGATTGATTTCCAGGTCTTCCCAAAATCCGTTGTCTTAAGCACATACGTCGATTTATCATTGCGTGTGTGTCCATCAAAAACGGCATATGCAGTTCCCTTATTAAATACGCTTGCTTCAATGTGATAGCACCATGTGTTTTTTGGAATCCCTGTCAGATTGGCTGTTACGTTTGCCCAGGTTTTCCCTCCGTCAGTCGTTAGCTGAACATTACCATCATCAGTTCCAATCCAAATGACGTTTTGGTCAAGAGGCGACTCTGCAATGGTGAAAATGGTACAATGATTTTCAGCACCTGAATTATCTGCTGAGAGTCCACCGGACTCCACCTGATTTTGCTTAGACGCATCGTTCGTCGTAAGATCCGGAGAGATCTTCGTCCAGTTATCCCCCATGTCATCGGAACGATGCAAGAATTGACTCCCCATGTAAAGTCTGTCAGGAGCATGTTTACTAGTCGTGATGGCAGCATTCCAGTTGAAGCGAAGTTTTGGGTCTCCTTGGACCGGCCAAGGTTTGATCACCTTCATTTGCTTTTTTTCCTGGTCGTATCTCCAAACACCTTCTGCTCCCTGCATTTCTGAGTAAACAATACTTGGATTAGTTGGGTGAGAATACACTCTGAAACCATCTCCCATTCCTACAGATTCCCAATCACGCGCTTCTATTCCACCCGGACTTGCAGATGGGCCGAACCAAGAACCATTATCCTGAAGCCCACCGTAAATATTGTATGGCGTTTGGTTGTCAATACTTACATGATAGAATTGACAGATCGGTAGGTTTTCAATGATCTCCATTGTTGTTCCTCCATTCAGTGAACGATACAATCCACCATCCGTCGCCACGAACATCTTATCTGAATCTTTGATGTCAAACCAGATATCATGTATGTCTGAGTGCATCGATCCAAGATTTTTGAAGGTCTTCCCTCCATCATGGCTTATTGAACCCCCGAGTCCTGCTTTTGCAACCGTTTCAGGATCTTTCGGATCAACGACAATTCTTGAGAAATAAAACGGACGCACAGTCAATTCAAAATCACTATTCAAATGATTCCAGGTTTTCCCTGCATCATCAGATCGATATAGTCCTTTCTCATTCGCTTTTTCAGCCTCTACAACCGCATAAAGGATCTGCGAGTTCGATGGCGCTACAGTCACGGCAATTCTTCCCAGCTTTCCTGTCGGGAAACCATTGTGGATCTTTGCCCAGGTTGTACCACCATCTGTGGATTTGTACAAAGAGCTATTCATTCCACCGGAGTTGAAAGAATAGGCAGTTCTCCTAAATTCCCAAAAAGATGCATATAACGTATTTGGGTCATTAGGGTCCATGATCAGATCAGAACATCCAGTAGCAGCATTCACAAATAGAATTTTGGTCCATGTTTGTCCGCCATCCGTAGTTTTGTATACTCCTCGATCTTCGCTATCTCCCCACAGTGCACCAAGTGCACCCACGTAAATTGTATTTTGATCTCTCGGATCTATTTCGATCGCACTGATGCGTTCTGTTTTTTCCAGTCCGAATTTTTTCCAGTTGTTTCCTCCATCATTTGAACGATAGATCCCATCCCCGATGGATACACTATTTCTGGTCCAAACCTCTCCTGTCCCAACCCAAAGTGTATTGTCCGGATCTGATGGATCAACCGCGACAGCACCAATGGATTGTGGAAGATCGTCAAAGATCGAGTTAAATCGAACACCGCCATCTTGAGACTTCCAAACGCCACCTCCGGCAGTTCCAATGTAAATTACTTTATTGTTCGTCGGATGACCTTCAATATCTGAAACTCTACCTGACATCAATGCCGGTCCAATTTGACGAGCTTTTAAATCTCCAAAAATTTCTTTTCCAGCAATGACAGACGCCTCCTGTGCATTCAGAGAAAATGCAGTCCATAAGATTCCTATAGATACTAATTTCTTCATGGTGTTGATTTGAATTACCGCTTACTCTGCAGGGAAGGCGAACATACTGTCCTCGTAGTTCTTGTTTAGCTCAATAGAATCAATCACGATCGTTTGACCCATACCATCCTTAATTCTTTGTGTAATTGAAAAGGCAAAATAAGTTCCATCTACTTCCTGATAATCAGAAAATACCGTTTGTGAGATCTGACCTTTCATTTCACCTTGATTGATCTCCTGTTCTACGACAATTGGCACGTAATTATCCTTATCAATATAATAGAATTCTACATTTGGAACTTCCTCTCCATCCACCAAAAGTGGCTTCTTTGTCAATTTTAATTTAAAGCAATCAACTCCTTCGATCGTCTCATTTGGAAGAAGTTCAACAGAATAACCTTTATCGTTATAATTCAAAAAAGGAGATACTAAATCGCCCACAGAACGCTTGATATTCTCTGTTGATTCGGCGTCTTCCTTTTCGGCTTTCATCGTCATGAAGTTGGTTCCCCAGGCTGTTGTACCGTCATAAGCTCCTTGTGTAATTTCCTTTCCTTGAAAATTAATTTTGGTAAACTGACGACCATCTTTCATGCTTACGATCTGCAAAGGAATGGACATCCCTCCATAGTCAACTTTAGCCTTCATTTCTACACTTGAAATGGTATTTAATTTTTCCAAACCACCAATGGTTTCAAAGTACTGGTTGATGATTTCATCTGCAGTTTGTCCATATGACAATACTGACATACCTATAAAAGCAATTAACAAAAAAGATCTTTTCATGTGATGTATTTTAAATAAAGATAGAAATCTTGAATGATGACCAATTAAAAGATTGATAAGCGGTTCAGACAGACCATAAAACAAGAAATTATCCATTTGTCCGAAAAACGCTTCAAAAAAAATCCCCGCTTGTGGCGGGGATCCTTCATTATCTGATCGGATGATTATAATCCGAATGCTTTTTTGATATTATCAACGTAATCTAATTTTTCCCAAGTGAACAATTCTACGTCGCGAACTTCTTTTCTTCCGTCCGGTGCAGTAAATGTTTTCTTCACTACTTCATTTTTACGCCCCATGTGACCGTAAGCCGCAGTTTCAGCATACATTGGGTTTCTTAATTTCAAGCGCTGTTCGATGAAATAAGGTCTCATGTCAAAGATCTCTTCGATCTTCTTTGCGATCTCACCATCCGTCATGTTCACTTTTGAAGTACCGTACGTATTGATGAATAAACCACAAGGTTTCGCAACACCAATTGCATAAGAAACCTGAACCAATACCTCATCACATAAACCTGCAGCCACCATGTTCTTCGCGATATGACGCGTTGCATAAGCAGCTGAACGGTCAACCTTAGATGGATCTTTTCCAGAAAAAGCACCACCACCGTGAGCACCCTTACCTCCGTATGTATCAACGATGATCTTACGACCTGTTAAACCTGTATCTCCGTGTGGTCCACCGATCACGAATTTACCTGTTGGGTTGATATGGTATTGGATGTCATCAGTAAATAACTTCTGAGTTTCTGGCTTCAATTTCGCCTTCACACGAGGGATCACGATATTGATCATATCTTCCTTGATCTTCGCCAACATCTTCTCCTCAGTATCAAAATCATCGTGCTGTGTAGAAACTACGATCGTATCAATTCGCTGTGGAACGTTGTCATCTGAATACTCGATCGTCACCTGTGACTTTGCATCCGGTCTCAAATAACCGATCACCTGTGGCTCATTATTTCT
>SBFR01000243.1 GCA_006227105.1 Bacteroidota bacterium
AAGAGTACCATCGAAATGCATAGCTCAGTTAGTGGAAAGCATGAGGAATCGACCAAAAGCCCGACCAAGCTTTCTGCTGTGATCACCCAAATTGTGATGATAGATATTGTGTTCAGCTTTGATTCTATTATCACTGCCATTGGAATGACAAATGGTTTGGGAAATGAAACAGGACAGAATCCTATTGTAATTATCTATGCAGCCGTTATCGTTTCGATGATCGTGATGATGCTTTTTGCAAAACCAATCTCCGATTTCATCAATAATCGACCTACAATAAAGATGATCGCACTGGGATTCCTTGTAACCATAGGTGTGATCCTGGTAGCAGAAGCCTTTGGCCAGCATTTACCTAAAGGGTATATCTATTTTGCAATGGTGTATTCCCTTGTGGTCGAATTCCTGAATATCCGAATGAGAAAAAATAAAGGACTGGACGAGTAATCTTGGAGAGGGGTGAGGCATATCGGATTCTTGGAGGAGTTGAAGGTGATTCACCGGAATACTTGCTTGAAGATAGGCTTTTTGAAATAAAAAACTATTTCAAGTCTAAAGTTCCGCTGACTAGACTTTTTATAAAACAATATGATCTCCTTCAGAAGTACGCTGATGCAATGAAGGTGTTAGGAGAGAAGCCTACAGTTCAATCAGAGCAATCTATGGCGGATAGAACAAATAAGTTTGAAAATGCTGCGCCATTGAATGTTTTTAATACCTATCAAAGTGCACTTAATTCGCATTATTCGTTAATTCTAAACTCATCAGAGCCCAATGAACTGGTCTATTTTGGACAGTCTTTGGTGCAGATTTCTTACGACTATTCAGCTTTCTGGATTCCCTTCGATAAATTGGATTTGGAAGCAATAATTTCTGCGCCGGCTGATCCTATGGAAGTATACAATGAATTGGTGACAGCGCAACAAAATGGAGTGAAAGACTTCAACGAGTTGCTTATTTATGTTGAAAACAAAGAAGGTGTGCTTCTCAAGGAGGGTAAAAGATTATCTTTGTTGAATAAAATGGAATCTGAATGGAGGATGTCTTTGGAAAGTTAAAGGAACAGTTAGAATTACAAGAATGGCCTAACGTGTATCTGTTTAAATTCATCGTTCCAAAAGACGACGAGAAACTGGCGAAGGTGACCAGTTTGTTCAATGATAGTTCTGATATTGTTTTTCATCCCTCGAAGAATGGTAATTACATAAGTGTCAGTGTTAAAGAGCTTATGTTGGATGTTGATTCCATTATATACAAATACGAACAGGCGGCCTTGATCAAAGGTGTGATATCCTTATAATTATGATTTTTTTATTGTTTTCTCCTTCTTTTTCATTCACTAGACTGGCGCTCGCAGTATTGTTTGTTTCCCTTGCAATTCTAGTATTGGTAATTGCATATCGTAAGTTGCTTGCTTATTTAGGGAAAGGCACCCCTGTAAAAGAAGATTACTGTGTTTTGTATAGTCTTGAAGAACCAATTAGTACTGCTCAAGTGCAGATCTATTTTACTTGTGAAGCGAAAAAAAATGTTCAAATCGTTTTGTTTGATGAACAAATGAAGGAAATCAGAGTTTTAAAAGAAGGTGATTTTGAACCAGGTGGACACATTGTAACTTTTGATACAACCACAGTTCAAAATGGTCAATATTTTTACGGTCTCAAATCGGAGAATCAAAAGACCATGAAAAAGATGATTGTCAACAATGGTTAGCATGCCAAGTTGTCATGAAAAAAAGCTTGGCAAAAGATTTGACGATTAGGGAATTGAATTAATTTTATCAAACTAAGAATTAAAAAAAACAGAGTTATGGCTTTAGAGATCACAGACGCGAACTTCCAGGAACTTGTAATGAATTCAGACAAACCAGTGGTAGTTGACTTTTGGGCAGAATGGTGTGGACCATGTAGAATGGTAGGACCTATCATCGAAGAAATGCACAAAGAATATGATGGGAAAGCAGTTGTCGGAAAGGTTAATGTAGATTTTAACCCAGGAGTTGCTTCTCAATTTGGAATTAGAAATATCCCAACGATCCTTTTCATTAAAAATGGTGAGATCGTAGATAAGCAGGTAGGTGCAGCACCTAAAAATCTGTTTACATCGAAGCTTGATGCAATGCTTTGATGAATAAATGAACTGATTGAATAAGCCATCCAAAAAGGATGGCTTATTTTTTTGATGCATATTGTATCTTTGCGACCACTTATGGATTCATTTTTACGCAGACTTAAATATTACGGGATTGGATTTGGAATCGGTCTTGTATTCGTTCTATTCTTTTTTCAGAACCGAGGTTGTTCCTGGTTGCCTTCCAATCGAGTAAAAAACAGTTTTCTCGAGCGGTTGATCGTCGTTTCAGATTCACAGTTTGTGGCGATGAACAAATTGGGGATTAATAAGAAGGAATTAATCAGCGTTTTAAATGATGGGGATGTAAATTTCGGTGCGTCAAGAAAATCCACTAATCCAAAGGTGTATGAGCTCGAAAAGGAGATCAATGGGAAGGAAACAAAATTTTATTTCACATTACCCGAAGAGAGTTTTATTGCGGAGGTTTTTCTAGCTGATAGATCAATTGGGAAGATCCAGAATTCAAGATCTGGATCAGGTAAGATCATTCATTTTCCCAACGATGAAACAATTGTATACGTTGATTCTACCAGACTGTTGAGTTGTCAGCAAATGGAAATTGGTTTAACTGATTCCAAGTCCTTACTTGAAGCAATCAAAAAAACTGGAAAGATCGATTTTGAAAAAAGCAGACTAGGGATGTCGCCGAAGCCTGAACATTACATTTCGTTCAAGGACAAGAAGGGGGTTCAGATCGGTGCGAAGGCAGTTTGGTACAAGACAAAAATCAATATTTCCTCTTTTGAGTTGCCGTATTCGACAGACTGCGAATGAAATAACCATCGTTTTGTTGAAAATTGAAGGTTATATAGTGGGATTAAGGGTGTTGAATTGTTAATTTTGAACGATGGAATTTTCAGCTGAACAAATTGCGGGACTTCTAAATGGTACGATCCAGGGTGATCCTGCCGTAAAAGTTAGGGGTTTAGCAAAAATCGAAGAGGGAGTAGAAGGTGCGCTTTCATTCTTGGCAAACCCCAAATATGAAGAGCATATTTATTCTACAGGTTCAAGTATCTGCATTGTGAACAATAGTTTTGTTCCTTCAAAAGAACTTCCGTCAACATTGACCCTTGTTTTGGTTGAAGATGCATATTCATGCTTTGCTAAATTGCTTGAACTTTATGGTCAGATGACCAAAAAACAACCTGCCATTGAACAGCCATCATACATACATGAAACTGCGCAATATGGTGAAGGTCTTTATTTAGGAGCATTCGCCTATTTGGGAGAAAATGCCAAAATTGGTGCTAATGTTACGATCTATCCAAATGCATATATTGGTGAAAATGTAACCATTGGAGATAATTCAGTAATTCATCCTGGAGTGACAATTTATCATGATTGTAAGATTGGAGCAAATTGTATTTTGCATTCAGGGGTTGTTATTGGTGCTGATGGTTTTGGTTTTGCGCCTGACGAAAATGGAGAATATAAGAAGGTCCCTCAGATCGGAAACGTAATTGTGGAAGATAATGTAGAGATCGGGTCAAATACAACGATAGACAGGGCAACAATGGGGTCTACTATTCTCCGAAGAGGGGTTAAAGTAGATAATCTCTGTCAGATTGCTCATAATGTGGAGTTGGGTAGAAATACTGCCATGGCAGCACAAGTTGGTGTTGCGGGATCAGCCAAGATAGGCGAGAATGTCATGGTTGGTGGACAGGCAGGAATAAGTGGACATCTTCACATTGCAGATGGTACTAAGATCGTGGCTCAATCTGGAATTCCCTCTTCAGTGAAAAAAGCAGAAACGTTAATGGGATCACCAGGGATTCCGATCGATGACTTCAAGAAGTCTTATTTTGGATTCAGAAAATTACCGTTCATTCTGAATAAGATCCAGGAGCTTGAGCAAAAAATAAAAGAACTTACCAAAGAATAATCAATGGCTGATAAACAAAGAACACTGAAAAGTGTAGCTGTACTGCAAGGTGTGGGACTTCATACAGGAGAGAAAGTAACAGTGGAGATCCATCCTGCTCCTGAAAATCATGGTTATAAATTTCAGAGAACGGATATTGAGGGGCAGCCGATCATCAAGGCAGATGCTGATTTGGTGGTTGCAACGGATAGAGGTACCACTCTTGAACAAAATGGTGCTAGAGTTTATACTACCGAGCATATTTTGGGTGCTTTGTATGGTTTGCAGGTAGATAATGCGTTGATTAAGCTTGACGGTCCTGAAGTGCCGATCATGGACGGAAGTGCTTGGCCTTTTTGTGAGGCGATTGAAAATGCAGGATTTCAGGAACAGGAAGCAGAGCGCAATTATTTTGAGTTAAACGAAAATATTCCTTGGGAGGATGTAGAGAAAGGAATTGAATTCTTGGCTGTTCCGGATAAAAACTATCGAATCACGGTCATGGTGGACTATAAGTCACCGGTTTTAGGGACTCAGCATGCTACAATGTATAACATTGATGAATTCAAAACAGAAATTGCTTCTTGCAGAACGTTTGTTTTTCTTCGTGAACTTGAGTTCCTGGCAAAGAATAATCTTATCAAAGGAGGTGATTTAGACAATGCAATTGTACTTGTTGAAAGAGAGGATGTAAGTAAAGAAGAACTGGACAGATTAGCGAAACTCTTAGGGAAAGAAGATCTGAAGATATCGATCGATGGAATTGGAGTTTTGAATAGTACTAAATTGAAGTTTGAGAACGAGCCAGCAAGACACAAATTACTTGATATTGTAGGGGATCTAGCCTTAGTTGGTCGTCCGATCAAAGCGCATATTCTGGGTGCCCGTCCGGGACATTCAGGAAACGTTCGCTTTGCAAAAGTGTTGAAGGAACAGATCAAAAAGCAGGAAAAACAAGGGAAACATTTCGATCTTGATAAAGAACCTGCTTATAATATCAATGATATTGAGCGAATGCTACCACACAGATATCCTTTCTTGTTGGTAGACAAGATCCTTGAAGTGACAGAAACGTCTGTGATTGGGGTGAAGAACATTACCATGAATGAGCCTCAGTTTACAGGACATTTTCCAGGGAATCCAGTCTTTCCAGGTGTGTTGCAGATCGAAGCGATGGCGCAGGTAGGTGGAATTTTTGCATTGTGCAATATTGAAGATCCACATCTGTATTCTACCTACTTCATGAAGATTGATAAAGTGAAGTTCAAGCAAAAAGTCATTCCTGGGGATACGGTTGTTTTTGAATTATTCTTACTTTCACCAGTACGTCGTGGATTAGTAGAAATGGGTGGTGTAGCATACGTGAATGGCAAGCCAGTTATGGAAGCTGAGATGTTGGCGCAGATTGTAAAAGATAAAGTATAGGATGATCAGTAATTTGGCTCAGGTATCTTCGGATGCCAAACTGGAAGAAGGAGTAATAGTTGAAGCATTTTCGACTATCTATGAGGACGT
>SBFR01000095.1 GCA_006227105.1 Bacteroidota bacterium
ATCGGCGGAAAGGACGGAGATAAATGTTCATTGAGTATTATCGCCTCTGATTCACTTGTGAAAGACAAAGGAATACATGCTGGTAATCTGGTTCGTGAGGCGGCAAAGCTGATTCAAGGTGGTGGGGGTGGTCAACCATTCTTTGCTACTGCCGGAGGGAAAGATGCTTCCGGTCTTAAAGCAGCTGTAGCAGAAGTGCGAAAGCAAACTGGAATCTGATGAACGAAAAGCGAACTGCTCTGCTCATCACCTATTACTGGCCACCGGCCGGGGGTGCAGGAGTACATCGCTGGCTTCGTTTTAGTCAATATTTTAAAGAAAATGGATGGGATATGCATGTCTATTGTCCTGATAATGGGGCATGGCCAACTTTGGACCCTACATTGGAAAATCAAGTAGCAGAAGAACTCACGATCGTCAGAAGACCGATTTTTGAACCGCACAGATATCTTGGAAAGAAAAACAATCCAAACGTGGGTGCCGGGTTGACAAAAAAAGGAAAAAGCAGTCTCTTTCAATCTTTTGTGATCTGGACAAGGGGTAACTTATTTATTCCTGACGCCCGAGCGTTCTGGATCAATCCAAGTGTGCGCTTTCTTAAAAAATACTTGAAGGAACATCCTGAGATAGATACAATCATTTCAACCGGTCCTCCACACACGTGTCACATGATCGGTCTTGGTTTAAAAAAGTATCGCAAGAATTTAAAATGGATCACAGATTTCCGTGACCCTTGGACCGAGATTGATTTTTATCAGGATCTTCTTCCTGGTAAATGGGCTGACAATCGACATAAAAAAATGGAAAAAGAAGTGCTTGGCACTGCGGATCGAGTGATCACTATTTCCGAACATTGTGCCGAAGGACTAAGAAGGATTTCGGGTAGAAATGTAGAGGTTGTGACCAATGGATTCAATTTCCCAGACTTCGATGCAAAAAAGGTCCAGCTTGACGCCAATTTTACGATCGCACATTTCGGGTCGATGCCACACGCCAGAAATCCTGAAACACTATGGGACGCGCTTGCAATTATGGTAGAAAAGAGTGAATCCTTCAAAGAGCAACTTTCTATCAAATTAGTTGGTCCAGTCGATCACAGTATTTTTGAATCGATCAAATCGAAAGGACTCGATCTTTTTGTGAATCACGTTCCATCTGTGAGTCATTCTGAGAGCCTTCAACAACAGCGCTCTGCGCAGATTCTTTTACTAATGGCCAATCGAGCCGGTAATGTAAAAGGAATACTTACCGGAAAAGTATTTGAATATCTTGGAGCTAAGCGACCTATTCTTGCTTTTGGCGAGGACGACAGTGATCTTCAGCACGTGATCGAATCCACAGAGGCCGGTGCATTTATTATTCACGATGATGTCGATTCAACGGTAAGAATTATCGAAAAATGGTTTAAGGCGTATCTGGAAGGTCAGTTATTTCATGAGCCAAAAAATCTAGAAAAGTACAGTTCTAAAGAACTTGCAAAACAATTCATAGAATATCTGTATTGAATTTGAACCGATCATATAGCTTGTTGTATTTCAAGCAAAACTGATCCGATGAAAAAACATTTTCTATTCATTTTCCTAATCCTTTTCACCTCCATCTCCATTGCCAAAGAGCGCGAATCTTTTTTGCCTTATAAGGTATTGTCTTGTGAATCAAATCCAGAATTGAAAGAGAATGAAACCGAATTCTTCTTCTATTCCCCTTACTTGGAATCAGTTTATTTTGGGATGGAAGTAAGCTATTCTGTCGATGATCGGATCGGAACCACTCGAATTGATAAGCAAGGTGCTTTTTCGATAAAATCTACTCCCGGAAAACATGTCATGCAATTATACCTTCCAGATCATTATGAAATTTATATTGATTCAATTGACTCCAAAGCACAACACAGAACAAGTATAGAATTATATTGGGCATATACCGAACTGGAAATCAGTGTAGACAAACCAGTCATCTATTTATATCCCGAAAAAGAAATGGAGGTAAGTGTACGATTAGAAAGTACTGGTGAGTTAAACTTTATTTATCCGCCATTCAACACTGAAAATGAATGGGAAGTAATGGCTTCGCCAAATGGTGACCTAAAACAACACGGTAATCAATACAGGTACTTATTCTGGGAAGCGACTCAAGAAAATTTCATTTTTCCTGGATTGTACTACCAGGGATTTTATTGCACACCTTCAACTAGTTTGTCCATTCTTGAGGAGATTTGCGATTCGTTCGGACTTAATTCACAAGAGAAGGCAGATCTGATCACTTTCTGGGGACCAAAAGTCCAGCAAATGGAAAACTCATTCATTCGTGTACTTCTGAATGAAGAAGCGGATCGCTTTGGAACATTAAACATTCAACCTAAACCTGATCATATATACAGGATTTACTTGTTGGTTGTTAAGGATCCAGTTCTTATCGAAGAGCCAATAGAAGAGGAGTTTCCAAGTCCACAATTCTTTACTCCTATTCACAGAGAAGGATTCACAGTAGTTGAATGGGGAGGAACGATTATTTCAGGGTCAGGTCACGAAAAATTATAATCATGAAAAATATTCTTGTTTTATTGATCGTCACCATGACATTCCTATGCTCAGCATTTGAAGAACAAAAATTCTTACCCTCTTTCGTCTTACTCGAAAAGAAACCGGATAACACTTTAAAAGTAGGTCAAAGTATGGTCTCTTTTAAAATCGAAGGAGTAGGCAAGATCACCAAAGGACAAATCATGGTTTGGTCGGCAAATGATGAGGTAGACACATCTTTCGTTCAACAGGATCATTTCTTACATACGAGTTTAAAAGCAGGCAGTTATTCTTTTCAATTCTACTTCAATAGCTCATACAATGAAATCTACTCTCCCATAACTGAAATTGAATCAGGATATCACTATACATTCGCATTACATTTTCATCAAGTTGAACTACAGATAGCTGAAAAACCGGTTATCTATTTGTATCCTGAGCGCCTAACAAAAGTGTCCGTTTCCATTGAAACTCCTGCCGAAATAAGCTTTGTATATCCTGCTTTTTACAAAGAAAAAACATGGAAAGTAGATGTCACGCCTGAAGGAAAGATCAATTGCTGGAATCAACAATACAATTATCTTTTTTGGGAGGCAACCTACTCCAACCTGAAAGAATTACAACGTTCAACAATGACCACTTTTTACACGACCTCTGAAAAAAGTCTTCAAACTCTTGAATACATTTGCGATTCCTTTGGTCTGAACAGCTTGGAAAAAGCAGACTTGATCACTTACTGGGGTCCACAGCTTCAACAACTACCGAGTGCCAAGATCTCGGTATTGATGAATGAAGAAGTCGATCGTCTTGCCGGGTTGACTATTTCCCCAGAGCCAGATCATGTTTATCGCTTGTTTTTATTGATCGATCCGGAACCAGTTCTTGAAGATATACCACTTCAAAAAGCGATCACTCCTATTCAAAGACAAGGTTTTTTTGTGATCGAATGGGGAGGCACGATTATTGGAAATAATGATACTTTAAAACTATGATTATGAGAACAATTTTATTCCTTTTTACAATTTTAGCAGTTGGTCAATTATTGGCGGGAGAAGGAAAATATCCAGAATTCCCGTCTATTGAATTGATCTCTAAAAAAGCCAATCCAGATCTAAAAGTGGGGAAAAGTGAGGTTGTTTTTGAAATCACAGGTATTCATGAAATTGGATTCAGCAAACCCATCGTTTGGTCAGTTGACAAAGATATTGATACCACATGGGTCAATGATGCTCATGAAATCAGGAGAACCATAAAATCAGGAAAGCATGATTTCAAGTTCTATTATTCAAGTAGATATAAAGAGATTATCACAGGGAAAATGGAATTTGAATCAGGATACGCTTATGAATATCGACTTAATTTCAAGGATACTGAACGAAACCAGCAAGTGAAAAAACCGGTCATTTATTTATATCCTGAAGAGCCAACTGAAGTAACATTGAATGTCCATCCTGTTGGGGAAATGATCTTTACTTACCCTATCTTACCGGAAGAAGGTTGGAAATTCACAGCACATCCAGATGGAAAGATCGTTTATGATGGGAATCAATACAATTACCTCTTCTGGGAAGCAGAACAAAAAATGGATTACAAAAACTTTAGTGTAGGTTTCTTCATCGAAGGGAAAAAATCTCTAGAATTTCTCGAAGAAAAACTGTCCAGAATGGGGTTCAATAGTCAGGAAAAAGCCGACATGATCACCTTCTGGGGTCCACAAATGCAGGAGCATCCTATCTGTTTTGTCCATTTTATTTTCAACGAGGCATGTGATCAATTTGCAACTTTAGACATTCACCCTAAACCTGATCATTTAAATAGGATTTATCTGACATTCACGGGTATGGATGCCATTCCATTTAACATAGTGAATACAGAACAAGATCTTCCGATCATTCAAAGAGATGGTTTTACCGTACTTGAATGGGGAGGAGTTGAAATAACATCAATCGATCTGTAAAAGAAATCTATCATTGACTGCTTCGAGATATATACCCGTTCACTGAAAAATCATATCAATTGGCTTTTTAGCTGATGTAAATCATGTTTTGAATATTCGATTGTGGGTAGTTTTATGGTATATAAATAAAGTAAACCATGGAAACCAGGCCTTCAGTATTTTTAGTACCAACAGATTTCACAGATGCCGCTCACAGTGCGACAAAATTCGCAATGGAATTGGCAAAGGAACCACATGATCAAGTGATCTTATTGCATATTATTGCTAATGATCGTCAAAGATTAGACGCAGAACGTGAAATGGCTTCCTTTGAAAAAGAATATACAGGAAAGGGAATTAATATTACTTCCAAAATAGTCGCTGGAAAGCTCTCAGCAGAAATCGAAGAGGTAACAAAGATACTTGATGTGGATCTCATCGTATTAGGTACACATTGCATTACAGGAATTGGTAAGGTATTCAGAAGCCATGCTTTCAAAATTGTTGAAGATGTCAGTGTTCCATTGATCATTGTGCAAGAAGAAACTTCATTCAAAAAGATCAAAAAGATCGTAATGACGATCGACCTTGAGCGAGAAAGTGTTCAGATCGTAAGCATGGCCGCAAAGATCGGAAAGATGTTCGGGGCAGAGATCATATTGGTAGCGAAGGAACAAGCCGAAGAAATGTTTAGACAACGAAGAGATGTAAACCTCCAGGTTTGTCACAAAATATTATCTGAAAAAGGAATTGTGCATCGTGTTGAATTCGTTGATGGAAATGATTTCGTCAGAAATATATTCGATCTGTGCAAAAGAGAAGAAGCTGATCTTTTAGCTGCCACCTATTATCAGCAGCACATTCATGTATTTACAGAATCGTTCGTTCAAACGCTGGCTTACAATGATTTCCATATTCCATTGCTTACAATGGATGAAGAGTCTACTCACTCGGGAACTCAGTTTGGAGCGATGTGGGGATAACAAAAAAGTCAGCAATTGCTGACTTTT
>SBFR01000080.1 GCA_006227105.1 Bacteroidota bacterium
GTCTCCTTCAGGTATTCTTCACAATCATCAAGATCGTATACAATTTCTTCTTCTCCGTGCTTTCTTCGAATAAAGGAAGGAATGTATTCAAGAGGTCCAGGTCTGTACAAGGCATTCATCGCAATGAGGTCGGCAAACACTGTCGGCTTGAGCTCCCTCATGTACTTTTGCATCCCCGGAGATTCGTACTGGAATATCCCTACCGTTTCACCTCGCTGGAATAATTCATAGGTAGGCACATCATCGATCGGAAACAAATCCGGATCCAACTCCAATCCTTTCGTCTCATTGATGTTCTTCACCGCATCTTTGATGAGCGTCAATGTTTTAAGACCGAGGAAATCCATTTTAAGCAAACCAGCAGATTCAGCAACTGAGTTATCGTATTGCGTGCAATACATATCTGAATCTTTTGCTGTAGCTACGGGTACGAAATTCGTAATATCATCAGGTGTGATGATCACTCCACAGGCATGGATACCTGTATTTCGAACTGAACCCTCCAATTGCAAGGCCTTCTGGATCACTTTTGCGGAAAGATCAGTCCCTTCAGAAATCCTTTTCAACTCCTTGGCCCTTGCAATATCATCCTGATTATTCTTCAACTTATCGGCTAGAGAAGCATCGTCAAGTGCGAAGATCTTATTCAGTGAAAGATCAGGAACCAATTTGGCAATTCTGTCTGCATCCGGCAAAGGAAGGTCGAGTACTCTTGCTGCGTCTCTAATACTTGATTTAGCAGCCATAGTCCCATAAGTAATGATCTGCGCAACCTGATTAGCACCATACTTATTGATCACCCATTCGATCACACGACCTCGTCCTTCATCATCGAAATCGATATCAATATCGGGCATTGAAACCCTGTCCGGATTAAGAAAACGCTCAAATAGGAGATCGTATGCAATAGGATCCACATTGGTTATACCAATACAATAAGCAACTGCTGAACCGGCTGCTGAACCTCTTCCTGGGCCGACAGACACACCCATTTCTCTAGCAGCATTACAAAAATCCTGAACGATCAGGAAGTATCCGGGATAACCCGTTCGTTCTATTGTCGCTAATTCAAAGTCAAGTCGCTCTTTGATCTCGTCTGTAACAATCTCATAGCGTCGTTTTGCTCCCTCATAAGTTAGGTGACGCAGATAATTGTTTTCTCCTCGTTTCCCTCCATCCTCCAGGTCTTGAGCATCCTTGAATTCGTCTGGAATGTCAAATGCCGGCAACAAAACGTCTCTTGCTAATCCGTAGGCTTCACATTTTGAAATGATCTCAGAAATATTCTCTATTGCTTCAGGAAGATCGATGAACAATTCTTTCATCTCTTCCTGAGATTTGAAGTAATACTGATTATTATCCAATCCGTAACGGAATCCTCTTCCTCTACCCTTCGGTGTAGATACCAACTCGCTATCCTTAACACACAACAATACGTCATGCGCTTCGGCGTCCTCAGTATTCAGATAAAAGGTATTGTTTGTCGCTACTAGTTTAACCTGATGTTTTTCGGCAAATTTTATGAGCGTGGCATTCACTCGATTCTCATCTTCCTGACCATGACGCATGATCTCAAGGTAAAAATCATCCCCAAATTCCTTTTTCCACCATAGCAAGGCTTCCTCGGCCTGGATTTCACCTACATTTAAGATCAAAGATGAGATCTCACCATATAAATTCCCTGATAAAACGATGAGATCCTCCTTATAGGCGGAAATCAATTGCTTATCGATCCTAGGCACATAGTACATACCTTCAGTGTATGCAAATGAGGCCAGCTTTACCAGGTTATGGTAACCATTTTTATTTTTTGCCAGGATAACGATCTGATAACCGTTATCCTTTTGAGATTTGTCCTTGTGATTTCTACAAACATTGAACTCACACCCAATGATCGGTAATAGTTCTTTTCCATCGTACGATTCTCCTTTCTCCTCAGCATCTTTTCTGGCAGCTTTTACTTGCTTGTTATGAGAAGAAACAGCCTTTTCAAAGTGAAAGGCAGCCATCATGTTCCCCGTATCTGTCAAAGCAACTGCCGGCATTTTCAATTCAATCGCTTTCTTCACCAATCCAGAAACGTCAATGGTCGATTGTAGAATTGAAAATTGTGTATGATTGTGCAAATGGGCAAAATCAGCTTTCTCAAGTCGAATTCTGTTCTCCTCGAAATCACCTTTTCGAATCTCAAATTCTTCCTTAAAGCCCTCTTTTAATTTGGCACTCTCCTGCTTTAGGTTGACATGTGTTAACCCAACTTTTCCAATTGGTGCCGGATTGAAAGATCTGAAATCTTCAAGGTACTCATCGATCTGATCCAGCTGTTCGATCGAATAATTCCCAATTCTGATCAACTCCAGAAAACAACGTGTAGTCGCTTCAACATCGGCAGTTGCATTGTGTGCCTCAGCAAAAGGCTCATTAAAGAGGTGCTGATGGAGCTCCGTTAATGTCGGCAACTTAAATCGTCCTCCCCTTCCTCCCGGAAGCCTGCACAATTCAGCAGTAACTTCGGTACAAGTGTCCAGGACAGGCATTCTGACAAGATCAGGATTAACACCCAACCTTACGAATTCACATCCGACTACATTAATATCAAATCCTACATTTTGACCAACAATGAATTTTGCTTGTTTCATTGCTGCTTCGAACTTTGAAAGTGCTACCTCAAGAGAGATTCCTTTCTCTGTTGCAAGTTGTGTAGAAATGCCGTGAATCCTTTCAGCGTCGTAAGGAATATCGAATCCATCAGGAGTAATAAGAAAATCCTGATGTTCGATCAATTTTCCCATATGATCATGTAATTGCCATGCGATCTGAACTACTCTGGGCCAATTGGATACATCCGTGTATGGGGCGTTCCAATCACGCGGTAAACCAGTTGTTTCCGTATCAAAAATGAGGTACATAATCCGGGAAAAATTCTTGGACTAAAGTTACAAATTAATACAGGAAACTGAAGTAGAAGTTATGAACAACCTGTTACGGTTTTGGCTCAACGTAGATCTTAAACCGAAGCTTTTCGGTCTTCTTTTTTGTATTCATTTCCAGGTAAATGATGCGATCCTGGTAGAATGATTTTCCTTTCGTATCAAAGGATAAAATGATCTTTCCTTTTTGACCGGGAAGGATTGGTTCTTTGGGAAGTTCAAGTTTTGTACATGGACAAGCGACCTTATAAGAACTAATGATTAAAGGAGCCTTACCTGTATTGGTGAATTCGTAGATATGCTCTACCTGATCACCTTCTTTAGCTTTAGGAAGCTTAATTGTTGGGGACTTAATACTAAATTCCGCCAGCTGGCCGAAACCAGTGGCGGAACTCAATGCTATAATTATGATCGCGAATAATAGCCTCATCTTAGTTGTTTGCAGGAGCGCCTCCGCTATTCACAGGAGCACTACCTTCTGGAGCCGGCAATACATTTCCTTTGATGCGAATAACCTTAGTAGGCTCGTTCACTGCATTTGAAGTGATTGTTACACTTTTGTTGATCGCTCCAGGACGCTTCGTGTCATACTTCACTTTAATTGATCCTTTTGCTCCCGGTGCAATTGGCTCCTTCGGCCATTCCGGAACTGTACATCCACATGATCCTTTTGCGTTTGAAATGATCAATGGAGCATTTCCAGTATTCTTGAATTCGAAAGTACATGTACCATCAGCACCATACTTGATCGTACCATAATCATGTGTTTCTTTTGTAAACTCGATTTTTGGCCCAGCTTCGATCTGAGCAGATACTTTGTTGAATGCTACTGCAGCAACGAACATCATCACTAGAGAAAATAATACCTTTTTCATAACTGTATAATTTAAATTTTTCAAGTTCTACACCAAAGATAGTTCCACAATTTAGGCAGACCAATTTTTTAACACATCGTTAACACCATCAATTTTTAGCAAAATTGCTCATGTTCATTTCAATGAATTCATCAAATGAAAGATGGTTGTATTTTAATCGATTTTTAATTCCCTGCTTTTTATCCTTATCCATTTTTGGATTTTCCTTCAAAAGCAATTCATAGTAATATCTCACCTTCGCTGAATCTCTTGGCTGAATAAATATGTCGAATGTGCTACCTTGACTTTCAAGTACCATTGCACGATTGACATAGTCCGGATATTTTTCCAATAAGGTATCTGCATATTCAGACGCTCTTGGATACACATTGATGCTGGTGTAGATCATATGCACCTTATCCAAACACTCAGGACTGTATTTGTCATCCTCCGGATAGAAATGATAATAATCCAACAGACGATTGATCAACTCCATCTTCGTCAGATTTGGAATCTGTTTGATCTCGTGAAGATTCGCCTGCAAACCTTTCAAAGAATCTTCCATGTGCTTGATCCTATCTTTCAATTCTTCCTTAGAAGGTCTTTCTGTCAAGGCCTTTTCTTCTGAATCACCACATCCTGAGAACAATGAAACCAGGATGATCCCTATAAAAAATACTTGCTTCATTATTTACCTTTTTTAACTAATGGAAACTTCATTTTATAATCTACACTAATATCTCCTTTTGAAATATTCTGGAGCTTTTTATTCAATAACCTTCGCTTAAGGGGTGAAAGATGATCTGTGAAAAGGATCCCATCGATGTGATCATATTCGTGCTGAATGATCCTTGCTGCATACCCATCGTAAACTTCCTCTTTAAACTCCCAGTTTTCATTAAAATAACTGATGTGCACTTTCTCCTTTCGGAATACCTCTTCTCGAATCTTTGGTATAGACAAACAACCCTCGTGAAAACCCCACTCTTCTCCTTCCTCTTCCTCAATGATCGGATTTATGAAAACCTTTTTAAAATCTTCCATTCCAACTGCTCTTGGATCTGGTTCCTCATCCTCATCTTCATCATCTGCAAAAGGACTTCCATCAACAATGAACAACCTAATTGATTTTCCGATCTGGGGTGCTGCAAGACCAACTCCTTGAGCATTATACATTGTTTCATACATGTCCTCGATCAGTTTTTTCAAATCCGGAAAATCCTTATCGATCTCCTCTGCTTCTTTTTTAAGAACTGAATCACCGTATGCAACTATCGGAAGTATCATGTTTTCAATTTTACTGCAAAATTAACTCTTTCAAGGAATACCAAATTTTAAAAAAAGCAAAATTCATCGCTTTCGATCAAGATAAGACTGGAGAATAACTGCAGCACTTACCTTGTCCGTTATTCCTTTTTCCTGACGTTTACTTTTTTTAGCTCCCCCCTGAATCATTGCGTTAAAAGCAATCGACGACGAAAATCGCTCATCCTGCAGATCAACAAGCACGGAAGGAAATTGTTTTTCTATGGCCTCTTTGAGCAAATAGACATTTGGCGTTATATCCGTCGGAGTATTATTTAAATTCATTGGTAGTCCAAGAACAATGACACTTATTTTTTCCTTTTCAACCAAAGCAATCAGGCGTCCCATTAATTCAGATGATTCAACGTATTCCAACGGAGAAGCAATAATGTTTGCCGCATCCGTGATCGCCAAACCTGTTCTTTTCAAACCAAAATCAATACCCAACATCTTCGCCATTCCACAAAGATAGACCAAACTTCTATTCAACGTATTGCTTATCTTTGATCCTCAAATTCGAAACATGAGATCTATTATTGAAGCGGCCTGGGAAAACAGGGAATTATTAAAAGAAAAAGAAACGATTGCAGCTATTGAACATGTTATTGAGGAGATTGATAAAGGAATTTTACGTGTTGCTGAACCCAATGAAGATGGAAGCTGGACGGTAAATGAATGGGTTAAAAAGGCAGTGGTGCTTTATTTTCCTATTCGTCAAATGGAAACGATCGAAGTTGGTCCTTTTGAATTCCATGACAAAATGGCTTTGAAAAGAAACTATAAAGAATTGAATGTTCGAGTGGTACCTCACGCCATTGCACGTTATGGAGCATATATCGCTCCAGGTGTTATTATGATGCCTTCCTATGTAAATATTGGCGCTTATGTCGACAGTGGGACCATGGTTGACACTTGGGCAACAGTTGGCTCTTGTGCTCAGATCGGAAAAAATGTTCACTTGAGTGGTGGTGTCGGTATTGGAGGTGTTCTTGAGCCCCTTCAGGCTGCACCGGTCATTATTGAGGACAATGCTTTCATTGGTTCACGTTGTATCGTTGTTGAAGGAGTTCGTGTGGGCAAAGAAGCCGTGTTGGGAGCAAATGTGGTTTTGACCAAGTCAACAAAGATCATAGACGTATCAGGAGACCATCCAGTGGAGCATCGTGGACATGTTCCAGACCGAAGTGTCGTTATTCCTGGTTCTTACACCAAGAAATTTCCGGCAGGAGATTATCAGGTTCCTTGTGCACTGATCATAGGAAAAAGAAAAGCATCTACTGATCTTAAAACATCACTGAATGATGCTTTAAGAGAGTATAACGTGGCAGTTTAAGCTGTTCATTAAGTTAGAGACAAAAATTATTAACTTCGCAACACAAAATTTTAGGATATGAATTATGACATCATAGTAGTGGGAAGTGGACCAGGTGGATATGTTACCGCTATCAGGGCTTCTCAGCTGGGTTTGAAAACCGCAGTTGTTGAACGCGAATCTTTAGGAGGGATCTGTTTGAACTGGGGTTGTATTCCAACAAAAGCGCTTTTGAAAAGTGCAAATGTTTTCGAGTATTTGACTCACGCTAATGATTATGGTATTTCCGTGAAAGAAGCGAAAGCGGATTTCTCAGCAATGATCGAAAGAAGTCGTGGAGTTGCTAATGGAATGTCAAATGGTATCCAGTTTTTGATGAAGAAAAACAAGATCGACGTTCTGAAGGGAAATGGAGTTGTAAAAGGCGGAAAAAAGGTGGCTGTTACTGCTGAAGACGGGACAGTTACTGAATATACAGCTGATAAAGGTGTTATCATCGCAACTGGTGCAAGATCCAGAGAACTTCCTAATCTTCCACAGGATGGAGAAAAGATCATCGGATACCGTCAGGCTATGACCTTGAAGAAGCAACCGAAGAAAATGGTTGTGGTTGGTTCAGGAGCTATTGGAGTTGAATTCGCCTATTTTTATAATGCAATCGGAACAGAGGTAATCGTTGTTGAATACATGCCGAATATTGTTCCAATTGAAGACGAAGACGTTTCTAAGCAACTTGAGAAATCATTCAAGAAAATGGGGATCACTGTGATGACAGGATCATCTGTTGAAGCTGTAGATACATCAGGCAAAGGTTGTGTCGTTACCGTTAAAACAGCAAAGGGAGAAGAAAAGATCGATTGTGATGTGGTCCTTTCTGCTGTTGGTATTCAGGCGAATATTGAAAATCTTGGATTGGAAGAACTTGGAATCGTTGTTGACAAAGGACGTATCCTTGTTAATGATTACTACCAGACAAACATCCCTGGATACTACGCTATCGGAGATGTTATCCCAACTGCAGCACTTGCTCACGTTGCTTCCGCAGAAGGTATTATTTGCGTTGAAAAGATTGCAGGTCATCATCCGCAACCTCTTGATTACAACAACATCCCTGGATGTACATACTGTTCGCCAGAGATCGCTTCTGTTGGATATACAGAAAAAGCAGCAAAGGATGCTGGATATGATATCAAAGTTGGTAAGTTTCCATTCTCAGCTTCTGGAAAAGCAAGTGCGGCAGGAGCAAAAGATGGCTTCGTTAAACTGATCTTTGATGCAAAATATGGTGAATTACTTGGTGCTCATATGATCGGTGCAAATGTTACCGAAATGATCGCTGAATGTGTTGCCGTTAGAAAACTGGAAACAACTGGTGAAGAACTCATCAAAACAGTTCACCCTCACCCTACAATGTCTGAAGCAGTTATGGAAGCTGCGGCAGCTGCATATGGAGAGGTTATTCATTTGTAAAAAAGTAGAAGACATAAAAAGAAAAGCGGCAAATGCCGCTTTTTTTATTTTACCTCAATATGATCCTTACACTTAAGTTTTCGTTCTATGATGTCAAAATCGATCCTTCCAATATTAATCCCGGCATAACCTACTTGATTCACCAGTACGGTTTCTCCCTTCTTGTTTTTAACCTGCGTTGGTTCATCGAGAAACGTATGCGTATGGCCTCCAATGATCAAATGAATATGTTCACTTTTAGCAGCCAATTTGAGATCACTGATCTTTTCAGTTTCATATGAATATCCCAAATGGGATAAACAGATGATCAGATCACATCCTTGCTTTTTCAATGATAACGCCTCTGCATTAGCGCTTTCAACAGGATCAAGATATTTAGTATCCCCATATTTACTTGCAGGAACCAATCCTTCCAACTCAACCCCTATTCCTAGAATGCCGATCTTCAAACCACCCTTTTCAATGATCACCGACCTTTTTATCTTACCATTTAGACATGTTTCACTAAAATCATAATTAGCAGATACAAACGGAAATTCTGCAAAATCAGCCGCTTGCATAAATCCATCCAATCCAATATCGAAATCGTGATTCCCAAGTGTAGCGACATCATATTTCATTTTTGTCATGAGCTTCATCTCAAGAACCCCTTTATATACGTTAAAATAAGGTGTCCCCTGAAAGATATCTCCTGCATCCAGTAATAACACATTTTCTTCTTCAGACCTAATCTTTTCAATCAACGCATAACGCGCTGCGACTCCCCCTCTATTGGGATATTTGCTATGATTAGCTGGAAAAGGATCGATCTGTGAGTGGGTATCGTTGGTATGGAGGATGGTAATTGACGTAGATTTTTTTGCCAATAAAGGAACTGATGGAGCGACCAGGAGTCCTCCTGCTACAAGCGTATTCTTCTTAATGAAATCTCTTCTCTTCATTAGAAATTCATTCGATTTTCGGTATTTACGATCAAGGTATCCTGAGCAATTGCAGCATTAATAAACACATCTCTTAAAAACCTTCCCGTGAGTACTTTTTCTGTTGCGTTTTTAAAGAAGTTCATGTTGTCACCTCCATTCATCAGATAATCAGAAGTGATCACCCAGAACTCTTTAACTTCTATGCCTTGAGAGGAAAAGACAAGTCCATTCTCATCGATGATCGCATTTGATATCGGATCACCTCCTTTGCTATGATAATAATCAACGATCTCAGCGATTGTTGATGACGGTAATTTAAGCCAAACCACTTCGTTGTCGAATGGCATCAGTCTGTAAAAATCTCCAACTGTTAATTCTCCCTGATTCAATGAAGACCTCAATCCTCCCGTATTTAAGATCGCAATTGCTGGAATAGAAAGACGCACATTTTTCGTTTCTTCAGATAACAATGCATCAGCTGCCCAGTTACTCAAGGTACCCGAGGGTTTTCTTGATGCTGTAAGATCAACCTTCGTATAAGCTATAATTTCATCCATCTCTCCCTTTAAGCTATCTCTGTACATAGAGATCAACGAGTCCAAAATCAGATCTTTCTGGTCTCCATCAACACGAAGGACCTCATCAGTCGCAATTATATTAACATGCGAAGAGCAGGCCATTAAGCCTGCTCCCAACACAGAAAGTAATACTTTCTTTATCTTGTTCATTTACTCAACGATCAATTTTTGTGAAGTGGATCCCTCAGGAGTAGATACATTTATGATGTACATTCCTGCGTTATAATCAGAAGATTCAAGGATCAAAACATCCATTGAAATATCATTTACCGACTCAATAACTGACCCCTTCATATCCACAATTTCGTAGGACTCAATTTTAGTTCCGTTCACCTGAACATAGATCTTATCATTTGAAGGAACAGGGAATACCACCATATTCGCATCTAGTAGCTCCTGAATTGAGTTTGAATTACAACCTTCTGCCACGTAGGTGTTATTATCTACGTTTATGTAACAAGCAAAATCTACCGAATCAATGAATGGATTTCTATTTCCTTGAAGGTCATAGATGTATTCATGACGAGCAATTTCATAATTGTCTGGTTGATCCTGGAAGTGCCAATTGATCAATGTCTGAACATTCTGCTTATCAGCATTCACGTTTCCTGTTAGCGGGAAATTATAGGCTACGGCAGTATACATGATCGATCTTGCTGCATTTCCTTTTTGAGATGCAGTTGGTTCAAACACCAATTGAGATCCGTTGTAACCAACGGCACAATCAAGAAACGTATAGATAGTAGATCCTGTAATATCATCTAACGGCAAATTACTTCTTGGTGTATTTGCTCCCTGCAAATTAGTTGGATACAAATGATGTTGATCTGTATACTCTGGTTGTTCGGGATTGTCTGCCGGATAACTTGGCATCCATGAATGTGAATACGTATGTTCTCTTGAATATCCTGTTTGTGTCCAGTCAAATGGGTCATCAAACACTTTTCTTTCACCTGAATATACACATGTAACGTATGACTGACCATTTGTCGTGTCTTTGATCTCAAACTCATTCATCATGGTTTGCTTGTACATGAAGTAGGTGATCTGTGTATGCGGGTTGATCAAGGCTTCTAGATCAGTCACCAAGGTAGGTGAAGAGGAAGAAATTCCATTGTAATAAGCTCCAATATTAGAACCTGTGCTCGAAACATTTCCAGTCGCTGGAGCAGTTGTAAGGTAGTTTTCGTATCCACCCTGTCCATTGAATGCATAAACTGCGAAATAATAGTTTTGATTTGCAATAATACCTCGCGGCGTAAATCCTAAACCAGAACCCACATAAGCTACTCTTGCATCCCCAACAACATCTCCTCTCATGTAAGTGGTTCCGTCCGTTGGAGCTCCGGTAATAGCACTACCATTTTTCCATAAAACAATGTATTTTGTCGCACCAGTTCCAGCGTTGTAAGTACCAGACAGCGTATATGCCTTAACATTTGTAAAACTTAATCCTGTTGGATTTGATGTAGGTTCAGTTGCAAGGTTGTTCGTCCCTACTCCTTCGAAGTTGATGATGTATGGATTCTCATCTGCATCATCGTTACCAATTGAAATAGATGCAAATCTAGATCCGGTACCAGCAGGCGCAAATGTGATCGTATAAGCACCACTACCTCCTCCAGCAACTGTTCCTGCAGTGATATTTGAAGTGAAATCTGCAGAATTCACACCTGAGAAACTATGACCACTAACTGTCAGGTTATTTACTCCCAAGTTTTCAATTGTTACATTCAAAGTTGTAGCTGCTCCAACGAAGTAATTCGCTCCAGTAAGAACATCCACGCCATTGATCAACACATTTATTTCTTTATCCGGTGCAACATAGGGAACGATATCATTAAGATCCCTTGGCACAACCTGATAATTCGTATTGAATTGGCCTAATTCTCCTGTGATCGTTATTGGCCCCGTTGGTATAGCTGTTCCATCAATGTTAGTCGTTCCATTGATCCTCACATCCAGTGTATTCACACCGTCCGTCACTTGTACCGTACTGTTTCCAGTAGCAAAGCTTCCTGTTTGAACAAAAGTTACATTCTGGAATTGAACGAGTTTCGACTCATGTACTTCACCAGCTGATGTAATACCCAATTGTAAAGGAGTAGGTGTGATCACCGCAGGACCATGATTCGTATATGAGTTAACCGGTGAAATTTCCAATAACCCAGAGAAATCAAGAAGAACCCCTGTCACAGTAATCGAATCATATCGCTGAACAGAATTCAAGGTTGTTCCGTAAGCAGCGATTCCTGCTGTTCCATCTTGTAGGTATCGAATTGGACCTAATTCCGAACCATTTGTTACTACTCCACTTACAGTGACTGTTTGACCGACACCCAATGCACGAGCATCTGCAATCGTTTGAGCGGAAGCAATTCCTGTTACACAGATCGCAATAAATAATAAAACTTTTTTCATTTTTTATAGTTATTAAAATTCAAAACCTAACGACAAATTAAAGGTCAAACCTTGACCTACAAATACTCCAGCCGATTGAGCATCAAAATCAGATCCGTTCTGATTGTTTCTCGCATCTGAAATATACCATGAGTTCAATGCATTGAATACATTGGCTTTAAAATGTAAAGAACTTTTCTCAAATCTCACTCGGTATCCTGCGTGCACACTCATCAATCCATAAGAAGGAATCTTCCAGGATTCTCTGCCTCCATTTCCTGAAGAAGGAGTTAATGAGAATGGATCGAAATTACTAAAGTAACGATCAAAATAAGTGTATTTAATTTTTACATATCCCGACTTCAGGAAAGAGTATCTAACACTTGCGGCATAAGTTGACTGAGCAGCGTCACCCACATGAACTCCCTTTGCATCAAATTCGAAAACGGTACCTAATACATCGATCTGTTCAGATGACTGCCAAGTCCAGTCGCCAATTGAGATCATCCCTTCAAATGTCAATTTCTTTGATGCGTTGTATGCTGCATCGAATTCAATACCCATGTGCAATGCATCCATTCCGTTGACATTTGCTCTTACAAATTCTAGTGGATCCAATGGGTTAGGGATACTCACGCCAAAAGGAAATGGCTTATTCTGCCAGAAGGTAAAGTAACCGTTTGAATTCAAGCTAAACTTCTTTGATCGATATCCATAACCAACTTCAAAGGCATAGATCTTTTCATTCAGGATCTCCTCAAACACTGTATTCGTGTTATTATCAATGACATTTGAGAATTGCGGAGTTCTTGATAAGTAGCCCAAATTCATAAAAACATTGGAACGGTCACTTACATTTAGGTTCGCACCAGCCTTAATCGTATATCCGGCTTTCCATACTGTTTCCGTCTGACTATAGATCAACTCAGGAGAATCAGTTGTATATGTTTTACCATTGTATTCAACTGTATCTGAATACCCTACATAAATCACCGTATCCCCATCATGCAGCTCCTTCTTCTTAAAGTAGTCAATACCCAGATAATTATTGACAACACTTGACGCATTAACGAAAGCGGTCCATCGTCCGTGAGAATATTCAGCCTGACCAAATCCTCCCATCCATTGCATAATGGCATCTCTGTGATTTTGATATGGCAGATCTTCGCGAGCGATCTTATCTCCAACTTTCATCATAGTGGTCGGTGCATTTTGATTAGCTTCGTTGATAAAGTAATCACCCCCCAATAAGTCTGTTAATTCAGTGTAATGTGTTCCTTTATAATATCTATAATCCAAACCTCCGGATACATTCCATTTGCTATTGACCTTAAGGTCGAATTGAGAGATACCTCCAACCCAGAAATGGTTATTCATTGAAGCTGATGACACAACTGAAGATTTCAACAATGTTGAATCATAGGCAAAATCAGTCGTTGGATAGGTGTTTCCAAATAAAACCTTCCATTTATTGTTGTATACCATCTGATCCCAATCAACCTGGCCTGTAGAATCAAATAAAATTGCACTGGACGAATTGAAAATTCGCTCTCCTCCACCTCTACCTATTGAGACATAAGCCATGTTAGACCAAGAAAGTTTGTCATTCACTTTCCAGAAATCCTTCAAAGTAATTTGAGGTTTATGGTAAAAATTTCTTCGCTCATTTTTAAGTGTCCGCGTTCCGTCTTCGTTCGTTAAATACCCCCAGTGCTGATTGAAACGAGTTCCATGGTCAATATTTGAAGAGTCAACTGAGGTAACACCCAATCCGTACGCTCTATCCGCATTCCAATAGGCAATCGGTTGATTAAATGACCGCTGACCATGTTGCTGAGGAGCTCCAAATCCACTTAAACTCGTTACGTGGTTTTTCCATTTCTTTTGAACCTTCAAATAATAGAAAGCACCTTGTGTATTCAGTCCATCAACCCAACCATTACCTTGTTTGTAAGAACCTGAAAATAATACTCCCCATCCATTCTTTAGGGTTCCAGATTTGTAGGATAACGAAGTGCGTAAAAAGGTTCCGCTTCCATATTCTTGTTCAGCTTTGATCTCTCTTTTTCCCGCTGTATTATCTGTGATAATATTCATCGTTCCACCGACAGACGGCATAGCAAGCTTAGTAGCTCCCAATCCTCTTTGTACCTGGATCTGCTGAGTAATATCATCCAAACCAAACCAGTTCGACCAGTATACCCATCCATTTTCCATGTCGTTCACTGGAACTCCATCGATCATTACCCCAACATTACGCTGATCAAATCCACGGATCGTAATTCGAGCGTCTCCATCGCCCCCACCTTGTTGTGTGGCATGAACACCCGGTTTTGAATTGAGGATCATTGGAAGATCCTGAGAACCCAACTCTTCGGTTAATTCTTTCTTCCCAAGGGTTGACACCGCTACTGGCGTTTTTCTATCCTGGGCAATATTCCCGATCACTTTCACTTCTTCCAGCTCCTGACTTCCACCCAATAGAACATCTTGAGAAACTTCCGTCTGATCAATTGAAATTTGAATACGAACAGTATCAAATGAGATCATCGCTACAGTCAGGGTATAATTACCATAGGCCAGATCATTGATTCGATACATACCGTCAAAATCAGATCGAGCCTGACCCTTGATCTCGTTATTTTCATACATGATCACCCTGGCTCCTACGACAGGTTGCTTGGTTGCATTATCAACTATCTTACCCGATAAATTACCAGATTGAGAAAAGATCGAGCAAGTGATCGTCAGAAAGAAAAGTGAAAGAATGGTCTTCATTATCCTGTTTTCATGAAAAGAGGTCGATTGCTCGACCTCTTCGAATTAATTACTGATAAAAATTATTTTACCACAACTCTTTTAGATACTTGATCTCCCTGAGCGTTTGATAATCGAACAAAATATACTCCTTTGGAAGCACTAAGATCAACAGACATTACAGTTTTTCCATTTGTAGAAGAAGAATACACTGATTGTCCAAGAGCATTTGTGATCTCAATATTGTCAAATGATGCAATGTTCTTTACGTAAACAACGCCGTTTGTTGGGTTAGGATATACTCGAACTGACTCCAACATTTCTTCATTTACAGAAGCTGGCTCACAGTCACAAGTATGCTCACCTAAAGAGAACCAGTTTCCATACAATTGTCCACCGATATCAACTACTGCTGGAATTGAATCATACTCAAGTAGTGGATCAAAAAATGATAACAAGACATTCGTTTCACCTTTTTTGATCGCAGCTTTTCTGATCATTGAGTGATCAGCGGTTACGATATCTCCAGGTCCGTTGTAAGGAAAAGCAGATGTCCAAGCTGTTCCAGGATCTTGTCCGATCTTACCGAAGATATCAACTACCACAGCATTCGCAATATCAGAAGCACTACCCTTTGCCAAAACCACAGCGTCATTTCCATTCCAGTAGAATGCATATGAATCTGCATAAACTGGACAATAGAAAGCATCTGCTCTTGCCTCAAGGCTATCCCAGATAGGTGCTTCCTGTCCTGTTCCCATTGGATCTCTTTTATCAAGAACACCAACATGCGTGCTGTATGGAGCAATGGTTCCAGTCAACTGGATCGCAATTGAAGCCGTAGCACCAGAAGTATTAGAAGTTGAACCGTTGTTGTATCTCGCTACAAAATACTGACTCAAATCAATTGAATTAGCTGTAGGATTGTAAATCTCTAACGCTTTATTGTTAGACCATCCTTCAACGTATTCTGAAATAAATAATTCAGAACAGTCTGCTGTCTGACCGAAAGTAAACCCGGTCAATAATGTAGATAGGAAAAGTAAACCTTTTTTCATTGGATTAATTTAGATTATAGATTGATCGAAAAATTACATTGGATAACGAACGAAAAGGATGCAAAGTTGGGATATAGCTGTGCACGTACTGTGTTGACGAATTCAACGCACCGCTGTATCTCTTGAAAGACATTTACTTGCTCATTGCTCTCTCATTCTTATTCTTTCCCGGTTTCAGCTCAATTATTAGCCTCAAGGACAACAAGAAAGAATTTTGTACAAATGTAGGACATTCTATTCAACCATTCTTTATGAAATTGTTAACATTGGAAAAAGGTTTTTCACGATTCCTTAGTGTTCAATTCTATCATTTCTATATTTACAATAAAAAGTATACTATGCAAAAGGTGCTAATTCTCTTCATCCTTGGGATGTTCATCCACCCATTAACTGCTCAAAAAGAAATAACAGTTGAATCCATCTGGAAAAAATATGAATTCTATTCTCAGGGAGTAAGTGGATTCAACGGCATGAACGACGGGATCCATTTCACAAAACTTACAGAGGACAATGGAAAACAGAGCATCACCAAGCATAAGATCACGGATTATGCAGGAAGTGGAGATGTACTGGTGAAGTCGGAAGAACTGATCTATAATGGAAAAAGCATTGATGTTTCTGATTATCAATTCAACGAGGATGAATCAAAAATGCTATTGATCACCGAAGTGGCAAGTATCTATAGAAGAAGTTACAATGCTGTTCACTACTTAATGGACATGAAAACAAAAAAGATCGAACCATTGGATACGGAACATAGCCCTCAAACATTAGCAGAATATTCACCGGATGGAATGAAGGTTTCATACATCTATAAAAATGATCTTTTTGTGAAGGACCTGGCATCTGGTAAGGTGAAGCAGCTTACAGAAGACGGAAAGAAAAACAAAGTGATCAATGGTACTACAGATTGGGTGTATGAAGAGGAATTTTCCATTACCAAAGCGTATGATTGGTCTCCGGACAGTAAAACGATCGCCTTTTTGAAGTTCAATGAGAAGAAAGTGAAGGAATTCACAATGACTTACTATAAGAATGAACTTTATCCGGAAGAATATACGTTCAAATATCCAAAAGCAGGCGAAGACAATTCTAAGGTTACGCTTCACACGGTATCCGTTTCAAAAGGCAAGATCTCGAATATCGATCTTGGTGAATACGAGTACATTCCTCGCTTGACCTATTCACCAATTGATAATCAGCTGATCGTTCAAACGCTAAACAGACATCAAAATCACGTAAAATATCACATCCTTAATACTTCTGCTAAAAAACCAGTTTCAAAAGTATTCCATGAAGAAATTGATAAAGCGTACGTGGAAATTGATGATAATCTGTTGATCCTGAATGATGGAAAATCATTGATCCGCACAAGTGAAAAGGACGGCTACAATCACATATATAAAGTGGGGTTTGACGGAAGTACAGTACAGATCACAAAAGGGAGCTGGGATGTGATCGAGCTACATGGGATTGATTCAAAAAATGAAATTATTTATTTCAGTTCAGCAGAATTCGGAACGATCTCAAAAACCATTTCAAAGATCAGAGTAGACGGAAGCAACAAAACACTGATCTCATCTGATCATGGCTATAACGATGCTGAATTTACGAATGGAATGAATTTTTTCGTGAAAACATATTCGGACGCCAACACACCTCCGGTTTCAACCCTATGCGACAACTCAGGAAAAGAACTTGCTGTCCTTCAAGATAACTCAGCATTGAATGAAAAACTAGCCTCTTATTCTTTAGGAAAAAAGGAATTCTTTACGATAAATCTAGAGGGTAGATCATTGAACGCCTGGATGTTGAAACCAGCTAATTTCGATCCAACTAAAAAATATCCTGTTTACATGATCGTGTATGGAGGTCCCGGACACAATGAAGTAATTGACAGCTGGGGAGGAATGAACTTGATGTATCATCAATTGTTGGCCCAAAAAGGATACATCGTTGTTTCAGTTGATCCAAGAGGAACAATGTACAGAGGTGCTGAGTTCAAGAAATCAACTTACTTACAACTGGGAAAGCTGGAGACAGAGGACTTCATTGATGCTGCGAAATATCTTCAAAAACAATCGTATGTGGATCCGGCTAGAATTGGTATTCAGGGATGGAGTTATGGTGGGTTTATGTCATCGCTTTGTATTACGAAAGGAGCAGACGTATTTAAAGCAGCGATCGCTGTAGCTCCAGTAACCAACTGGAAATTTTATGACAACATTTATACGGAAAGGTTTATGCGAACTCCGAAAGAGAACCCGAATGGATATGAGGAAAATTCTCCTGTGAATTTCGCAAAACTTTTAAAAGGAAAATACTTGTTGATTCATGGGTCTGGAGATGATAACGTTCATTATCAAAACACCATGGAAATGATCAATGCAATGGTTGCAGCAGACAAGGATTTTGAACATTTCATCTATCCTAACAAAAACCACGGGATTTATGGTGGAAATACGCGAAATCATTTGTTCAGAATGATGCTGAACTTTACTTTGGAAAATCTTTAATGACCTTTCAAAATATTTTTTCTGTATCTCTTGATATAATATATCCTAAACATTAACTTAGGCGACCGATACCGATTGAATAACACAATTTAAATTAAGCCATGAGCGAAACTGTAAAACTTGTCGTTGGAGACAATTCTTATGAATTTCCTGTGATCGAAGGAACTGAAAATGAAAAAGCGATCGACATTGGTAAGCTAAGAGATCTTACCGGTTATATTACTATGGATCCTGGATACAAAAACACAGGAGCATGTTCAAGTAATATCACTTATCTCGATGGTGAGAACGGAATTCTTCATTACCGTGGTTATTCAATCGAATCACTTGCTGAGCAATCGACTTTCCTTGAAGTTTCCTATTTGCTGATCTTTGGAGAGCTTCCTTCAAAATCACAATTGACACAATTCGAGACGGACATTCGCAAATACACACTTGTGAATGAAGAAATGAAAAATATTCTTGACGGATTCCCGAAAACGGCGCATCCGATGGGAGTGCTTTCATCGCTTACAAGTGCTCTAACGGCATTTAATCCTAAGGCAGTTAATGTAAACAACGATAAGGAGATGTATGATGCGATCTGTAAAACAATGGCGAAGTTCATTGTGATCGCCACATGGACCTACAGAAAAAGCATGGGCTATCCTTTGAATTATTACGATAACACAAAAGGATACGTAGATAATTTCCTTCGCTTGATGTTTGAGTTACCTACTGGTCCTTATAACATTGACCCGAAGATCGTTTCTGCTTTAGATAAGTTATTCATTCTTCATGCGGACCACGAGCAGAACTGTTCTACTTCAACAGTAAGAATGGTAGGTTCTTCTCATGCAGGACTGTTTGCTTCAATCTCTTCAGGAGTTTCTGCACTTTGGGGACCTCTTCACGGTGGAGCTAATCAGGCGGTACTTGAAATGTTAGAGCAGATCAAAAATGACGGAGGAGACGTTGATAAGTACGTTCTTAAGGCAAAAGATAAGGATGATCCATTCAGATTGATGGGATTCGGACATAGAGTATACAAGAACTTTGACCCAAGAGCGAGAATCATTAAGAAAGCTGCTGACGATGTTCTAGGTACATTAGGCGTTGATGATCCAGTTCTTGAGATCGCGAAGAAATTGGAGAAAGTAGCATTGGAGGATGAGTACTTCAAGGCTAGAAATCTATATCCAAATGTTGACTTCTATTCAGGAATCATATACCGTGCTTTAGGTATTCCAGTAGATATGTTCACTGTAATGTTTGCAATCGGACGTCTACCAGGATGGATCGCACAGTGGAAAGAAATGAGAGCCAATAAAGAACCTATTGGTCGTCCAAGACAGATCTATAACGGAGCTACTCCAAGAGACTACGTTAGCTTAGATAAAAGATAATTAGAAAGGCGCCCTTGAGGCGCCTTTTCTTTTAAACTAGTTTCTTTATTCTGATCTTCAATTATCAGCTGTTTTCTTACTCCCCTCGTAGATCACATATTTTCTGAATTCACATTCAAGATCTCCATTGAACAATTTCATTTTTTTGTCCGGTTTCAATCCAATTGCTTTGAAACCTTCAATACTTGCAGATAACACCCAACAATTGAATCCCGGCATGTCGTGTTTCATCCATGTACCCAGCTCTCCATATAATTCTTCAATTTCATCCCCAATTCGAACCCCATATGGCGGATTCGAGATCATTGTACCTGAAGATTCGGCTTTTTTGAATTCCTGAAATGGTGTTGGTGAAATTTCGATGAATCGACCAAAAGGAAGTCCTCTGAGGTTTCTTCTTGCTTTTAGGACCATTTCATCGCTAATGTCGCCTCCCTGTATTTTACAAGGCAAAGCAGTTAATTTTCGATTGATTCCTTCTTGAATTTTTTCCCACGCATCGCGATCAAAATTCTTTAGATTCTTAAATGCAAAATGCTGTCTTTCCATTTGTGATGGTAATCCAGTGGCTAGAAATCCAGCTTCGATCAGTATCGTTCCTGAACCACAAAAAGGATCCATCAAATAACTTTTTCGGTCCCAGCCAGATAAGCGAAGCATTCCGGCAGCAACAACCTCATTCAACGGAGCTTCTCCAGCACTTTGGCGATAGCCTCTTTGAAATAATGGCGCTCCACTGGTATTCACCCCAATCGTCACTTCGTTCTCTTTCACATATAGGTCAAAAACTACTTGTGGACTTTTTATGTTGATGTCAGGTCTGTCCCCTACTTTATTTCTAAAGGTGTCAACGATAGCGTCCTTCACTAAAAGATATGGGAAATGGGTATTCTTGAATAAGGTAGAAAAGACTGCTCCTTTCACCGCAAAACTATTCTTAATGTCAAAAATGGAAGTCCAATCGATCTTCATGCATTTGTCATAAAGATCCTTATCATCTCGAATCTTGAAATTCGCCAAAGTCACTAAAACAGATATTGCACAACTTGAATACAAGTTTAGTCGATAAACGTCTTCCCAAGTTCCTTTGATCTGAACGGCTCTATTTAAGACCGTAACATCACTGTATCCTAGTTCAATTAATTCCTCCTTCAACGCATTTTCCAATCCGAAAAATGTTTTCAATGTTATTGTAAGGGTTCCTGAGGTGTTCAATGCATTAGCCATATTCGCTATGAAAACTTATTTTTGTACAAAAGAAAGCATTTGAAACCAAACCGAACCTATTTACTTTTACTCTTCTTGCTTTTGCAGACCGCTTCTTTTGGGCAGCAAAAAGTAGGTTTGGTGTTATCAGGCGGTGGTGCAGCAGGTTTTGCGCATATTGGAGTTTTAAAAGCTCTTGAAGAACGAGGTATTCCCATTGATTATATTACTGGAACTTCGGCTGGAGCACTAGTCGGATCGTTGTATGCAATTGGTCTAAGTCCTCAGGAGATCGAAGCATATGTTCTTGACGAATCATTCCAGCTCATGACCAAAGGGAAGGTGGACCCTTCGAAACGTTTTGTCTACCGAGAACAAGACGCCAATGCTTCCCTGATCGATTTCAGCTTTTCAAAGGATAGCGTACTCCGGAAATCCTTACCTACCAATTTTATTTCGAGTTCATTTTTGGATTTTGAAATGCTGAAGCACCTGGGTATGGCTGGTGCATGTGCCGGAAATGACTTCGATAGTTTATTCGTTCCTTTCCGCTGTGTTGCTTCGGATATTGCAGACAAACGCAGTGTCGTATTTGATTCTGGTGATCTTAACAAAGCAGTAAGAGCATCAATGACCTTTCCTTTTTATTTGAATCCAATCAGGATAAATGACGTGTTGTTTTTTGACGGCGGACTTTATGATAACTTCCCTGCAGATGTCATGTACAGTGATTTCAATCCGGATTTTATCATTGGAAGTAATGTATCCTACAATGCAGCTCCACCAGATGAAGGCAGCCTTATTTCACAGGTAACGAATATGCTTGTGTTCTATCAAACATACACTCTACCCTGTGATGCAGGTGTGATCATTGAGCCAAAAACTCAAGTTTCAACATTTGGATTTAATGAAGTACAAAAAGCAATAGAGGATGGATACAACTCCGCAATCATGTATCTGGATTCGATCGAATTGCATGTAGAACAAAGAATAACAAAAGAGGAGATCACAGCCAGGAGACTTGCGTTCAGATCAAAAATACAACCCTTGTACGTCAGCTCGATCACGAACAACTATTACAGAAAGAAAGACATTAAATATGCTCGAAAATCAATGCTCCGGTCAAGAAAAAATGAGATCATTGACAAGGAAACGGTTGAGCGTCGATATTACAGATTATATGCAACTCCTCAGATCGATTTTATTTATCCAACGCTTAAACTGAAACAAGACAGCACCTATGATCTGAATCTCGAGATCAGAAAAGCCAAGGATTTCAATCTTGAGGTAGGCGGTCATTTTTCGTCCAGAGCAGTAAATACGGGATATATAGGCCTCACCTATCGAAGCATTGGTAAACTCGCATCCTCTGTACATGCAGAATCTTATTTTGGTAAATTCTACGGTTCTGCAAAAGCCGAGTATTCTCTTGAGCTACCTTCCATCTACCCCATTTCGGGATCCGTTTATTTCGTGATGAACAGATGGGATTATTTTAGAAGTTTCGCTACTTTTTTTGAAGACGTAAAGCCTTCTTTCCTGATACAAAATGAAATGTACTATGGAATGAAACTCAAGCACCCGATTGGAAACACGATCAAAAGTACGTTTGATCTAAGGCTCGTTAATCTTGAAGATGACTATTATCAAACGGACAATTTCACCAATAAAGACACTGCTGATTTCACCATTTTTAATGGTGGAACCGTGTCGTGGGAATTCGTTCAAAACACTCTGAATAGAAAGCAATTTGCCAGTTCAGGTCACTTCTTCCAATTCAGAGCCAGGTATGTCAATGGTGTCGAGGAGAGCTTTCCGGGTTCTACGTCTTCACAGATCGACCCTCAACGAAAGTTCCATGAATGGATCAATTTAAACATGGAATTCAGATCATTCCTTATTGACAAAGAATCATTTCATTTTGGAATTCACGGCAAGGGTGTTTTCAATTCACAATCCCTGTACACCAACTACACAGCAACGTTACTCGCACTGACAAGCTTTTCTCCAATTCCTGACATTGACACATATTTTCTCCCTGAATACCGATCACCTCAGTATATTGGTGTCGGAACAAACATTATTTTCTCATTTCCTAAAAACATAGATCTCCGTTTTGATGGATACTTATTTCAGCCTTTCGTTCAGTTGATCAAAAACGATGATGGTACCCAAACCTATTCAAAGCCATTTAAAGGAGATACCTTCCTTGCTTCCGCTTCGATCATCTATCATTCATTTCTTGGACCTCTTCGAGCAACTGTCAATTACTTCCCTAAACAAACGAATCCACTTGCTTTCCAGGTAAGTTACGGATATGTGCTTTTCAATGAAAGGGCAATCCGTTGAGTTATCTGTAGTTATGAGACAGCCAACGAATATGTATTATTTGTCAAATTGTAGTACATTTGAAATCTAACAAAGAACTATGAAATCTCTTCTCCAATATTCTTTTATCCTTTTCATTTTAGGGTTCGTTTTAAACTCATGTAATGAAGAAGTCGAGTTGATCGGTGACTTTCAGGAAACAGCTGTTGTATACGGAATTCTGGATCAAGCTGATTCCATCCATTTTGTGAAGATCAACAGAGCATTTATTGGTCCGGGCAATGCATATGAAATAGCACAGATCCCTGATTCTAGTTACTTTACTGACGTGAACGCGACAATTAAAGAATATGTGAATGGGGCGCTTACAAGAACATGGACTTTGACAGATACACTGATCGATAACAAGGATGAAAATGGAGTATTCTATGCTCCTCAACAGAAAATGTATTATTTCCATACGATCAACCAATCACCTTTGAACCCGAGTGCAACATATAAGTTGAATATTGACATCAACAATGGTGAGCTTATTGTGACTGGTGAGACGCAATTGGTTACTGGTCTGTCAACTACTGCTTCGAGTCAAAATTACACCTTTAAATTCGCTGATAACCCTGGTTCGTATACCGCATCCAGCGTTGCAGTTGGAACAGGAAATGCCTATGTGGTAAATACTTCTCTTGACATCTCGTTCAATGAATTCATTGGTGCCACATCAACACCAAAATCGTTCAAATGGACTTTGGGAGAGTCTGAAGTTGTTCCAGGAAGTTCAAAAACATTTTCGGCGAATGGGCAGACATTTTACAATTTGATCAAGTCAAACATCACGAATGATCCGTTGATTGACAGAAGAACATTTGGATCGATCACCGTTACAATTACGGGAGGTGCAGAGGAACTTTACAACTACATGACCGTTAACAAACCTTCAAGTAGCTTGGCTCAAAGTAAGCCAACTTATACGAATCTGAGTATTGAAGGTGACGGACGAGTTATCGGAATTTTTTCATCAAGACAGACTTTAAAGTTTGTGAAGCCATTCTTTGTTTCTGCTGCACAAGCTTATATTAGAGCAATTGATCAGAAAAGCACAAGAGAGTTATGTACAGGACCGATCACTGGATTGCTTTATTTCTGCAGCAATCACCCTGGTGATCAAACGCAAACCTTCGCTTGTCAGTAAAGTTTATTCCAGAACTTTCTGTTTTCTCGTTTACTTGTTAATTTTAGGGCATGTCCGAACGCTTGACCCTTTTTGCTGATGTCATTCTTCCAGTTCCCATTAGGCAGACTTTCACGTATCGTGTGCCTTATGAAATGAATGAGCATATTTTCGCAGGGATTCGAGTAATTGTTCCATTCGGCAAAGGAAAACTGCTCACCGGTATTGTGGTTTCAGTACACGAGAAAATACCTGAAAACTATCAGGCAAAGTACATCGAACATCTTTTGGATGATCAAGCCATCATTACCCTAGAGCAATACAAATTGTGGGAATGGATGTCATCTTACTATATGTCTCCAATTGGAGATGTGATGAATGCAGCACTCCCTGCAAATTTCAAACTGGCAAGCGAAACAAAGATCGTTCTCCATCCTGATTTCGAGATCAATGGAAAAGCATTAACCGAACGGGAAGAAACGATCATCGAAGTACTAGAGACGAGAGAATCTCTTGATCTGAAGGAAATCTCTGAAATCATTGGGATCAAAACGATACAGCCGATCATCAAGCAAATGATCGATAAAAGAATGATCATTTCTGTTGAGGAACTAAATCAAAGATTCAGCCCAAAAACAGCCGTCTTCTATAAGCTCAATGATATGTTTCTAAAAGAAGAGGCCATTAATGAACTTCTTCAGAGCCTGGAAACAAAAAAGAGTGGTCAAAAACAGGCAGAGGCTCTTTTAAAACTGCTGGATCTTGGTCGTTATGAAGGGGCATCAATGATACCGGTAATGAAGAAAGAACTCAGTCAATCTGGAGTCTCCGATTCTACCTTGAGAACTCTTGAAAAGAATGGATTCGTTCTTTCCGAAAAGTACGAGATCGGAAGATTTAATGATTCCATTGATTCTACGGATGTCTTTAAACCATTAAGTAAGGAACAACAACATGCGCTTGAGCATATCGAAAGTAATTTTGAGAGGACAAATACAGTTTTGTTGCATGGTGTAACCGGTTCAGGAAAAACGGAGATCTATGTCCAGCTCATCCAACAACAATTAGACTTAGGCAAACAAATATTATTTCTTTTACCCGAAATAGCCCTAACGACACAATTAATTCAACGACTTTCTAAATATTTTGGTGAACAGATTGGAGTTTATCATTCGAAGTTCAATCAAAACGAGCGTGTTGAAATCTGGAATCACGTATTAAACAATAACCCAGATAGATTTAGAATAATTCTAGGAGCGAGATCATCTGTTTTCTTACCATTCAGGGACCTGGGACTGATAATAGTCGATGAGGAGCATGAAAACACATTCAAGCAGTATGATCCTTCACCTCGTTACAATGCAAGAGACACCGCCATTGTTCTGGGAGCAATGCACAAGGCAAAGGTCCTTCTTGGTTCAGCCACACCTTCAATGGAAAGTTATTTCAATGCCAAAAACGGAAAATACGGTTTGGTTGAGCTCAATTCGAGATACGGTGATATAACGCTCCCGGAGGTATTTGTAGCAGATATTAAAAAGGAAAGAAGACAAAAAACAATGGAGTCACATTATTCTTCTTTCTTGCTTGATCACATGAAAAACGCATTGAACAACAATGAGCAAATCATTTTATTCCAGAACAGAAGAGGATATACACCACTTTGGTCATGTGAGATCTGTAATTGGACACCAAAATGCAAGAATTGTGATGTAAGCCTGACCTATCATAAACATTCGAACACGCTCAAATGCCATTATTGCAGCAGCATCACTCCCCCAATGGGAACATGCTCAGCGTGTGGAAGTAACCGCCTCAAGATGATCGGTTTCGGAACTGAAAAGATAGAGGATGAGCTTCAACTTATATTCCCTGACAAGATCATACAACGAATGGATCTTGACAGCACAAGATCGAAGAATGCCTATGAAAATATCATACAGGACTTTTCTGAAGGGAAAGTGGATATTTTAATCGGAACTCAAATGGTCACCAAAGGATTGGACTTTGACAATGTTAGTCTTGTGGGAATCCTAGATGCCGACATGTTGTTGAATAGACCTGATTTTAGAGCGTTGGAGCGTTCTTTTCAGTTAATGACCCAGGTTGCAGGTAGAGCTGGAAGAAAACATAAAAGAGGCCAGGTTATTATTCAGTCAGGTGATCCAGAAAACTGGGTGATCCGTAAGGTGATCGACCATGATTTCATAGGATTTTATGAAAGTGAAATTCTCGAGCGAAGAAATTTTCATTACCCACCGTTCTATAAGGTCATCAATATCACTTTAAAACATAAAGATCCTGACTTACTGGATAGTGTTACCAATTCTTTTGCGCTTGAGCTCAGAAAAGTGTTTAACGAAAGAGTCCTTGGTCCGGATTACCCGTTGATCAGAAGGATCAATAATCTTTACCAGAAAAATGTAATGCTTAAGATCGAAAGGGATCTATCGGATAAAAAAATAAAGGAACGCCTTCAGCAACTTATTGATGCTTTCTATGGCGTTCCTTTAAACAAATCGATTCGAATGATCTTAGACGTAGATCCCGCTTAACCTAGGTATGATTTTAACATCCGGCTTCGGGAAGTATGCTTCAATCTTCGAATTGCTTTTTCTTTAATTTGTCTGACTCTTTCACGAGTTAAATCGAATCTTTCTCCAATCTCTTCAAGAGTCATTGGATGTTTTCCATTCAATCCATAATACAAACGAACTACATCGCCTTCACGTTGGGTGAGCGTAGATAAAGATCGTTCGATGTCCTTTCTAAGTGATTCTACAACCAATTCTTTGTCTGGTCCAGGCAATGAATCATTGAGTAGTACATCGTACATACTCGATGAACTTTCATCACCTTCTACTAATGGCGCATCCATTGATACGTGTCGACCTGAATTCGAAAGAGATTGCTTTACCTCTTCTGTTGTACATTCAAGGTACTCTGCCAATTCTTCCGCTGATGGTGGTCTTTCAAATTGCTGTTCAAGTTCAGAAAAGGCGCGGTTGATCTTATTGATCGTACCGATCTTATTCAATGGTAAACGCACAATTCTGGCTTGTTCTGCCAAAGCTTGAAGGATCGATTGTCTGATCCACCAAACTGCGTACGAAATAAATTTAAATCCTCTTGTTTCATCAAATCGTTCTGCTGCTTTGATCAAACCAAGATTTCCTTCATTGATAAGATCGGGAAGCGACAGACCCTGATTCTGATATTGTTTAGAGACAGAAACCACAAATCGTAAATTTGCCTTTGTCAATCGCTCCAGGGCTGCACGGTCTCCTTGACGGATACGTCTTGCCAGTTCCACCTCCTCATCAGCTGTTATCAGATCTACTCGACCAATTTCCTGCAAGTACTTATCCAGAGAGGCTGTCTCCCTGTTTGTGACCTGCTTTGTGATTTTGAGCTGTCTCATGTTATTAGGTTTTAGTTAAAGTGTTCAGTTATATAACGTTTAATTTAATGAATGGTTGGGGTTTTTACCATATTTTAACTTTAAATGTGGAAGCAAATGAATATACGGTACTTTCCATTGAATATTCGGTTCAAACTTATTAGTAACGCGTTCAAGTCAGTTAGTTTCATAATTTTGCGAAATGAAAATTCTAATGGTTTGTCTTGGAAACATCTGTCGGTCACCTATGGCTGATGGAATACTCCGAAAGAAAGTAAACGATCTGAATCTGGATGTGACCGTAGATTCAGCCGGTACAGCGGGATATCACATTGGTGAAAAACCAGATCCAAGAATGAGACAAACTGCAAGGTCCTTCGGTGTTGACATAGAAGGTCTTCGTGCACGCCAATTTTCGCGACAAGACTTTAAAGATTTCGATCTGATCTATGCAATGGATAAGAGTAATTTGAAGAACATTTTAAGTCTTGCTGAAAGTGAATCAGATCGAAATAAAGTGAAGCTAATTCTAAACGAATTGTATCCGGGACAAGACAGAGAAGTACCTGATCCCTACTACGGAGGTGAGCAAGGATTTATTGAAGTATACACAATGCTGGATCAAGCAACAGACATCATCATCAAACAAATTACAAAGTGAGAGGAAAACTCTATTTAATACCGAATACATTAGGTGGCGAGACACTATCTAACATACTTCCGCAGGAAGTTATCGAAACAAGTACAAAAATCAGATTTTTTGCAGTCGAGGAGCTACGTTCAGCCAGAAGATTACTTCGAAAAATGGATAGAGAATTTCCAATTGATTCGTCTACATTCATAGAACTGAACAAAAGAACCGAAAAACCTTCCCTTTATTTTTTAATCCAACAATTGAAAAAGGGTTTTGATGTTGGGATCATTTCTGAGGCGGGTTGTCCCGGAATTGCAGATCCTGGAGCTGTTTTGGTTGCCATGGCCCATGAGGAAGGTATAGAAGTATCTCCTCTGGTTGGACCTTCATCCATTCTTTTGGCTCTTATCGGAAGCGGTTTCTCAGGACAAAAGTTCACCTTTCATGGTTATTTACCGAAAGAACGAAAAGACAGAATTAAATCACTCAAGGATTTTGAAGCGGACAGCCGAAGAAATGGGCATACGCACATTTTTATGGATACTCCTTTCAGGAACATGAACGTTTTAGACGACCTATTGAATGAACTTTCAGATCCAACCGAATTGTGTATTGCGTCAAATCTTACGCTACTGGATCAGCGAATTAGAACTATGTCGGTGAAAAATTGGCGTGAGAATGCATATGATCTTGCCAAAATACCAGCAATGTTTCTTATCGGAAAATCAGAATGATCATTTGAAGCCACGTTGCTTTTTGATCGCTTCATAGGCATCCTGTATCTTCTGGAATTTCTCTTTCGCTCCTTGCTGGTATTCTTCACCCATCTGTGCGACTTTATCAGGGTGAAATTTAATGGCCATTTGCCGATAGGCTTTCTTGATCTCGTCGTCGGAAGCATCTGGTTCAATTCCAAGCACACGATAATCAGAATTCGTGTCTCTATAGAACATGTTCTTAACGCTCTCAAATTCCACTTCCGGAATTCCCATCTTCCTGGAAAGATCATGGATCACATTGATCTCAGTGTCAGAAACGTGACCATCGGCTTTTGCAATACCAAACAAATAGTGAATCAGCTGAACTCGAACTTCAGGCTGCATTCTCATTCGAATATCTGAACAGATCTGATCCAATGGTATTTGTCCTGAATCAAGAAATCTTTTGAGGGTTTGAAGATGCTCTCTATTGAATTGTGGACCAAACTGACGAGCAAAAAAGTTTTTGACGTAATCAAGCTCAGATTTCACAACTTTCCCATCTGCTTTCATTACAGCTGCTGAAAGTGCCATCAACATTGTTGCAACATCGCTTACGGCAGTTCTTTGCTGGTAATAATTGAAAAGGTCTTCAGGAGACATTCGTCTTCCTCCTTCTCTAGAGGCTCTCGCCATGACCTGCTGGTAATTATCAATGAAAGACCCGACGATGAACCCGATCAATCCCATGAATAAGCTTCTTCCAAATAGAAAGTAGCTACCAATACCTATAATCCACTTAAACAAATGATATAAAAATTAACAGGGGTCAATGACCCCTGCGAAGTTATTGTAAATGTTCTATGTTCCTTTCAATGAAGGAATTTAATGCTTCTCCTTTTAACATACCTTGTGAAAGTAAGGTCAGATCGACAAGCTGCTTCACCATTTCAGATTGATCCTCTTCAGACTTTGAAAGGATCATACCGACTTTAGGGTGATTCGCATTTACTTGAACATTATACATTTCTGGAAATGCTCCGTAAAAACCGCCTCCACCTAAGCGCTGCTGCTCCATCATTCTTCTGATAAACTCAGGCTGAGTAATGATCAGAGGCGCCTCATCTTCACTCATGCTTTCTACCTTCACGGTATATTTTTCTTTGCTCAGAGCATTTTCAAAAAGGGGCTTTAGCTTCTCCTCTTCTTCTTTTGATAGTTTACTAGGGATTTCATCCGTCTTCTTGATCAGATTATCCAGAGAATCTGAATCTACTCTTGCAAAACTAATGTTCTCAATCTCCTGTTCAAGCTTCGCGATCCAGTGTGGCACAAGTGGACCATCCAGGATAAGAACATCGTATCCTCTGTCTTTGGCTTTTTTCACAAAGCTGAAGTGTCCCTCGGCATCATTGGTATATAAAACAACTGTCTTTCCGTCTTTATCGGTCTGCAGCGCTTTAACCTTTTCTTTGTATTCTTCAATTGTTGAATACACTCCGTCACTGCTTTTTACAAGAGAGAATCCTTTTGCTTTTTCAGCAAATTTTTCATCGGACAATGTTCCGTACTGAATGAAAATTTGAAGATCTTCCCATTTTGACTCAAAATCGGCGCGATCCTTCTTGAACATTTCAGAAAGCTTATCCGCTACCTTTTTGGTTATATGGGATGAAATTTTCTTGACATTTCCATCGGATTGCAAATATGACCTTGAAACATTTAATGGAATATCCGGTGAATCTATGACACCATGAAGAAGTGTTAGAAATTCAGGAACGATCTCTTCAACGCTATCTGTTATAAAGACTTGGTTTGAATAAAGATTGATCTTATTCCTTTGAACTTCAACGTTCTCCTTGATCTTTGGGAAATAAAGTATCCCTGTCAAATTGAACGGATAATCTACATTCAGATGAATGTGAAACAATGGCTCCTCGAAAGTCATTGGGTAAAGCTCACG
>SBFR01000200.1 GCA_006227105.1 Bacteroidota bacterium
TCCGATTCCCCATTTCTAAATCTTTCAATTGATGATCTTGTCAACAGACATGCTGAGCTAATTATTTTGATCGAAACATTTGATGAAACCTTTAGCCAGACCATTTTACAGAAACATTCTTATGGAGGAGTTGATTTCTTAGACAACGTGAAATTCGAAAGAAGTTTTGATGAGAATGAAGACGGAAATATCGTACTACGTATCCGAGATCTCAACAAGGTTTCTCCTTTATAATCTATACATTTGTTTAAATGAATGCTAAGCAGATAGATCCTGATAAAGAACTTCCAGTGATGGAAGCATTTTACACCCTGCAAGGTGAAGGATCACATTCTGGAAAGGCGGCCTATTTCATTCGTCTAGCGGGTTGCGACGTAGGATGCGTCTGGTGCGATGTCAAAGAAAGCTGGGACGCAAACAAACATCCTATTCAGAGTATCGACAAAATTGTTGAAGAGGCATCTAATTATCCTGCAAGATTCGTTGTTATAACTGGTGGTGAACCGCTGATGTATAACCTTTCTGCATTAACGCAGTTATTAAGGGAAAATGGTTTTACGATTGCTGTAGAAACTTCAGGCTGTTATCATTTACAAGGAAAGATCGATTGGTATTGTTTCTCTCCAAAAAAATTTAAAAAACCTGTTGAATCTTCATACGAGATTGCCAATGAACTCAAAGTGATCATCGCTCATCCTTCTGATTTTGAGTGGGCTGAGGGACACGCGAAAAAAGTGAACGAAAATTGTCAGTTATTCCTGCAGCCCGAGTGGGACAAACGGGAACGATTTTTGCCAATGATCGTAGACTATGTTAAAAACAACCCGCAATGGAGAATTTCATTGCAGACACATAAATACTTGAACATACCGTAATATGAAGTCATTTCTTATATTCTTCTCGATTCTCCTGTCAGCTTCGTGCTCTATCAGCCAAGTGAAATATTCAACAAGTAATAAAAAGGCAATCAAGTTATTTGAGCAAGGTAAAGATGCTCCAGGTACTTCAATTGATCGTGCAACGAATATGCCGAATTATAAGCTTGGTATTGACTTAATGAATCAAGCGCTTGAGAAAGATCCTAATTTCTGGGAAGCACATATGTTCGCAGGTGAATACTGTGAAATCCTTGGAAGATATCCTGAAGCAATTGGTCATTTTGAATCTGCTTTAAGAATCAATCCGAAACATAGTCCAACTGGTAGCACGTATTTTTACCTTGCAAATCTTCAGAATGCCGTTGGGGACTATGAAAAAAGTAATAAAAATCTAGAAATATTCGTCCAAAACAGAAACGCCAACATACAACTTGTTGCTGAAGCGAATAAATTGATGGATAACAATAGATTTGCATTAGAAGCATTGAAGAATCCGACAAAATTTGATCCCGTAAATATTGGACCTGGGATTAACACTCAATACAATGAATACTTTCCAACCATCACTGTTGACGGAAAAACCATCTTGTTCACCCGCAGAATTCCAGATGAAAGAGTGTTTGGACCAATCAAAGAACAAGAAGACTTCTACGTTTCCCAACTGAATGACCGAAACATGTGGGGTACAGCTGTACCTATGCCTTCGAATGTAAATACAGTAAACAATGAAGGTGCACCAACCATTGGGGCTGATGGACGTTCTCTAGTGTTTGTCGCTTGTCCAGATGCAACTGGAGAGAATTATGGAGAAAACAGATTTGGAAAAGGAAGCTGTGACCTATTCTACACTAAAAAGCTAGGCTCAAGATGGACTGACCCTGTAAATATTCCGGGTAATGTAAATTCCTATCATTGGGAAACACAGCCTTCTCTATCTGCTGATGGGAAGACCATGTATTTTATCAGAGGAATCAGGGGTCGCAACCAGACTGAGAATTCTGACATCTACGTAACGCGACTTTTAGACAATGGTTCTTGGAGTACCCCGGAAAGATTACCAGATATCATTAACACACCCTACGAAGAGGAATCTGTCCTTATTCACCCCGACGGTAAAACACTGTACTTCGCTTCGAAAGGTCATGTCGGAATGGGCGGATCTGATCTATTTGTATCCAGAATGGATGCACAAGGAAACTGGACCAGACCTGTTAATTTGGGATACCCCATCAACACAAAGTTCGACGAAAATTCATTGATGGTTTCTCCTGATGGCGAAATTGCATTCTTTGCTTCCGACAGAGATGGAGGATACGGTGGACTGGACATATACTATTTTACGCTTCCTGAAAATTTGAGACCAACAAAGACCCTATACTTTGAAGGAATGGTTTACGACATTAAAACAAGAAATCCAATCCCGGGTAAGTTCCAACTGATAGATCTGGAGACAGGAAAAGAGGTCGTAGTTTCAGAAGCAGATAAGCTAACTGGTGAATTTATGGTGAGTTTACCGATCAACAAGTCATACGCTTTGAATGTCTCCTACCCTGGCTATACTTTCTTTTCAAAGAACTTTAACATGACAGTTGTCGAAAATCAAGAAGCTGTTCATATGGATGTGCCTATGGTTCCAATTACTGATGGTACTCCTACACTTCTTGCGAACGTATTCTTTGATTTGAGTAAAGCAACATTGAGACCCGAATCGTACGTTGAGCTGAACAAGCTTGTTGAATTCATGACTAAAAATCCAACGGTTAAAATTGAAATTGGCGGACATACAGACACCAGAGGTGATGATAAAGAGAACCTTAAACTTTCGAATGACAGAGCCAAGTCTGTTTATGAATATGTTGTTTCAAAAGGTGTTGAAGCATCTAGAATGACTTACAAAGGATACGGAGAAACAAAACCGGTTATATCGGATGCAGAGATCAACAAAATGGCAACTGAAAAAGAACGAGAAGAAGCTCATCAGTCAAACCGTCGTACAGAATATCGAATTATCAAGTAATGCATTTTCTGCGACTTATACGACCTCTTAACCTAGCGATCATTGCTTTTACCATGATCGCCACGTTTATTCACCTCAAAGATCTGAGCGATTATTCCGGCTTTACCTATAACATCTTTAACTTATCACTTCTCATCGGCTCTACGGTTATCATTGCAGCTGCCGGCAATATCATCAATGATTACTTTGACGTTAAAGCTGACAGGATCAATAAGCCCGAAAAACTGATCATTACAAAACACATAAAAAGACGGTGGGCCATCGTTTCTCATTGGAGCTTTAATGGGATTGGTTTCATTTCAGGGATATACCTCTCTATTTATTACCAATCGATCATATTTGTCTTCATTCATTTGATTTCTATTAACCTGTTATGGTTTTATAGCATGTATTTCAAACGAAAAGTATTTATCGGAAATCTCATTATCGCTGTATTAACAGGAATGATTCCAGTATTGACCCTCCTTTATGTTTGTTTTTCTGTAAGTCTGCAGTCTGATCAGAATGTTGTTTCTCTATTAATCTCTGAAGATCTGAATTTGATCTACATTGTAGCTCTTCTGGCCGCACTTTCAAACCTTTCAAGAGAGATCATAAAAGATATACAGGATATGTCGGGAGATCGCCTGATCTACGTTAAATCACTCCCAATGGTCATTGGGGTAATGAATTCAAAGATCATATCAACGATCATTATGATCCTTGTTATATTATTATGTCTATTTGAGGCAAACAATTTAAACTGGAACATCTCGATGGTATGGCCATTAGCTATATCTTCGGTAACCTTATCACTCGCGGGCATAAGCTTATTTCTTTCAGATAAGCTTAAAATAAGCGATCAATTGATCAAAGTTTCCATGTTATTTGGTGTCATTTCACTTCTAACGGTTCATAGTTAATGAATTCCAGGATCATTTTAGGATCAAATTCTCCACGTAGGAAAGAGTTGTTATCTGACATGGGCTATGATTTCAGCGTCTATTCAATTGACATTGACGAATCTTTCCCCATTGATCTTGATCCGTTCGAAGTTGCAGAGTATGTTGCATTAAAAAAGGCAAAACATTTACAAGAACATCTTGAAGAAAACGAAATCTTGATCTGTGCTGACACCACTGTGATCCTTGAACATAGGGTTCTCGGGAAACCTTCTGATTTTGACGAAGCATATGCAATGATCAAAGAACTTTCAGGTCGAAAACACCATGTGGTATCTGGTGTTGCCGTATTCACTTTACAGGATCAAATTTCCTTTAGTGAAATTACCGAAGTGAATTTCAAGTCAATTCCTGACGAAATGATCGAATATTATATCCGTGAGTATAAACCGTTCGACAAAGCAGGATCATACGGAATCCAGGAATGGATTGGGTATAACTTTATTTCTGAAATAAAAGGATCTTATACCAATGTTGTGGGCTTACCTACTCATCGGTTATTTGAAATCTTAAAAGAAATTGAATAAAAAAAGGAGGCACAATAGCCTCCTTTTTTATTTTCTCTATATAGATAGTTATCTAACCTTAAATGTAACGCGTCTGTTCTTCGCCATAATAAGATCATCGTCGTCACCTTCTTCGATCTCATCACTTGGCTCACTGCTTCCTTGAGAAGAAGGGATCATTCTACCCTCTTCTATTCCTTTATCCATTAAATAAGACATCACTTCATTGACTCTCTTTGAAGCCATATCTGCATACATCTCCTTTTCAAGACCTACCTTATCTTCTTCTGCATCACTATGCCCCATCACTTCAAGTTTCATCGAAGCATTTGCCTTCATTTCTTCTGCGATCAGATCAAGCGCCTCCTCTCCTTCTGTAGTCAATGTCGTCTTTCCAAAAGCAAAGAACACTTTTTGAGCTTCCACCTTCTCAGCAGATGTCATTTTATCATTCAATACGACCGCTTTCTGATAGATCGTTGAAGAATAATTGTTCTCATTTTCAGTGATCAGACAATCACACTGCTCATTGTTATCGATCAACTGAATAGAGATATCATCGATATAGTAATACGCAGAAATCACCTGAGTAAGCTTCATTTCTTTGTTATTCGGCTTCTTGTTGTTCTCATATTTAGTTTTGTCGTTCGGATCAAAATTTCCAATTGTGATATATTTTTCTCCACCTTCAGCTTCAAATATTCCACAAACTTTGTCCCAATTGTACGTAGCGTTAAACACCTTGTTGTTATAGTGCTTGATATGAGCTTCATCGATAATGGCAGTCTTGGAATCCGTAGCGAAAGGCTTCTTTGAAAGATTCGCTCCAATATTGTTACTCGCATATTTTGAAGCTTCCGCTAAAGACACATGAAATGAAACACAATACTTCATCCCTTTCTTTAGAGGCGAATCCAATTTAGCCATAATGTATGATCTTGGCACCTTATCTCCGAAAGAAAACGCAACGATTCCTGCATAGTTTGAACCTTCCTTCGCTTCTTCTTTTCCATAAATGTTCATTGGAGTACTGATATCGATCACCTTACCAGGCGTGAAAAGGTCAGCTCGAACTCCTGTCGGAGATGTCCATGTTGTAGCACTTTCGATTCCACCCAGCTTTTTTACCTTGCCATCGGTTGATTCAAAACCACCGTTTGACAAAAGGTTCTCACCCTGAGCAAATGAATTTGTCGTTAACAATCCTACAAATAGAATCGAAACTACATTCTTAAAATTCTTACTTACGTAATTCATAATTCTTTACTGTTTTAATGAACGTTTTCACCTTTTCCGGATCAACATCTGGATAAACTCCATGACCCAAATTTACAATATGTCGTTTACTCGTGAAAGTATCCAACATTTTAATTGTCAGATTCTCAACATCTTTATGGCTACTATATAAAGCACAAGGATCTAAATTGCCTTGAAGAGTTCTACTCTCTCCGACCATTTTTCTTGCCTCTGATATATCCATATTCCAGTCAAGTCCGACAGTATTACAATTTAATTTTCCAATGGATCCTATTGAGGTTATAGCTCCTTTCGAAAAGATCGTCACTGGAACCTCGTTGATCGCATCAGCAATTAAACTTATGTATTTCAATCCAAATTCAGCGTATTGCTCTGTTCCCAGAATTCCTGCCCAAGAATCAAAGATCTGAACCATATGAGCTCCGGCCTTGATCTGTGCTTTCAAATACTGAATTGTCACTTTCGTGATCATACTTAACAACTCATGTGCCAAAGCAGGATCAGTGTACAAAAGTTTTCTGGATTCGGAGAATGTTTTCGATCCTTTTCCTTCGACCATATAACAAAGAATCGTCCATGGCGCACCCGCAAAACCGATTAGAGGAACTCTCCCGTCTAGCTCTTTGTTCGTGATCTTTATCGCCTCTAGGACGTATCCCAAACGATCATTTATGTCAAAGGAATCTGAAATCAATTTCAATTCCTCTCTGGACCTGATCGTTTTTTCAAACCACGGTCCCTTTTGCTCGATCATTTGATATTCCAGTCCCATTGCTTCAGGAACTACAAGGATGTCCGAAAAAATAATTGCTGCATCCACACCAAGGATATCTACCGGCTGAATCGTAACTTCAGCGGCCCTTTCCGGAGTTTCAACCAATTCTTTAAAACCAGACAAACTCGATCTTACAGCTCTGTATTCAGGTAAGATTCTACCAGCTTGACGCATAAGCCACACGGGATAGCGATCAATATCTTCACCCCTTGCAGCTCTTAAAATGAGATCATTCTTTAATTCCATTGCCTGCAAAGATAGTTAAACTAAACATGCGTAAGCCTACCAGTTGATTTGTGTTTGGCCCTTTTTCAACAGATATTCGTTAATCCGTGAAAATGGTTTTGATCCAAAAAATCCACGATGTGCAGATAATGGTGATGGGTGTGGACTCGAAATGATCAGATTCTTTTGGGTGTCAATATATTCTACCTTTTTTTGTGCCTTTGCACCCCACAAGACATAAACTAGTTCTGACCTGCTATTTGCCAAATGTTGAATTGCAGCATCGGTAAACTTTTCCCAACCTTTACCTGAATGACTATCCGGCAATCCTTCCCGAACAGTTAAGACGGTATTGATCAATAATACTCCTTGCTGAGCCCAATTCGACAAATCCCCATTGGACGGTGCTTGAATCGATAGATCCGACTCAAGTTCTTTAAAAATATTGACTAGACTTTTTGGAAGTGGTTTCACTTTCTCATCAACAGAAAAACAAAGTCCATGTGCATGTCCTTTGGTCGGGTAAGGATCCTGCCCCAGAATGACAACCTTCACTTTTGAAGGCGGACAAAGATCAAATGCCCTGAAGATCTCATTTCCAGCAGGAAAGATCCTACCTGGATGTTGAGCATATTCATTTTTGACAAATGTGATCAACTCATGAAAATATGGCTTTTCGAACTCATCCTTCAATAATGATTTCCATTCTTCATTTATTCTCACATTCATGTTTTAAAATTATAAAATTTGGCGTTGAAGTCTAATACTAATCCACCTATCTTTGTCATATGAAGAATTGGCTCCCACTCTTACTGATCGTGTTCCTTTCCAGCTGCTCCGAAGTTGAAAATACAGATACAGTTGTTACCAATGAAGTCGAAACAGACGAAAACGAATCTCTTGAATCAAGGGCAAAAAGACATGTTGAAGCGAGCTTAACAATACCTGTCAATGAGAAATATTCATTAAAGATATACCGAGCTAACCTTGATGGTGACGACCGGGAGGATGCCATCATTGCTGTAAACAGATATGACTTTGCTATTGAAGAGGCCCTGAAATCAAATAACACGGCTAAAAGAGCGGAAGTTGGCTACATGGGTAATTACAATTACATTTTCTATTATGATGGTGCGCTAAATAAAATATCGCCCCCACAAGTCATATCTTCTACTCCTCAAGCTGAACTAACCGTAAAATTTGACAATATTACAAGTCAGGTGTATCAAGATATTTTGATCGACTATAGAATTAGAAACTCGAGTTACAAGGCAATCTATTCCATAAGAAATCATACGCCAAAAAGAATTTTTCACTGGAAAAACTTCGATGGATTGGGCACCGAACAAAAAGAAGCATATGTTCTAAAGTTTGGAGAAGGGACGGCAGGGATCCAAAAGGATATTTACATCTTAAAAGCAGAATTCGATAATCCTGAAAGCGCTGAAGACCTTTTCACTTACTCACCAGATTTGAGGCCAACCAAAGAAGTTTTACATCATTTTTTCTTTGTTTCATCTACAGATATGTACATGACAAAAAAATAATGCCTCCACCTGTAAAAGGTGAAGGCATTACACTATAGAAGAATTCCTTAAAAACTACCTCTTAATGTAAAGATGAAGTTTCGTCCAGGAGCTGAAATGTTTGATGCAAACACTCTATAATTCCTATCTAGGATATTTTCACATGCCAGTTGAAGTCCCAGGTTTTTATTGAATTGATACCCAACTCTTGCATTGATCGTATACCATGAAGGCATTCCTTGAGGCAAGGCAAATGCTTGATTATCCTCACCAAAAGGATTGTAATCTTCAATTCTTTTCCAACCACTGTAATTCACATACATTTCGCCGCGAAACTTTCCTTCTATCACTTGGAATCCAAGTTTTCCAAAAACAGGTGGAATGTGATCCAAAGGAATTGCCGCGGTTGAATCATTAATGATCCTTCCATAGGTATAATTATATGTTGCATACACCTTCACATGATTGCTGATCTTTCCATTCATTGAAAGTTCCAAACCGTATAAATATGCCCTACTCGCATTCTGCATGGAAACAACGTTACTCATTACTCCATCATATAGGATCGAATCCTGACCATTAAATTGATCATCCTTCACTGTAAGTGCATTAGTCAGAAAAGTGTAATATCCTGTTGCCTGTACATCTACCTTTCTTCCTAATTTATGCCCTATCCCCAATTCACCATTGTAGGTGTATTCCGGTTTTATGTTTTCATTAGGAACAATGATGTTTCCCGGAGATGATTCAAAAACCTTACTCAGATCATCCACATTTGGAGCTCTGAAACCCGTAGAGAAAAGCACATTGATTCTAGTCTCGGCATCAGGCATATAGATTAAGCCCACATTCCCATTAAGAGCGGCATTTTTCTGTGATGTTTCATCAAATGGGAATTTAAAAAATGTAGTATCGGTAAATTTTGCATTCAGACCGACACTAGAGAAACGTAATCCATCATTTAGGATGAGATGATCATTGATCTCATAGGTATGCGTCAAATAAGCCGCAATAGAGCTCATAGTTGCTCCTCCGGATGCATATCTTGTATCTAAAGGGGTTTCCATTCCCGTCTCGATATCTTTTTTGAAGGCGGAAGATGCAACCTTATTGTACCACCCTTCCAATCCGTATCTCAACTCATTCTTTCCTGATTTTTTGGCCAGATCAAGATTCAAGGTGTAAATGTCAAGGTTTTCAATTCGATGATTCAGACCGGTATTATTAAATCTTCGATCCATTCTGCTCTCTTCGATCTGTTGATACCCCAAGATTAACCTTGCATTATCATAGAACTTATTTTTATTGGTTAGCGCCAAAGTGTACGCTGCAAGCAGTCTGTCTTGTGGGCCATAATACCATTCTGCAAACCTTGGAAGACCTGATGACATCTGTGTCAATCTGTCATATCGAGGAATATTGGAAGAGGTAGAATATTGCAAATTGACCATATGCTTTACATTTTCATTCTGCTGAAATAAGAACTTTTGCAAAAGGTCATACTGTGAATATCCCGAACCCACTTGAAGATTCGAATCAGCATTCATGATCATGGTGTCTTTACCACCAATTCTGTCCTGATACCATGATCTTGCACCAAAATTACCTGCAAAGATCTCGCGGTTAGAACCTTGTCTTAAATCACCAAAATTCGAATACGTAAACGATGTTAATGAACCGAATTTCTTTGACCCTACGGCCACATCGGCGTGAGCAGCATAACCGCTGGCAGCACTCATATACCGCGTGTACGCATTGGCTTTAACCAATAGCTTCCCATCCGAAGAAAGTAATGGATCCTTTGTTCTGAAGGACATTACTCCTCCCAATGCATCGGAACCGTAAACAACTGACCCTGGGCCATAAACAATTTCAGCACGATCAAAAATTGCATTATCGAGGGTGATGACGTTCTGAAGATGCCCTCCCCTGTATATCGCATTGTTCATGCGTATGCCATCTATTACGATCAACACCTTATTGGTTTCAAATCCTCGTATCACAGGACTACCACCTCCTAATTGACTCTTTTGAACCATAACGTTTCCGGAGTTTGCCAAAACATCGGCCGTAGAGGATTGATTCATATTTTCAAGTTCAGAGGCGCGAATCACCTGTATCTTTTGTGATACATCCTTTCGTTTCTCCTCAAACTTACTTGCAGACACAACCACTTCATCGATCGAAGATACGTTTTCTGAAAGTCGAATTATTGTACCTCCATCCGCTAGAGGAAGTTGGGTAGTGAATTTTTCATACATCGGATGGTTTAACGAAACTTGAATTTCGCCTTTGATCGGCTTAAGGGAAATTATTCCTTTCGAATCCGATTTTCCGATCATCTGATTATTGGTGTTATTGACAACAGTTACACCTTCTATTGGCTTTAAGGAAAGAATATCGATCACCTTAAGCTCGTACATTGAATTCTCACTCTGGCCAAATAAAAATATTGAGCACAGTAGAGAATATCCTAAGAGAATATTTCTCATGATTTATGAATTAATAAAAATTTGATTAATTGATTTGTTATAAATGATTTAGGAAAACCATTTCACCTCTGGAGGCCCAATTGTCAATTCATAATCAACCCATAAAACAGCAAATTGCTGTTCGAAATAATCTCGGTCTTCTTCAGGAAATTCAATTAGGTGAAGAGACAATTCATCTACAGGAAAATAAGGTGAGGTCAGCAATTCAAACCAATTTATGATCACACCACTGTTCTTCTTCGTTTGATTTAATGAAACGGTCTGATCGAGTTTTGCAAATAATACCGTTTCCATATCATCCGAGATACACTGCAAAGAGTAACTACCCTTGCCTTTTTCTTCCCGCACTACATCATAAAAATGATCACCATAAACGAATTCATTCTTTTTTACCCATTTCAAGGATGCATATTCGGTGGATGTAAAATCAAAGTTGATCAGATCTTTTTTGTCGACACCATTTTTTAAAAGTGTTTTGATCTCTTTACGAATCTGATATCTTGAGAATTCAAAATACCCAGCAAACCCTAACAACTGCCAGAGCACAATTACCAGAAGTACAGATGCCAGTAATTTTCGCATACTCAAAAATACAATCTATTTCTATTTTTGTTGTCAATGAAAGAAAAGATCGTCGTAAATAAAACTGCCCGTATCTTCAAAGAAGGAAATGAAGGAAGTAATATCGTAGTGCTTACTTTACATGGATATGGCCATTCGGCGGAGTTCTTCATTCGAAAATTTAGTTCTCTTTACGATGATTTCCTTTTCATCGCTCCGGAAGGTTTACATCGTTTCTATCTCAATGGAACCGAAGGAAGAGTTGGTGCATCCTGGATGACAAAAACAGATAGAGAGGATGATATCAGTGATAACATTCTTTACTTAGATAAAATCATTCAGCACATTCTGGATACGTACCCTTCAAAAAAAATAATCTTACTTGGGTTTTCTCAGGGAGGTGCAACAGCTGCCAGGTGGTTTTATTCAAAGAAAAATCAGTTTGTCAAGAACTTGATCATGTGGGCAACAGTGTTCCCTCCAGACATTGATGAGAACTTAATCCAAAAGGAAGATACAGACAATTACTTCGTTTTAGGCAATGAAGATCAATACTATAAAAATGAAGCCGCTGAGAAAGTAAGGACGTATTATCGTTCTTTTGGTTTTAAAACGATTGATTTTCAGGGTGATCACGATATTAACTCGGAAACACTAGAAGGAATTCTCTCTATTCTTGATCGTTAATTTTTTTCCTTTGGCACAATTTCTGATATTTGCACCGAAAATTAAACAAATGAGATACGTACTTACAATAATTGCTCTTTACGCCTTTTCAACTTTCGCGCAGGACGCTAAATCTCAAGGCATCCTTGATAAGTTGTCTACAAAAATGAAAGGCTATAAAACGTTCTACATCGAATTTTCTGCAACAATCAAAAATTCAGCTACAGGAACGAATGAAACTGAAACAGGTAAAGGCTGGGTGAAAGGTGATAAATTCTGTGCTACCTATGGAGAGAACACGATCATATCAAATGGAACCAAAACGTGGACGATTGTTAAGGAAGAAAAAACGGTTTATGAAACTGATGCTGCTGAAGCGGATGAAGAGTCAATCAATCCAAAGAAATTAATGACCATTTGGGAAACTGGATTTAAGAATAAATACGATCGAGAAGATAAACTAAATAATGAGGCAGTACACGTAATTAACTTGTATCCGAAAAACCCGGCGAAAGTTGAATACCACACTATCACTTTATATATTTCGAAATCTTCGAATGAATTGAAAAAGGCAGTTCTTAAGACTAAAGACGGAACAACTATGACGTATACAGTCAACAAGTTTGACGGAAATACCGCAATCGAAGATTCAAAGTTTGTTTTTGATTCAAAGAAATACCCTGGATACTCAGTCATTAAGGACTAAAAGGAATAAACAAAAAAAGAGGGAGCAAAATTGCTCCCTCTTTTTTCTTAATATCCCATAATTTCTTTAACAGCATTTTTAAACCTTTCCTTTGGAAGGAATTGCGCTTCCAGCGGTACGGCAAATGGAACTGCAGTATCTAAAGACGCAATTCGTTTCACAGGTGCATCCAAGTCAGCGAAACAATTCTCAGTGATCAAGGCAGCTACCTCTCCACCGATTCCACCTGTCATACAGTCTTCATGTAAAACAATTACTCTTCCTGTTTTTCTCACAGCACTATAAATAGCTTCCACATCCAGCGGAAGTAAAGTTCTCAGATCAAGAATCTCAAATGAGATCTCCGGATTTTCTGCAGCCACCTCTTCGGCCCACAATACTCCCAGACCATAAGTAATTACAGTAAGATCAGTACCACTATTCACCGTTCTTGCCTTTCCGATCTCTACAGTGTAGTAATCATCAGGAATTTCCTCCTTAATACTTCTATACAAGTACTTATGCTCAAAAACCATCACAGGATTAGGGTCCTCGATTGCGGCATTGATCAAGCCTTTTGCATCATACGGCGTGCTTGGATAAACAACCTTCAAACCAGGGGTATGGACAAACCATGCTTCATTACTTTGAGAATGATATGGCCCAGCAGCTGTTCCAGCTCCAGTTGGCATACGAACAACTACATCTGCATTTTGCCCCCATCTCCAATGGATCTTAGCAAGGTTATTCACAATTTGGTTAAAACCACACGTAACAAAGTCAGCAAATTGCATTTCAACAACCGCTTTCATTCCTGAAATAGAAAGCCCTAATCCAGCTCCTACTATAGCAGACTCACAAAGCGGAGTATTACGAACTCTGCCTTTACCAAAAAGATCAACAAATCCTTCAGTAACTTTGAATGCCCCGCCATATTCAGCGATATCTTGTCCCATTAACACGAGATTCGGATATTTCTCCATGGATTGCTTCAATCCATCCTGAACAGCATCAATAAATCTTTTTTCAGAAGTTTCACCCTGGGCTTTAACAACAGTCTGCTTAAACGGAGCATACATGTCAGTTAATTCTCTTTCCAAAGAAGCTTCAACTGCAGGTTCAGCCTGGGCAGTATCGAAACCTTTCTGAATTTCCTCTTTGATCTGCTTTTTCAAAGCAGTCTCATTTTCGTCAGTCAGTATCCCCTCTTCTTTCAAGAATAATTCAAAGTTCATTACAGGATCCTGCTTTGACCACTCATCTTGAAGTCCTTCGGGATAATATTTGGTTCCAGACGCTTCTTCATGCCCTCTCATTCTAAAGGTCATAAGCTCAAGAATATACGGCTTTGGATCTTTTCTTATTTCATCATTGATCTTTCTAACCGTACGAATGACATCAAGAATGTTGTTTCCATTTACCTGAATCGCATTCATACCATAACCAATTCCTTTATCAATAAATTGCTTACATCGGAATTGTTCTGATGAAGGAGTTGAAAGCCCCCATCTGTTATTTTCAATGGCAAAAATCACAGGCAAATCCCATACAGCGGCTACATTTAAAGCCTCATGAAAGTCACCCTCAGAAGCTCCACCATCTCCGGTAAATACGATTGTAGATTTCTTTTGATCCTTAAGGACCGACGATAATGCTATCCCATCAGCTATTCCTAACTGTGGTCCAAGATGAGAGATCATCCCTACAATTTTATGTTCTTGGGTTCCAAAATGGAATGAACGATCTCTTCCTTTTGTAAAACCTGACATTTTCCCTTGGAATTGGGCAAATAATCTTTCTAAAGGAATATCTCTTGTTGTGAATACTCCCAAATTACGGTGCATGGGAAGTATATATTCTTCTCGATCCATTGCATAAGCACATCCAACTGAAATCGCTTCTTGTCCCCATCCGGAAAACCATTTTGTGATCTTTCCCTGACGAAGTAGGATCAACATCTTTTCTTCGATCAGTCTCGGTCTCAAAAGAGTCTCATAGATCTTCAGTAATTCATCATTCTCAAATCCTGCTCGATCGAATTCTATATGTCGTTTTTCTAAAACTTCCATTGTAATAATTTAAAGTACAAAACTAAGTATTTCACCATTCTGAAAGGGAAATGTTAAAAAAAAAGCCTGTCCAAAGACAGGCCTTAAATATTCGTGAGTAGTTTATTAAACCAATCCCTGATCGATCATCGAATCAGCAACCTTAACAAACCCTGCAACATTTGCTCCTTTCACATAGTCAATCGTTCCATCTTCACGCTTTCCGTATTTAACGCAAGCCTCGTGGATAGAAACCATAATGCCATGTAATCTTTGATCAACTTCTTCAGATGACCAAGAAAGACGAAGTGAGTTTTGTGACATTTCCAATCCTGAAGTTGCCACACCACCAGCATTAGACGCTTTTCCCGGAGAGAAAAGAACTCTTGCAGCCTGGAAAACTTCAATTGCTTCAGGTGTTGATGGCATGTTTGCTCCTTCAGCAACACACTTAACACCATTTGAAACAAGAACTTTCGCCTCATCACCATTCAATTCGTTCTGTGTAGCACATGGAAGAGCGATATCACACTTAACTTCCCAAGGACGCTTACCTGCAACGAACTTAGCCGATGGATATTTCGCAGTATATTCTGAGATACGACCTCTTTTCACATTCTTAAGCTCCATTACGAAAGCAAGCTTATCGGCATCGATACCTGCTTCATCATAGATGTATCCTTCAGAATCTGAAAGGGTAACCACCTTAGCTCCCAGTTGTGTAGCTTTTTCACAAGCATACTGAGCAACGTTTCCAGAACCGGAAACTGTAACGATCTTACCAGCGAATGAATCACCTTTCGTTGCAAGCATTTCTTTTGCAAAATAAACTGTTCCGTATCCAGTTGCTTCAGGACGGATCAATGAACCACCCCAGTTTCTAGCCTTTCCAGTAAGAACTCCTGTAAATTCGTTTCTGATTCTCTTGTATTGACCAAACATATATCCGATCTCACGTCCACCAACACCGATGTCTCCAGCAGGAACATCTGTATCGGCACCAATGTGACGAGAAAGCTCAGTCATGAAAGACTGACAAAACTTCATTACTTCATTATCTGATTTACCTTTAGGATCAAAATCCGAACCTCCTTTACCTCCTCCCATTGGAAGTGTAGTCAAAGAGTTTTTAAAGATCTGCTCGAATCCCAAGAATTTCAAGATCGAAAGATTCACTGATGGGTGGAATCTTAAACCTCCCTTATACGGTCCGATAGCAGAGTTGAATTCAACTCTATATCCTCTGTTCACCTGAACCTTTCCATTGTCATCCAACCAAGGAACTCGGAAAATGATGGTTCTTTCTGGCTCAACAATTCGATCAAGGATCTTAGCTTCCTTATATTTCGGAGTTTCCTCAATTAACGGAATAACAGCCTCCGCAACTTCATGAACAGCCTGTAAAAATTCAGGCTCATGTCCATTTTTCGCTTTCACACGATCCATGAAAGCATCAATCTCAGCTTGGTATTTAGTAGACATACGTTTGTATTTTTATCAACGCGACAAATGTATATATTTTTTAAACCTCAGAATGTTTTTTGTAAAATATGTTTGGAATCCTAAAATATTCATGCCTACGGCCGATTTATTCGTTCAAAGAAGTTTTCTTTTCATTCCTTAATTTCTTGGCGTAAATTTGTCATCAATCATAAGCAACCTTAATGAGGTATTTTCCGTTTAAAGGTCAAGACTTAGATATAGTTATGAAAAAAATCCTATTTACTCAGTTGTTCTTTTTTACATCGCTATTTGTTTCAGCACAAGCATTACCTCCGGTAGTCCTTTGTTTGGGAGAAGATGCTACTGTATGTCAAGGCCAAACTGTCACGATCAATAACTGTGGAGCTGGTGGTTCTGGTGGAGGTGCCGGAATTTATCTTAACGCACCAACCAATGTTACTTTGTGGGATGACAATTACTCAGGAGTGATCAATATTGGTTTCACATTTAACTTTTACGGTAATAATTACAATCAATTGGTGATCGGATCAAATGGTCTACTTTCCTTTGACATCTCAAAGGCAAATGGATATTGTGCTTGGTCACTTGGGGGAGCCGGACCAGTTCCTGGACCTTTTGCAGATTATCGAAATGCAACAATGGGTTGTTACATGGATATCAATCCTGGGGTTGGTGGAACAGTGCAATATCAAACAATTGGAACTGCTCCGAATAGAAAATTTGTTGCTCTTTACAAAGAGATCCCGATGTTCTCTTGTGGAGGTTGTGCTTATTTTGCGATCATTCTGTACGAAACATCAAATATTGTAGAATACCATATTGGTGACAAACCAAACTGTAATTCTTGGAATGGTGGTTTGGCAGTACAAGCAACTGAAAATACTGGAGCTCCGATGATTGGTCATTTTACACCTGGAAGAAACAACCAACAATGGTTCACAAACCAGGATGGAAAGAGATATACACCTACTGCACCGAATAATACGATGGCCTATGCTATTTCAACTGTTCCTTATATTTTGGTTTCCTCCCCTGGAACCAATATGGCATGGGGTAATACTTTAGGTCAAACTTTCCCATATAACAATGGAGTTTTAAATGTGGCCAATGTACCTCCGGGTACAACAGGATACTTTGTCACTGGGACAGCATGTGGTGCTAATATTGGTTCAATTACACAGGATACCACTTGGCTTACTCGTGTTAACTCTGCGGTAACTGCAACTTCAACTCCTGACATATGTAGTAGTGGAATCGGGACGGTTACAGCTAACCCAACTGCTGGTATCGCTCCATTTACTTTCAGCTGGCCATTATTGGCTGCAAGTACTCAAACCGTTAATAACGTTTCTGCCGGCACTTACACGGTAAGTATGGTAGACGGTAATGGATGTCCTTCGACTGCTTCAGTTACAGTTGGAGACACACCTGCATCTTTTTCTGGATCTACTACAGTTGTAAGTTGTCCTGGAGGAGCTGATGGAACTGCATTTGCAGAAATGACTCCACAGTTAGGGACTGTTACTTATTCATGGAATGACCCTAATAATCAAACGACGCAGACTGCTACTGGACTTTCAGCAGGCAATTACACGTGTACAATTACTTCAACTGTTGGCTGTGTTGGAACAGTAGATCTTACCGTAACTGAAATCCCAGGAATGATCGGTACTATTTTGAATCAGACGGATGTGACGTGTAATTCAGGAAATGATGGAATGATCGAAATTGGTGTAACTCAAGGTACAGCTCCTTATGCTTATAGCTGGAATAACTCTTCTTCTACTTCCAATATTGCGAACGATCTTTATGTGGGAGATCATACTGCTACTATTACGGATGCAAACGGATGTGTGATTACTGTTGATGGCACTTTGGCAGAACCTCTTCCTTTATCAATTACATTCCTGACGCCAGACACTCAAATCTGTCCAGAGGATGACATCTTACTTGAAGTTCAAGGAACAGGTGGTTCAAGTCCTTATACATTTACTTGGTCAGAAAATGGACAAACGATCGGCACAGGAACATCTATCACTGTTGATCCTGTAAGCACGAACACAACCTATTGTGTAGTGATGTCGGAAGCATGTGGATCACCAACGACACAAGAATGTAATTTGATCTACTTCCCTACTCCTATTGTACCGAGTGCTGTCCCTGATAGACCAGAAGATTGTATCCCAGCTGATTTCATATTTACAAATGATTCGGAAAACGGATCAGAAATCGCAACAACGCTTTGGGAATTCTCAGATGGCTCTACTTTCTTGAATAATGGTCAGGATCCAGTAAGTATTGTTTTTGATGTTCCAAACTATTACTCTCTGAACCTTACAGTGACATCAATCTATGGTTGTGTTTACACAAGCTCTCATCAAAACATTGTTGAAGCATTACCACTTCCGGTAGCAGATTTCACTTTCTCGGCGAATCCAGCGACCATTTTTGAAACGGTTATTCAAATGCAGGATCGTTCAAGCTTTGATGTCATTCAATGGGAATGGTTTAGTCCAGGTTCAACTCCGACATATAGCTATTCTGAAAACCCAACATTCTTCTTCCCTGAAGGAGAACCAGGAACCTACCCTGTAACGTTGATGGTAACAACAGAATATGGCTGTACAGATACGGTGACATATCTAATGAATATTGTTCCTGCAGTTTTGTTCTATGCTCCTAACGCATTTACTCCGGATGACGATGAATTCAATCAGAATTGGGAATTCTTTGTATCAGGTATTGATATATATGACTTCGAGTTATACATTTTCAATAGATGGGGAGAGATCATCTGGGAAACTCATGATCCTTCTGCAACTTGGGATGGTACTTACCACGGAGAAATAGTTCCGCAAGGTGCGTACAACTGGAAGGCTACTGTGAAAGATCCTTACAAGGATGACAAAATGGAATTTAAAGGACATATAAATGTCTTGAGATAAAAAAAAGGAGGCTTCGGCCTCCTTTTTTCTTTGGTACTGTTTTTGACCTTGAGAAGAAAATAGTAAGTTTGACAAAATCATATTAAAATGAAAAAGACGATTATTATACCTGTTGTTGCATTTGCTACACTAGGACTAGTTGCTTGTGATGTACTTGACCAGGCGGCACAAACTGTTCTGACAACACCTACTAATACAAAACCTTCATTGACGAACGATGAAGTAATATCCGGTTTAAAAGAAGCACTAAGTGTGGGAATTAAAAATTCGGTTGATCTAACTTCAGTAACTGATGGATTCTGGGGAAACAGCGAAATCAAACTTCCTTTCCCTGAGGATGCAATCAAAGTAAGACAAAAAGCAATGGACTGGGGACTTGACAGCCAGGTTGAAAAGTTTGAAGTTACATTGAATCGTGCAGCAGAGGAAGCAACAAAAGAAGCTCTTCCAATATTTGGCGATGCCATAAAGAATATGTCTATTTCTGATGGATTCTCGATTCTTAACGGTGGTGATGGAGCTGCAACAAAGTTTTTGAAGGATAATACTACAAGTAAATTAGTTGAGGCCTTCGCTCCAAAAGTTGAAGCTGCTATCTCGAAAGTAAAACTCACGGAATACTGGAACCCTATCATTACTAAGTATAACAACGCAATGACTATTACCGGAGGTGAAAAATTGAATCCTGACTTGAATAAATATGTCACTGAAAGAGCTATTTCAGGTTTGTTTATCATGGTTGAGAAGGAAGAAAACAAAATTCGAAAAGATCCTATGGCAAGAGTTTCTGATTTACTGCAAAAAGTATTCGGAAGCGTTACTGGAAACTAATTCCCTAAACCCCAATAGAAATGCCGTGTTTTACGCGGCATTTTTTATTTTTACCGTATGAAGTATTTCCCAAAATCTGAATTGGTACTGAACAGCTCTAATGAAGTATATCATCTAGGACTGAAACCAGAGAATATTTCAAACAAGATCATTTTAGTTGGTGATCAAGAAAGGGTCGGATTGGTAAGCTCTTTTTTTGATGAGATCACTCATCGTTCTCAACACAGAGAATTCAATTGTCATACAGGAATGTATAACTCAAAAAGAATCTCTGTACTATCTACTGGAATTGGCACCGATAATATTGATATTACCATCAATGAAATAGATGCCCTCTTGAACATCGATCTTGATACAAGGACCGAGAAAGCACAAAAACAGTTCGCTGAGTTTATTCGAATTGGAACGTGTGGAATTCTTCAGGAAGATATTCCATTGCACTCTTATATATTGTCATCTCATGCTCTTGGTCTTGACAATATTGCTTATTTCTATGATATAGACTTGTCCCATAATTCAAGTTTACTAGAAGAAATCACTTCTTCTATCGAATTTCCAGATTCTGTCATTCCCTATCTTGTGGAGTCATCACTTGACTTGACGGAAAAATTAAATTCAGAAAAAGTTCACCAAGGAATAACCATTACCTCTTCTGGCTTTTACGGACCACAAGGAAGGCAACTACGACTTAAGACCAAAACAGAGGAACTCAATGAGCAATTAACTGCTTTTAAAAGCGATAAGCTAAGAATAACCAATTTTGAAATGGAGAGCTCAGCCTTATTTGCGCTTTCTCATGCACTTGGACATAAGGCAACAACAATTTGTCTTGGGATAGCCAATAGACCTTTAATGCATTTTTCAGAAGGATATCACGACGAAATGTTGAAAATGATCGAGTATACTCTTGACAGGATCTAATTCGATACAGGTCGATAAATTTTAATACTCCCTTTGATCATTTCACTTGTTCGAAAAATGGATCTTCCTACCTTCTTACCAAATTGCCCGGTATTCTGATGTAAGATCACAAAATCACCTTCACCTTTTACTTCAGCGATAATTGCAGTATGGTGGGTCATAATTTCGTTAAACGTCTGACCATTTCTTTCATACTTTAGTTTAACATTCTTGAACTGCACAATATCTCCAGGCATCACACAAGCGCTCTTAGAAAGTTCCTCACCATAATTATAAAGTCCATCCCATTTACAGTTGTTTTCATCCAATACCAGCTTCGCCAGATCCCAGCATTCACCCCTCAGGACTTTTTTACCCACTTTTTGTTCTGCCAACGCTACGATCTTTGCATTCAGTTCATTTACTGAATCGCATTGAGAAAATGCATAGTTACCAATGAGAAATGTTAAAAGAAGAAAAATTCTGCTCATGACGATATAACGCAGTAATGATTCTGAAATTACAGTTTAACCTGATCTAAAATCCTAAGTATTTTGTTACGATCCACTTTTAGAAGCGATTCTGAAAACAAAGACTCTTCATCAAGAACACTCTTTACGGTACCAGAAAAATGAATAGCATCGGGCTTGATCTCATCAAAGATCTTTTTAATATTGGATGCATTCACTCCACCGCCTGCCATGATCTCAATACGTCCATTGGCATAGGAATTCAATTGTTTCAATATTGGCATTCCGATCTCAACAGAACTCGCCATACCTGACGTCAACACTCGATCTATACCACCTTCTATCAATATATCGATGGATCTTTTCCATTCTAGTGAATCATCAAAAGCACGATGGAACGTAATTTTAAGATCTCCAGCGGATCCTTTGATCATTTGAAGCAATTCCTTGTCGATCTCTCCAAATTCTGTTAATCCACCAATTACAACCCCTTTCACTCCTAACCTTCTACACTCCTCAACATCGGCGATAATAATCTTTTTTTCTTCTGCTGAATAAGAAAAACCCCCGGCCCTTGGTCGAATTAGAACGTGAGTCTCAATTCCTTTGTCAATAGCATATCGAATCAATCCGTAGGAAGGTGTTAATCCACCTTGCTCAAGACTCTGGCATAGTTCGATCCTATCGAAATTCAAATCTGTTGCAATATCTATTGCTTCAGCGGATGCAGCACACAATTCAAACTTCATAATCGATGAATAATACGAATTTCATCCAGGAACGTCCATGGAATATTGTTAGCACCCGGTTTACCACCCTCAATTCTCTCTTTCGGTTGAACGACAATCTTTACATAACGAACCTTTTTTACGTTCGTCAATAATTCCGAAGTAAAACCAGCTTTTCCCGAAGATTTTGAAAAGACAGAAGAGGTCGATTTTACGGGTTTCCATTTCTTATTATTTTTCGAGACCTCAACCGAGAAATTCTGTGGAAGATGAATCCAAGAACCTTCATCCTCAAGGGCGCTTATTTGGACTTTTTCAACCACGGACTTCGTTCCAAGGTCGTATACATAGATCAATCGTTCTGATTGTCTATACCCTACCCATTCATATCCTTTCCATGGCTCTGCTCCAAAAACACCATCCGTAAGAGAGATTTCATTTCCCGGATATTGAGTACTTGGAGTAGTTTGTTGAAATGGTTTTATTCCGATCATCGAATGATTGGACCAATGGTAGATAATTGGCTGCGTTAATAGATCACTGGATAACTTAAATGTGTATTCGTGAATATCCGAACCTTTCAGTCGCTCAAAGTAGAGAGTATCCTTCTTTTCAACGACCATGCCTCCTTTTAGCGCTTTCGCAGGATCAGTCGTCGTTACATAGAGATCATATCTGTATTCTCCCTCTCCTTTAAAATGAATTTTTAGACCGTTTTCAGCTTCAAAGATCTGCATGACCGGGTAGAACAAAGCTTCCGAATAATGTACTCCCTTTGATTTCAAAAATGGTAAATGATGATTGATCAATACCTCTTTAAAAAATTCATATGAAGGCTTTTTCGTACACCAAAGAGCTTGTGAGAGTGCAATTGCCCGAGGGTACGTCATGTATTCCAAATGAGAAAAATCAGGAATATACTCCGTCCACAAATTCGCCTGACCACCAAGCACATAGGATGCTTCAGCGGGTGAAAAATCTTTAGGCGTAGGATCGAATGCGTACACTTTGTTCAATGGAGTATAGCCTCCTATCGCTACGGGTTCAGTTGACAAGGTGCTTTGATAATGATCAAAATAACAATGGGAACCAGGCGACATCACCACATAATGTCCTTGTTTTGCCGCTTCTATTCCCCCTTCAAAACCTCTCCAAGACATCACTGCAGCATTCGGAGACAACCCTCCTTCAAGAATTTCATCCCAACCGATCAATTTCCTTCCTTTTGCCGTCAAGTAGTCATCCATTCGATGGATAAAATAACTTTGAAGCTCATGCTCGTCCTTTAAGTCATTCTGAGCAATCACCTTTTGGCATTTGTCACACTCCCTCCATTTCGTCTTTGGAGCTTCATCTCCACCAATATGAATATACTCTGACGGAAACAAATAAAGAACTTCATCCAATACATCTTGAAGAAAACGAATCGATTCTTCTTTCGAGCAATAGATATCATCAAAAATCCCCCATAATCCAGGTACATTCTGAGTTTCACCTGTACATGATAGTTCTGGATATGCAGCTAATGCCGCCCGACTATGTCCCGGCATTTCAATTTCCGGAACAATCGTTACGTATCTTTTTTTGGCATAGAGAACGATATCTTTGATCTCTTCCTGAGTATAATATCCACCGTATTTTTTCACCTCATATTCACGCGGTGATCGATTATAATGGCCAATAACTGTACTATCTCTATATGCACCAACCGAAGTAAGCTTCGGGTATTTCTTGATTTCAATTCGCCATCCTTGATCATCAGTCAAATGCCAGTGAAACGTATTGAATTTGTAGTAGGACATCAGATCAATGTACCTCTTGACTTCCTCTACCGTGAAAAAATGGCGTGAAACATCGAGATGCAATCCTCGCCAATGATATTTTGGCTGATCACTCACGAAACACTTGATCAAATTAACCCCTTGTTCCTCTCGCGACATCAACTGGAAAAGACTATTGATCGCATAAAAACAACTGGCCTCACTGGAATAGCTGATCCTGATGTTTTCATCCACATTGATCGAATAAAAATCCTGTGGCACATTTTCCAACTTGTGAAATGATAATTTTTGCGACTTAGGAGTTACCACCATTCGAAGTCCAAACTCCTCTGTTAGTCTTCTGGAAAGCATGGTTCGGATATTATCCGGAAGATCATTACTGTTCACAGAGATTTCTTCACCGAGAAAAATGGATCCCTTATTTTCCTGATAGATCGTTGGTGTCGGAAGAATTGGACATTGTGACAAAGAAATCGTCGTGCCGATCAAGATCAAGACCAGCACAAGATATCCTTTCAAATAATTAAACTTCATTCAATGAAAGTTACATATTTCTTCGGTATTGTCCTCCAACTTCGAACAAAGCACTTGTTATCTGTCCTAAAGATGCATATTTACATGTTTCCATGAGTTCTTCAAACATGTTCCTGTTCTGAATTGCGGCTTCCTGAACTTTTTCAATTCCTTCTTTAGCCCTCTGAAGATTAGCCTTATGCAAATTCTCAAGCATTGTAATCTGGTATTGCTTTTCTTCTTCTGTCGCTCTTATCACTTCCTTAGGAAGAATCGTAGGAGATCCTTTAGAGCTCAAGAAAGTATTCACACCAATGATCGGGAATTCACCTGTATGCTTAAGTGTCTCATAATACAATGATTCTTCCTGGATCTTCGAACGCTGATACATGGTTTCCATCGCCCCAAGAACCCCACCTCGTTCCGTAATTCTGTCAAACTCAGTAAGGACTGCTTCCTCTACCAAATCCGTTAATTCTTCAATAATAAACGATCCCTGAAGTGGATTTTCGTTCTTCGCCAATCCAAGCTCTCTGTTTATGATCAGCTGTATCGCCATCGCTCTTCTTACAGACTCCTCTGTAGGTGTCGTAATCGCTTCATCATATGCATTGGTATGCAATGAATTACAGTTATCATAGATCGCATAAAGCGCCTGAAGCGTTGTACGAATATCATTAAAATCAATTTCCTGAGCATGCAGAGATCTTCCTGAAGTCTGAATATGATACTTCAACATTTGAGCTCTTGCATTGGCTCCATACTTTTTAGAAAGAGCCTTTGCCCAGATCCTTCTTGCTACCCTACCAATTACTGCATATTCAGGGTCAATTCCGTTCGAGAAGAAGAATGATAAGTTTGGACCGAAATCGTTTATGTCCATTCCTCTACTCAGGTAATACTCGACATATGTAAATCCATTTGCCAGTGTAAATGCCAGCTGAGTGATCGGATTTGCCCCTGCTTCAGCAATGTGATATCCTGAAATGGAAACCGAATAGAAATTGCGTACTTTCTTGTCGATAAAATACTCCTGGACATCTCCCATTAGACGAAGCGCAAATTCTGTAGAGAAAATACAAGTGTTTTGTGCCTGATCTTCTTTCAAAATATCTGCCTGAACTGTTCCTCTAACTTGAGTCAATGTTTCAGCCTTGATCTGCTCATAAACGTCCTTTGGAAGCACCTGGTCTCCTGTCACGCCCAGAAGCATCAGTCCTAATCCATCATTTCCTTCCGGAAGCTCTCCCTGATACTTAGGTCTTTCAACTCCTTTTTCTTTATATATAGCAGCAATTTTAGCCTCAACTTCTGCTTCAAGACCATTGGCTTTAATGTATTTTTCACAATTCTGATCGATCGCAGCATTCATGAAAAATCCTAAAAGCATAGGAGCCGGACCATTGATGGTCATTGACACCGAGGTTGCCGGATGAGAAAGATCAAATCCAGAGTATAATTTTTTGGCGTCATCCAGACAACAGATCGAAACTCCTGAGTTCCCGATCTTTCCATAAATATCTGGTCTCAGATCCGGATCATTTCCATACAAAGTAACCGAGTCAAATGCGGTAGACAAACGTTTAGCCGGCATTCCAAGCGATACATAATGGAATCGCTTATTTGTTCTTTCTGGACCACCTTCTCCTGCAAACATCCTCGTCGGATCCTCTCCTTCTCTCTTGAAAGGGAACAATCCTGACGTATATGGAAATTCACCTGGAACATTCTCCTGAAGGCTCCAACGTAATATATCTCCCCATCCCTTGTATTTTGGTGTCGCTACCTTTGGGATATCCAAATGTGATAACGATTCAGTATGTGTCTGAAGTGACAGAATCTTGTCTCTTACTTTGAACTGGAATTCAGGAGCCTTGTAAAGAGCCACTTTTTCTTCCCATTTATTGAGGATCTCCCAGTTCTTTGGATCAAGCTCCAGCTTTTCCTTTTCCATTGCCTCCTGAAGTCCTTTGATCAAACGATCCTTATCCTCAAGAGTAGAGTTACTAATTGTGTTTATCGATGAATAAAGTCCAAATAGACGATCAGCAACTTCAACTTGTTTATCTACCCAATGATCGTAAGCCCTGTTGTTTTCAGAGATTTCAGACAAATACCTTGTCCTGTCCGGTGGAATGACAAAGATCTTTTCACTCATTTCTCTGGTGATCTCAAATGTAGATTCCAAAGGAGCAGATGTCTTTTCAACCACCTTATCCATGATCGCTTTGTAGAGCGAGTTCATTCCCGGATCGTTGAATTGAGAAGCGATGGTTCCAAACACAGGCATTTCATCCACGTTCTGATCCCAGAGATTGTGATTTCGCTGATATTGCTTGCGAACATCTCTCAAGGCATCAAGCGCTCCTCTTTTATCAAACTTATTCAGTGCGATGATATCTGCAAAGTCAAGCATATCGATCTTTTCCAACTGCGTAGCAGCACCGTATTCAGGCGTCATTACATACAGTGATGCATCTGAGTGGTCAAGAATTTCCGTATCAGACTGACCGATTCCAGAAGTTTCAAGAATGATCAGATCGTATTCTGCCACTTTTAAAATATTGATCGCCTCAGACACGTGCTTTGATAATGCCAAATTGGATTGTCTGGTAGCCAATGAACGCATATATACACGCTCATTTCGAATCGAATTCATTCTGATCCTATCTCCTAGTAACGCACCTCCAGTCTTTCTTTTAGAAGGATCAACTGAAACTACTGCAATCATTTTCGTTGGAAAATCGATCAAAAATCGTCTTACCAATTCATCTACCAATGATGATTTTCCTGCACCACCAGTCCCTGTAATACCCAAAACAGGTACTTTAGAATCGGATGCCATTGCTCCAATCTCTTTCAATAAAGCGTCATTTTCTTCAGGGAAATTCTCAGCCGCAGAGATCAGATGAGCAATTGAAGGCACATGCTTTTCTTTTAAACGGTCCTTCTCATTGGTTAAACCAGTCCCAACAGGAAAATCACACCTTTGAACAAGATCATTGATCATCCCCTGAAGACCCATTGCCCTACCATCATCCGGATGATAAATTCTCGTTATACCGTATGCTTGTAATTCTTCAATTTCAGAAGGAAGAATTGTACCTCCTCCTCCTCCGAAGATCTTGATGTGTTCTGCTCCCTTCTCTTTCAAAAGGTCATACATGTATTTAAAATACTCTGTATGCCCACCTTGATAAGATGTCATTGCAATCGCCTGAACATCCTCCTGGATCGCACAATTTACCACTTCTTCTACAGAACGATCGTGACCTAAATGGATCACCTCACAGCCCGTCGACTGTATGATCCTTCTCATAATATTTATCGCTGCATCATGACCGTCAAACAATGAGGCCGCAGTTACTATTCTTACCTTATTAACTGGTTTGTAGACTTCTACTTTTTCCATGCTTGTTTCCTGAATTTCAAGGTCTGTAAAAATAGTAAAATTTAGGGTATTCTAACCCTAATCTGTGATTCAAAAGTTCATGTTTAAGAACTGAAAAATGGTTCCTTGAAAAACAGTTAGAGGGAGTTCCCTCCCTCTCACCTTGACTCATTTCACCTGAACAAACTTTCCATTGTTCATCATGAATTTCAGTTTACCAAATCGAATAACCTTGCCTTCTCCAATTTTAGCCACCTCTTCGAGGTCACTCTCAATGGTATGTACTGAACCTCCGGTTGCATGAGCAATATCCAAATAAACGGTATTGAGTCGATCGGTTACTCCGCAGACAATGATCCTTACCGGAATTTTTTCTCTTTTTAAATAATCGAGAAGAGCCATGTCACAAGGGCTTTCCCAGTTGTCTGCGATCATCACTACATTCATCTTATTTTCCGGAAACTTTTTAATCGCATAAAACACAGCTTCCAAATTATTTTCATAATGCCCACCTTTCTCCATCGCCACAAATGCCTGATCGATCACTTTTTTTGAATTGCCGGTTTCAATACTCCAAATTCCCGAAGTGTCTAATTCCCTTTTCTGATCATTACTTTTTTCATCGTCGTCATTAAAAAAGACAATTTGTTTGAAAGATTTGATTGCCTGGTTACTCTTTATCCAGAAGAGTAACTGAGCAGTATAAGGAGACATACTTCCTGTTACATCACAAACCACAAGCATGTTTTTCCAATCCTTTTTCCGATCCAACACCTTCAAAATTGTTGAATCCTGAGGCGCTACCTTCCCGTCCACGATATCATTGATCATTTGATTTTCATCCTGATAACTTGGCATCGGGCGGTAATAGATCGTAAGACCATGAAAATAATTCTGAATTCCTCCTGTTTCAGAGACTCCAGTTTGCTTAAACAGTCGCCAGTTTACCATATTACTTTCAAAAGCTTCTGGAAATTGCATAAAAAGCTCAAGTATCCTCTTTCGGTTGAGCTCACTAAAATCCTCTCCTTTCGGATAATCTGAATAAACGAGATCAATTCCTGTAATGGTAAAACCAGCCAGCTTTTTCAGATCATTCAAGTTTAAGATCTCATGATCTCCAGGATGCATCTTCAGCTGAAGCGTATTGAAACCATTGATCTCAGGAGTATACTTGTATACTTCGACTGTATCCTTAAATCTAATTCTCTCACGGATCGTGACAGAGCTTTGAGCTTGTGCCGATAAGGTCACCGTCAAAGTAAAAGCCAGGGTGAAATAAAGCGTTCTCATACCCTAACAACTTATCAACCAAGAAAAAGTAACAGTCGATTAAAAAATCAGAACCTTAGGATGAGCTTAAGATTGAATCTTCTCTGTGTCAGATAATTGGGAATCGAATAATATTTTCCCTCAACATCCTGAATCCATTGCTTGGACAAAACGTTGTTAATCCCTAGCAAATTGAACACCTCGAACGAAATGATTGCATCTGAGAATTTTCGCTGAAAGAAACCAGGATCATCTTTCTTCTTGTATAGGAAGTCATATGACATACCAATGTCAACCCTAAAATATCCTTTCATTCGAAGAGTATCTTTATACCTGTCCCTGTCCGGCGGACCGTAAGGCAAAGGGGCTCCATATTGCATACCCATTTGAACAGAAAAACTTTCAAAGCCTGGCATTCTATCCTGAACCAATGCGCCAAAATTGATCAACTGGTCAGTTGGACGAGGGACATATCCGGGATATATCACAGCACTATCTACAACTGTTTGATCCTCGGAATAGCCAAATATGATCCTTTCTCCTGCCGCATTATAGTATTCCGTGTATTGATCTGAAAGGACATCTTCTTTTGTTGACAAAACACCCAGCTTGAAAAATGACTCTATCCCTTCCACAAATTCACCATGAATATTGAGATCCAAACCATACGCATAAGCCACCGCATCATTGTTCGCATAATATCGTGTTCGCACATTTTCGATCTCATATGGATTCACATCCCACATATACTTGTAATAGGCTTCTGCCGTAAATTTGAATGGAACGTCTCTGCCCCACATTTTAAAATAAACGTCTGATCCAGTCACAAAATGGAAAGATTTCTGAGCAAGCACACTCGTATTTAATCCACCGGTAAATGTTCTCATTTCCCTGTAAAATGGGGGTTGATAATACAATCCTGTCGCTATTCTAATGCTCAGATCCCTTTTTACAACCTTACCATTATCAACCATATATGTTCTTGGGTAATAGATCAAGGAGGCACGAGGAGTAACAAATAATTCATTATTCACAGCGGTATATCCCGCTCTTACTCCAATTGTGTATGCAAGCTTGGCAAGAGACTCCGAAATCGTATCCCGATAGATCCGATCTATTTTTTCACGACCATTCTTTTCCTTTTTTGCTAATTCAATCGCGAGATCCTTTTTGTTTCTGGACCACGTACCATTCCATTGAGCAAATGAAGTCAACCGATCATTTGATAAATTCAACTCACCCTTAATCGTCTCAAAAAGAGTGATTTTACCATCATTATTTTGAGGAACACTATAACCTGCAGAATCCACCATTTTCCATTCTGAAAGAACATCATAGAAAATGTCATGCTGGTAATTCACCCCATAATTGAATGAATGACTTCGAAAGATCGTTCGGTCGTCATCTTTAAAGCCCGAAACTACATCATGAGTAGCTTGAACATATGTATTAAAGATGGTTGCATTCAATTTGTTTCGCGCATGATTCAAAAAGGTACCAACACCCAACACAGCTATTGAATCTCCGTACTCTTCCTTAGAAGGGTCCGTTTCAAGCTCATTGATATAATATTGACCCTGTATATCGAAGTACTCTCTTTCATTGGTATTGAATACAGTAGCATACCATTCATACTTGTTCTTTTCATTGGGTTTCCAGGTCAGTGAAGTACCACCCATCATGGTTTGGAACCTTGTCTGTTCCTGCCCATCAAAGTAAATTCGAAAAGAATAAGCCTCATTTGCAGTACCAAAATCAGTTTCTTGTGTCTGTGGGGAAAAACGATAATTGTTTGAAGAAAGATGGCCAATTAGTGACCATGTTAGATTTTCATTGATCGCATAATTTGTCAGAATTTGAGCGTCCCAGAAAACAGGATTATAAGCCCCTTTTGTTGGTAGAGAGTTTAGCAGGTAGCCATTGGAACGGTAACGGGCACCAACCAGGAAATTCAATCTACTTGTCGGAGCATCCTCAACATGACTTTCAACTCCAAGCAAGCTAGCCATAGCCGAACCATGGAATTCAGTAGGCGTTTTATAAGTAATGTCCAGTACTGAACTTAATTTATCACCGTATTGAGCGTTAAATCCACCTGCAGAAAACTGAATAGATTCGACGAGTGCCGAATTAATGAAACTCATACCCTCTTGTTGTCCACTACGCGTTAAAAACGGCCTATAGATCAGGAAACCATTGACATACACAAGGTTCTCATCATAGTTTCCACCTCTCACATTGTAGTTTGAAGTCAGCTCATTGTTCGACGTTGCGGCAGTAGTGTATACCAGTGATCTTTCAACACTTCCCATTGGAATATTCTGCAGATCATACTTCGGAAGCTTCGGTAATTCAAAGGGATCTTTCTTATCTACTACTACCTCTACTACATCTTGTTGTTGTATAGGGAAATCAATATTCGTCAGACGAAGAGTTCGTTCATTTGGAACAATGATCGTTTTGTCAAATGTAAATTCACCCAACGAGTAGCGAACCTTTAATGTATCTCCTTTTAAAGCATAGAATTCGTACACCCCAAACTGATCGGTATAAACTGTACCTGGCTCTCCTTTATCTGAGCTAACTTTCACAGCGATCAAACCCTTCCCTTTTTTATCAAGACACTTCCCGGTTACGCGCACTGCATCCTGAGCACTGGAAATCAGTGAGATAAAAGAAAAAAGGAAGATAAAAGATAACCGCATCAATTTTAAGTCGAAATAGAAACGCCAAATATGTCTAAATATTTTTACTCTCTAACAATAATAAGGTCGTTCTCGAAGGCATCTATCATTGACTTGATCTGATCGATCTTCTCAGAAACATTTCCATTTGGAGTCAAATTAAAAAAATTGAGATTTCGCTCCTGCAATTCACCTGACGGGAAGAGTTTATGCTTTATCTGATCGATCGACAACATCGCAGAGTCGTGCTTCTGCTTCATGTTTTTCATCAACTTTTCACGAATACCTTGAATTTGCTTTTGCATTCGAACAGTCTCGCCAGTCACATATCCTTCTAGAGAAGCATCAATTTCAACAACTTTGTTCTTTAAGGCATCGATCAATTGTTCAGATAAATTTTCTATCTCAGAAAGATCAAGACCGTCTTTTTCATTTTCTTCGATGTACTCTCTTTTGATCTGATCTATATCCAAAAACACATCTTCAATATGAAGATCATATTTCATCATTTTCTTTGAGGTAGACTGATCGATCCAAAGCAAAGAATTCCTAACCTGAATCAGCGGATATGGCACATCATAAGCTTCAAATACTCCTTTGATTTGAAGCCAGTAACTCAATTCACCCACCCCACCAACATAACACACATTCGGCAAAATGAATTCCTGATAAACCGGTCGCATTAATGCATTAGGAGAGAACTGCTCAGGTCTTTCAGCGATCAAATCTTTAACTTCTTTTAGATCAGCTTCTCCAACCCCCTCAATGTAAAATCCTTTATCTGTATGTATAACCCTTGCTCTATTCGCGTTAAACAATGTGAACATGTTAATCTCTCTACTATGAGCCTGGATCTTTAATCCTTCATGCCCAAGAAGGTGATTGGTCTTTTCAATTTCTCGATGAGAAATCCCTGATTCAATTTCCTTTTCAATAATACTGGAAAAAGAAGATTTAAATGATCCATTATCGCCGTCAAGAACAATCAATCCATATTTTCCAAAAAGCCGGTTGATCAATTGAAAAGTAGATTCCCCTATGGTTTTACCAACACTGTACGCTTCGATTATTCCTTCTATTTCTTCCTTGCTTTCACTCCTGAAAAATTCTGAGAACTGATTTATTACTGGAGTCAGAATTTCTGATGAGATCCTTCCTACCGAATCATTTCCGTTATACTCGAGTTTCAATTCTTTCCCAAAAAGTTCAATAGACGAAATCTCATCGAAATCATGATCTTCAGATGCTAACCAAAACACTGGAACATATGAATGTTCCTCGTCAGAGGCATTCATTTTTTCACATAAATCAACAACATGAAGTATTTTGTAGATATAGTAAAGTGGACCTGTAAACAATGACAACTGATGTCCTGTCGTTATTGTGACTGTGTTATGACCTTCGAGTCTTTTTAAATTTTCATCTTGTTCTTTGGTTAATGAGACAGATGAATAGCTCTTCCTTAATTCCTGAACTAGAAGTGATCTTACTTCCTGAGAATACCAGTCACTCTTCCTGTCTGCCTGTTTGATCAAATTCTCTTTTGAAAAAGGCAAGTCTATAAATGTTAGCAGCTCTTCCTGACTGCAGATCAGCTTTCTTTGCTGCTCATTAAATGCACCGGTGAATGACCGATCTAAAGTAAATCGTTGCATTCTGTAAAGTTAGAAAGAATGACTTATCACACTTATGCTTTTCTCTGTTTATCTTTGCAGGAAATATTATTTCAATGGAAGCAGTAATAAAAACAAATAAAGGAGAAATGAAAGTTCGCTTTTACGAAGAGGACGCTCCAAAAACAGTTGCAAACTTTGTTAAACTTGCGAAAGAAGGGTATTACAACGGTCTTAAATGGCATAGAGTCATTCCAAATTTTGTGATTCAAGGAGGTTGTCCGAATTCAAGAGACGGTGCATCAGGAATGCCTGGTACAGGTGGACCAGGATATCAGATCGATTGTGAATTGACCGGTGGTAACCAATTTCATGACAGAGGTGTACTTTCAATGGCTCATGCAGGAAGAAACACGGGAGGATCTCAATTCTTTGTTTGCCATTCAAGAGACAATACTGCACATTTAGACAGAAATCACACGTGCTTTGGCATCGTGTATGAAGGTCTTGATGTTATTGACGATATCAGACAAGGAGATTCGATCGACGAAATCCAAATTATTGAATAAATAAAAAAGGCCTCCAATGGAGGCCTTTCTTTTTTTGTCTGAGCTCAATTACTTAGAACCTTCAACATATTTTTTATGTGTCTCATTAAGATCAGGACACTTTTCTGCAATTGATTTACCCATTTGATCATCAAATGGATCAACATCTCCTGCTACCTCAAGGGCACAAAGAGAATAATCAAGGTCAGTCATGTCAATGTTAAAGTCTGATTCTGCAGCAGCAGCTTCGTTCTCAGCAGTCTTCTTACTCATACAATCACAGATCTTTTGAGCAGCTGTGTCGTATTCAGCCTTTCCAGGCCCACCGCATGAAGTAAGAATAATTCCAAGAGCAGCTAAGGTTAAGATTTTTGTTTTCATGTGTTAATTGATTTTTGACTAATATAACGAAAGTTTTAGGAAAATCAAGTCAAGTTTCTAAATTGATTATTAATCAACAACCTTACTATAAGTTGTTTAATTTTACAACATGAAATCAAGGTTGACCATACTATTCTCACTCTTCATTTTCGCTTCTCCACTGTATGCCAAAGTCAGATTTGTCAGAGCTGTAATGAGCGGAAACACCTCGGAATCAGTGACAATTATCTGGGATCAAATAAGTGGATCGGCACCTGAATTGCTTTTCGACACTATCTATCCTACAGACTTTAATTTCTCCTTTCATCGACCGGTTACTGTAAGTAATCACTCCAAAGGAATGCACAATAACATTGTACGACTCGAAGGATTAAAACCATCGACCACATACTTTTTTTGCGTAAAAGACAATGAGGGATTCTCGCGCATTTACCATGTATCGACCTGTTCTGATTCGGAAAATGAAACATTTTCTTTCATTGCTGGTGGTGACTCCAGAGACCGAAGGGAAACTCGTGTAAAAGCAAACAAAATGGTCGCAAAGATCAAACCTCATGCGGTTCTTTTCAACGGCGATTTCATTGGTATCGATATTGAAAAGCAATGGATCGATTGGTTCGAAGACTGGGAAAACAGTATTGGAAAAGATGGTAGAGTCACACCTTTGGTTGTAACAAGAGGAAACCATGAACTTTCAAACAAAGTGCTCGTCGACCTTTTTGACGTGCCGCACAAAAACATCTATTACAGCACTTATTTTGGAGGAAAACTACTCCATCTGGTTTCGCTCAATTCTGAAATTCTAAAGATCGGTGGTCAGAAAAGATTTTTACGTTCTGCTTTGAAAGAAAATGAAGATAAATACTGGCAGATCGCTCAATACCACAGACCAGTCAGGCCACATGTTGCCCATAAGAAAGAAATGGAAACGCAATACAGGAATTTCGTCCCCCTATTTGAAAAATACCCAAATCTGAAACTTTGCCTGGAAAACGATTCTCACACTTGCAAAACCACCTGGCCCATATTAAAAGATAATGGTCCTGGTAGCGAAGAAGGTTTCAAAAGAAATGATTCCATTGGTATCACTTACGTTGGAGAAGGCTGCTGGGGAGCACCTTTACGAGCAGCTGACGATCCCAAGTGCTGGACGAGAAATTCTGAAGCGATCAATCAAGTCAACTGGATCTTAGTGTCAAAAGATATGATCAGGGTGATGACCATTAAATATGAAAATGTAGATGAAGTTGCTGAGGTTGATCTAAGCAATAGAACTGAACTTCCAGAAGGTATCGACCTATGGACCCCTTCAAACGGCGCGTTTGTAGACATCTACCCTTCTACTATTGTGAAATCAAGGAAATAGAAGAGTTTTCAACAAAACAAAGTCTTTGACAATTTTCGAATTATATTTGTTGTCATGAGTGATTTCGTTGTTTCAGCGCGTAAATATAGGCCTCAAACCTTCGATACTGTCGTGGGCCAGAGTTCGATCACGAACACTCTTAAAAGTGCGATCAAGAATGATCATTTGGCTCAGGCTTTTTTGTTCTGTGGTTCAAGAGGTGTTGGAAAAACGACTACTGCTCGTATTCTAGCAAAAACATTGAATTGCTTCAATCGGACTGAAAACATTGAAGCTTGTGATCAGTGCGATTCTTGCCAGTCCTTCAATACAGGAAATTCTCTAAATGTCTATGAGCTCGATGCAGCTTCGAATAACTCAGTAGAGGACATTCGAAACTTGATCGATCAGGTGCGCATTGCCCCTCAATTGGGCGACTATAAAGTGTACATCATCGACGAGGTTCACATGTTATCAAATTCTGCGTTTAACGCATTTTTGAAAACACTTGAAGAACCACCAAAGCATGCGATCTTTATTCTTGCAACCACAGAAAAGCATAAGATCATTCCAACGATCCTATCAAGATGTCAGATCTTTGATTTCAACAGGATTAAAGTAAAGGATATCGCTGATCATCTTGCTGGTATTGCTACCAAAGAAGGGATCAATGCTGACCCTGAAGCCTTGCATCTAATCGCCCAGAAAGCAGATGGTGCATTGAGAGATGCATTGTCTATTTTTGACCAGATCGTCACGTTCACTGGAAATGAATTAACGTATAAAAGTGTCATCGAAAATCTGAACATTCTGGATTATGATTATTATTTCAGAATTGTTGAGAGTGCACAAAAAGAAGACATTCCTTCTTCGTTGCTATTATTGAACGATATCGTTGAAAAAGGATTCGATCTTCATCATTTCATTGTTGGATTGTCCGAGCACTACAGAAATCTTTTAGTTTGCAAAGACATGAGAACTGCTTCCCTTCTTGAGGTTGGCGAATCAGTTGAACAGCGTTATATAGACCAGGCAAAAGGAATTGATTCACCTGTCATATTGAGATCTTTAGCAATCATCAGCAAAGGAGACGTTGAATTTAAAGCATCTAAAAATCAACGATTACTCGTTGAACTTGTTCTGATGCAGCTCTGTTCACTTCAACAGGAGCAAGAAAAAAAAAACGACTGACGGATAGGCCTGCGTTAATTCCATTTGCCAATCAGAACTTAAGAGAGAAAGTATCCAATCCGAAGGAAATCAAGCCTTCTGCGGTCCCACTTCAAAAGATCGACTTTCAGAAAGACAGTATCAAGGAACGAAAAACCCTTACAGAACCAACTGGGAATCAAAATCCTTTTACACTTTCCATAAAGAAGCTCATAGAGAAGGAGGAAGAATTGATCGCGTCTGGAGATATTTCCAAATTACCAAGGGAAGCGTATGAAATTGACCAGGTAAAGATGCTGTGGCGAAAATTTGCTTTCCTGATGAAGGACCAGGGCATGGAAACTTTTTACAATGCCATGATTCGCAGGGAGCCTCAAGATCTGGGTAATCATACCTTCCAATTGACTGTAGACAATCAGATCCAGGTTGATTACATCGGTTCCCATCTTCAGGAAATGACTGCTTACTTCAGAAAACATTTGAACAACTATGCGTTTTCGATCCAACTTTCTGTGACTGATAAACCGGAGGAGGAATTAAAATTTCTTACTGGAAAGGATAAATTTGCCGCACTCGCAAGAAAGAATCCGAATCTTCATACGTTGAAGACGATGTTTAATTTGGATATTGAGTTTTAAAACGAGATCCTTAGCTGAACGGTAATATCACTCTTTACGGAACCCTTAATCTCTTCGGCACCGGAACCTATTGACGTTCGATTGGCATAGATAAAGTTTCCATACCTTACCCAAAGATCGAATTTTCGTAAGAAGGAATATCTGACAAGCACATATGCCCTACTTCCTCGGTAATAATATGCAGGAACAGCAAAGGTATACAAGGCATTATTTTCATAAGTATAGATCCTGGTGTCATAACTATCCGTATCAAATAAGGCATACCGAAGAGATACATCAAGCGGAAAACTTTTGGGTTTAAACAATACGTCTTGAGTAAAGATCATCCCACTTTCTTTTTCATTACTGAGGCGGTCTATCGTCACATACTCTATCCTACTTTTAATCGTAATAAATTCTGAAACAGCGTACGATAGATTTATTCGATAATTTCTTTGTTGAACATCTTCTATTGGAGTGATATCAAATTCATTTCGACTATTTTTTTGTCTTAGTTGCTGTCGATAACGTCCGTAGATCTCTAATTGTTTGTTCGGCTTATAGGTTGGTTGGATCATGATCTCATGTCCCGCTGAGGGTGCATCGACCTGATACTTCATCCATGGAAAAGAAAAAACATCTGCATAAGCATTGATAGACCATGAGCTATTCAGCTTTAATTTGGTTCCAAAGTAGATCCCTTTTTCATTCTGGGTCTGACTTCCCTCGGCAAATCCGGCATTATAAAATGTTTGATACGCCCTGTCGTAATTGCGATAGACCAAGGCAAACGAAGCTCTCGAATCCATTGAAAACAGAACACCGTGCAAATGAGCCCAAACTTTATTGTACGTCGAAAAAGATGATTCTCCGAAGAAATTAAAATTGCGTTTAACCAAATTATAATCACCTGATATTGACATCATTTGATCCCCTCTAAAATCAAATTGATTGTATGGTAAAGTGTCTCGACTCAACACTTTATCATATCCTTGATAGACTGCCGCTACTCCAGCCGAAAAGGCACGTTTACGAAATTTCAAATTTCCGCCTCCGATATATTCAGTCAAAGTGTTTTTTCGGCTGATCTCACTATTTGTTCTATGTAATCCTGAAAGATTGATCGAGCTAATGAATTCCAGATCATCCAATATGGAGTCCTGTACAGCACTACCATCCAGTTTTTTCATACTTCCAAAGGTTAAAAGTGACCAACTTTTATATCCTGTTTCGACAGCAGCTCCTCTCATGAATCGAGCCTCATCAACCGATGTATATGGACGTAATGGTTGAGCTGTTTTTTTTACATTAGTCACATCAGCAGTTTTCCCGAAAGCATATCCGCTCCAAAAATTAACTCCCTGACCAATTTGCACCTGATAATCCCCCAAAGCCACGGCTCTTACATATTTACCCCCTTTAAAGAAAGCGTGAGCTGAGTAAAAGTCAAAGCCATTTTTATTTGCTCCTTTGAAGAAGGTCTCACCGGGATCTTTCTCAGCAGTCAGACCAATCGAAATATTCGTTTTGTAGGAATATCTTAATCTAGAATAATATCGATCGGCATTCCCGTAATAAAATGAATTGCTTGATTGCAATATACTGTCAGGAACATTTGAGTAACCATTCTTTTCTTGTGGTGTAGTCTGGTATCGAAGGAACCATTCGAATTTTCCTTCTTTCATAGCTTCTTTGAAAGTAATATGAATATTATCCAGTTTATCATCCACTTTCACAAATGGCATAACCAGCCTGATCGTTTCAAGATCCCAATATTTTAGAGACTGAAGCTCATATACCGAAATCAGCTTTCCATAAAGTTTTATGTGCAACAACAGATCATAGATTTGAACATCAGTTAAAAGATTCAATTCTTCCAATTGATCAAATTGAGCATTATTCAAATTGATCTTATTGTCAAAATAGTAGTTGAGCTGTTCGATCACATTTGTGAGATCAATATCTTCCGATTCAAGCTGTTCAGAAATAAACTCTATTCTTTGTTGAATGATCTCCGACCTCTCCTGCCCAAACAATGAAACTGAAGTAACAAGATACACTGTAAATGCTATGTGGATCCTCCAAATCAATTCTCAGGAGAATAGGTCAAAGAAAAATGAGGTGACCACCCCAATTGTTGATGATATGCACTTCCCAGATCAAGCTGGATCATTTTCCATTTATAACCGAAGCCAAAAGAAATTTCAATCGGATTCGTAGCAAAACCTGCTCTTACATAAAATTTTCTCAAGGCCTCATATTCCATACCCGCTTTGGCCCTTAGCGCATAATCGAGATCTTTCTCTGCTTCTGCAACAAAGAGTAGTTTATCTGATACCTTATATCTCGTCCCCAATCGCATTAAAGCTGTAAACCTGTCATTTTGATAAGACGATAGTTTGGATCGTCCAACATTAAAAGCACTGAATCCCAGTGACCATTTATCTGTGAGCTCTGCCATTATGCCTACTTCGGCTGTAACCGCATTTTTTGAACCGTAAGCCTCAGTTAAACGTAACCCTTGATAGCTTAGCTGAACACCCATCGAAAGTTTTTCTGACAATAACATGGAATATCCTACTCCTGCCCTTGTTGATCTGTAAAGTTGATATCCATAAAATTGCCCACCAACGGATATTACTCCCTTCTTTAGCGGAATGGCCACAACCATACTTTGTGACTGCAATTCTTTTAATAGAAATCTGTTTTCGTAGGAAATACCTCCTTGAAGGGTGTTTATTTCTGACAATCCAGCTGGATTATGATGAAAAGCCCAAACATCTGTTAATGCAACGGACGCATTCCCCATTGAGTTTGACCTTGCTCCAACAGGCATCCAGCCTTGGGCAAATCCTGAAAGAGTGCAAAAAAATAATAGTAGCTGAAAAAGTGTTTTCATCAACTTAAAGATAGAAAAATCAATTTTCCAATAACAACCTTTTCACGGAAGGCGCAATGGATTTATCAACATAATCTGAATAATCCATGTAAAGCCACTGTTGTCCATTGTCAGTGCTGATAGCCACAAATTTAAACGTATCCTTCACTTCAGAACTGAACATATGCTCAACGGATTGAGATGTATATAACACATGGATCTCGTCATCACTTTTTTTGATTTGTTCAATACTGGCATCACTGATCGAAAATTCACTTGGGCTCAATTCAAACTTTTTTATGAACGAAGAATCCCCCAACGATTTATAATAACGAATGACTTCTGGATGCGTTTTAGAAACATACATAAGAATGGCTCCATTTTGCCGTGCGGCCAAGTAGCTTTGGGTGCTTTCATTCAATTCGGCCTCCTGTTCACTATTTAATGTACAAGCGAAAAGAAAAACCAAAAGAAATGGGATGAATACAGTTACGACTTTCATTAGGTATTTTTTGCTTTTTCAAATTCTATTTTACTGATCTCACAAAAAGGAGCTTCGCAACGCAGCATATCCATGATCCTCAATTTTTCAGGATACTGTACAGCTTTCACTTGATGAATCCACTTTTTTTTCCCTATGAGTTGAACTTCTGTGAATTCTTCATTGTTTATAATTTCATAGTATGCTTTACCATTGGAGATCATTCGGTATTGCGGAAAGTCAGTATTTTTATCCATACAAAGCGAAAATAAAATGTTTGCCAACAAATTGCACGAAAAAGCACACGAATTATTGCGCGATCAAAAATATGAAGAATCAATTTCCTTTTTTGATAAGGCTTTAATCGAAAATCCTGAGCATCCGGATATCTACTCCGATAGAGGTGTGGCTTTTCTGCATTTGAAATTAAAGGAGAAATCACTGGATGATTTTGAAATGGCCTTGGAAATGCAACCCTCATACAGTTTCAGATATGCAGCCAGAGCTTATGCCAAAGATTTCTTCGGGGATACTGAAGGTGCTATTGAAGATTATGAAAAAGCACTGGAGCTTGATCCTGACGACGCAGTTTCGTACAATAACCTTGGGCTACTGCAAGAAAAGCTGGGGTATAAAAAACAGGCGCAGGATAATTTTGAACGTGCCGATCAACTTTCAAAACAAGAAAACCATTTGTATCAGATCATGGATGATCTTGAAGGTAATTCTGTTGAACCAGCTGTAAAAAATGATTCTCCCACAGAACATCAAACGATCGACCCAAATGCAACGCGAGAAAGAAACATCTCTACTTTTCGTGAATTTTCAAGGATATTCACTTCAAGAAAACAATTCACTGAATTCCTTAAGTTTCTGAAAAACGGATTAAAAATCAAATAAATCGACTTTGAGTTCAATTGATCTTTCTTTTACAAGTGCAAAATCACCGAAGGCAGGAAAAATTCTGATCAGTGATCCATTTCTTGATGAAGATTATTTCAGAAGATCAGTGATCCTTCTTTGCAACCATGATGAAGAAGGAAGTTTCGGACTAGTACTCAATAACTATGTAGATATTGATTTACATCAATTAGAGGCAACCTTTCCTGATATTAAGGCAAGAATAAGCATTGGCGGCCCTGTGGATACTCAAAATTTATTTTTTATCCACACCTATAGCGACCTGAAAGATTCACTTGAAATTCGTGAAGGTTTATTTTTTGGAGGTCGATACGATTATCTTCTCGAAGAAATTAAAAAAGACCCCATTATCGGTGCCACTAAGGCTAGATTCTTTCTTGGATATTCTGGATGGTCTAAAGATCAGTTAAAAAGTGAGATCAAAGAAAACTCGTGGATCGTTGCAGAGAACATTTCTAATGGAGAAATCATGAGAACCACCGATGATGATTTGTGGAAATCTTTTCTATCGAAACAAGGGAAGCGCTTTAAAACTATTTCTAATTTTCCGATCAATCCAAACGATAATTGACAATCATCCGAAATGAAAAGAACTCATTTTGTCCTACTTATTTTAGCTGCTTTTTTATTTGTACTTCCGGGATGTAAGAAGAAGTTGTTTGACCGTCGAAATAAATATATTGGAGATTATACCTTCACTTATTCTTACCATTATTTTCAAGGTGGAACACTGATCGACACCTCAATTTTTTACAGCGGTTCAATCGATTATGGAAGCAAAGGGGAAATACGGGTGAGCTGGGTTGACGGCACCGATAAAACGCTTGGAGTGGATAAAAATGGGGTCCTCACCCTGTGCAATAAAAAAGTAGGTAATATCAATGAAAGCCACATTGGCTTTTCGCATGATGAAAATGTCTGCGAACCATTATTAGGAAATTCTGGATATACGCACAGTCTTTCAGGAGACAAACTCTAGCATCGTTAAGTTCTTCGTTAATAACTCCTTTCAGACAAGGTTCATTTGCCCTTTAAATCAATTTATTTTTGGGATATAATAAATTGAGCATGAGTTTTCAGGTACCACTTGCAGAAAGGATGCGTCCAAAAAATCTAGACGAGTATATCGGTCAAGAACACCTGCTTGAAAAAAATGCCCCCTTACGAAGAGCACTTGATTCAGGGATGATCCCCTCCATGATCTTCTGGGGACCTCCGGGTGTTGGAAAAACTACCCTTGCCAATCTTATTGCAACTCAACTCAAAAGACCTTTTTACACACTTTCAGCCATCTCATCTGGTGTCAAAGACGTGAGGGAGATCATTCAAAGAGTTGAACAAGGTGGTATGTTTACTCAAAGCGGAGCGATCTTGTTTATTGATGAAATTCATCGTTTTTCAAAATCACAGCAAGACTCTTTATTGGCAGCTGTCGAGAAAGGTATTATTACCCTGATCGGAGCTACAACTGAGAACCCTTCCTTCGAAGTTATTTCTGCTTTGCTTTCGAGGTGCCAAGTATACACATTAAGACATCACACAAAAGACGACCTTCTTCATTTATTGAACAAAGCGATAAGCGAAGATGCTTTCTTGAAACAAAAGAACATCAGACTGGAGGAAACGGATGGACTTTTAGCCATATCAGGTGGTGATGCTCGGAAATTATTAAATGTTTTTGAGATCATAATAGGGACATTCGGGACCCAAAATGAAATAACAATCAATAATAAGATCGTTCAGGAGACTGCCCAGCAAAGTCTTGCAATGTATGATAAGGACGGTGAGCAGCATTACGACATTATCTCAGCATTTATTAAAAGTATTCGTGGAAGTGACCCCAATGCTGCCGTTTACTGGCTTGCAAGAATGGTAGAAGGAGGAGAAGACCCTAAGTTCATTGCGAGAAGATTGATCATTTCAGCTTCTGAAGACATAGGCCTGGCAAATCCTAACGCATTGCTGATGGCAAACAATTGTTTCCAAGCTGTACAAGTGATCGGATGGCCCGAATCTCGTATTATTCTGGCACAATGCACAATTTATCTGGCCTCTTCTCCAAAAGGGAACGGCGCTTATATGGCTATAAATAATGCACAGGCTGAAGTTCGGAAAAGTGGCAATCTACCAGTTCCATTGCCGCTCCGAAACGCTCCGACAGCACTTATGAAAGAACTTGGGTATGGCGAAGGCTATTTATACTCTCACGATCATCCAGGAAATTTCGCCTATCAGGAATTTATGCCGGAAGCAATTTCTTCCATGAAATTCTATCAACCGGGAAGCAGCAAGAAAGAAAAAGAAATCGAAGACATCATCAAACAATTGTGGAAGGATAAATATTGATATGGCAGCTCTTGTATTTTACATATTTGTTTTGCCTCTCTCCTACTTGCCACTGGGATTTTCTTACTTATTGGCAGACTTGTTTTATTTGATCCTTATTACTGTTTTTCCATACCGAAAAAAGGTCATCGAGGGTAATTTGAAAAGATCATTCCCAGGATTAACACCTGCTGAAATTCTTAAATTAAAAAGAAGATTTTACAGACACTTTTCGGATATTTTAATTGAAGGAATTAAAAACCTTAGTATTTCAAAACGTGAATTGAATAGAAGGTTCACTGTGAAGAACCCTGAACTAATGCAAGAATTGTACGCAAAAAACAAAAGCGTAATTCTCGTTTCAGGTCATTACAACAATTGGGAATGGCTGATCACCTCACAATCCTTTTTGTTCCCTCACAAAGCGTATGGTATAGGAATGCCAATGAGCAGCAAATTCTGGGATAAAAAGATAAATTCTTTGCGTCAGCGATTTGGAATGAAGGTGATTCATTCAGGGAATTTCAAAGAAGCTATCGAGGAATCAGATGAGCCAATTGCAATTCTAACCCTTGCAGATCAATCTCCTGGGGACTCCCACAAAAGCTATTGGATGAATTTCTTGAATCAGCAATCGGCTATCCTATATGGCCCTGAATACATGGCGATCAAGTACAACATGGCTGTCGTTGGATTCATAATCCGAAAAGTAAAACGTGGACACTATGAAATGGAACTAAAATTGATATGTGATGATCCCATAAAAACCAAATGGGGAGAGATTACTGAAGAACACATTAAAATGTTAGAGACAGCGATTATTGAAAAACCGGAACAATGGATCTGGTCACACAAAAGATGGAAAAGGGATGTCCCGACAGACATGGATAAACTAAGACAAAAACAGTATGAGAAATTTGAACAATTGGCTAATCGTTAGTCTGTCATTACTGACTTTAAACGTTCTGAATGCTCAGGAAAACAAGTATACCAGAAAGAATAAAACTGCAGATACGATCCAGTACACCACTGATAAATGCTACTCAAGGAGCATTAAGGTAAAGGATGGATTTCTGTATGCTGCTAATTCCAATGGAAGCCTTTATAGAATTGACCTTCAATCTGGATTATCCGTGAATTTAATGGAGAATAAAAAGTTTGAGGAAATGCGTGATCTGGAGATCGTCGGGGACACACTAATAGGAATGCAAAGCGGCTCTTATGGGGTACTGGCAATTCTGGACAATACCCAATTTCTTGATTACGTTATCCCAAGTGGAAACATCTGGCACTCTGTTTTTCTTGACGGAATTGACTTTAAAGGAAAAACCGGCTTTGTAATGGGAGACCCGAGAAAGAACATTTTTACGCTTTCTTTTAGCGAAGACGGAGGTCAGACATGGCATGCTTGTGAAGGGAAGATCGAAGCAATGGAAGGAGAAGCTGGATTTGCGGCAAGTGGCACAAATGTTCAGGTACTCAATGATTCTACCTTTGTTTTTGTGAGTGGAGGTAAAAAAAGTAGATTTTTTATGACCCATGATAAAGGCCAAACCTGGAAACAAACATCCCTTCCCTATCTGACCAGTCTCACAAGTGGAGCATTTTCCATTTTTATGAAGGATTCACTGAATGGAGTTATTGTCGGAGGAGATTTTGCCAATCCAGACCTAAATCTGAATACAGCATTTTTCACGGATGACGGAGGTGAATTCTGGATCAATGCAGAAAAGCAACCCCGTGGTTACAGGTCTTGCGTACATCACAATGGTGATGTCCTGTACGCCTGTGGAACTAATGGAATTGATATTTCCTTTGATATGGGACGAGAATGGATTCCGTTTGCTCATGGGAACTTTTTCTCTATGACCTCAGACGACAAGTACCTTTATGCTACTATACCGAACGGAAGGATCGTGATCTTTGAACTGGTAGATTCGAAAAATTGAATTTTTCAAAAAAAATAGAAACCATCGTTAAAGGTCATTTTGCAGATGACCCAACGGGCCATGACTGGCATCATATTGATCGAGTTAGAAACATGGCTCTATTTCTTCAAGAAAACGAAGGCGGTGATCGGGAAATTGTAGAAATAGCAGCTTTACTTCATGACATTTCCGATCATAAATTGAACGGAGGTATCTTAAACGACAACGGTAGAGCTTCAAAAGAAATCCTTGAATCTATTGATTATCCAAATGATCGAATAGAAAAAATAATTGCTATTGTTGACGCGGTTTCTTTTAAAGGAGCCGGTCAAGACGACTCTGTAGGATCAATAGAGCTCAATATTGTAAGGGATGCTGATCGACTTGACGCTATTGGAGCAATCGGAATAGCCCGGGCTTTTGCATATGGAGGCCATAAAAACAGACCCATTTATGATCCTTCGATTTCCTCTGAATTTCACGACAATTTTGAACAATACGCCAACTCAAAAAGCCATACCATAAATCATTTCTACGAAAAATTATTACTTTTAAAAAATCGGTTAAGCACTCCTACAGCAAGGAAAATCGGAGAACATCGACACAAGTACATGGAGGAATTTTTAACAGAATTCCTTAACGACTGGAACTTAAAAGGTTAACTTTTTATGAGCACACATTACAGCCTTGGTATTGACATTGGCGGAACATCCACTGAATACGGAATTGTAACAAAGGAAGGTAAGATCATTTATGAAAATGATGTGCCAACCTCCAATTTCCCTGAAGCTTCCGATCTCGTTAATTATGTATTTAGCGATCCGCAGATCCAACACCACCTTCATTTGATCATTGGTATTGGAATAGGTGCTCCAAATGGTAATTATTTTAATGGAACAATTGAGTTTGCACCGAATTTAAAATGGCAGGGGATCATTCCTCTCGCAGCAATGTTTCGTGAGAAATTTCATAAACCTACACTTCTTACCAACGACGCTAATGCAGCTGCAATGGGCGAAATGATTTTCGGGAACGCAAGAGACCTCAAAGATTTTGTTACTATAACTCTAGGTACTGGAGTGGGCTCCGGAGTAATTGTTGACGGTAGGCTTGTATATGGCCATGATGGTTTTGCCGGAGAATACGGACATATTAGAGTCATTCCGGATGGTAGACCTTGTGGATGCAAAAGAAAAGGTTGTCTGGAAACGTATGCGTCCTCAACTGGGGTTGTAAGAAGCATAGCGCTCCTTGATTCAGACAACAAGGCATTGTCCTCCATTGTTCAACTCGAAAATCCCACCGCAAAAGATGTTTTTGACGCATCTCTAAAGGGAGACCTTTTTGCATCTGAGATCATTGATTACACCGCTAAAATTTTAGGAAGTGCACTCGCTGATTATGCATGTTTTTCAAGTCCTAAGGCGTATGTCTTATTTGGTGGAATTGCCCAAAGCGGACCTGATTTTGCGTCAAAAGTAAAAGTCTACATGGAAGAAAATATGCTTGTCATCTACAAAAATAAAGTTGAGATCCGTATTTCTTCGCTTCACGATAGCAATGCAGCGGTATTAGGTGCGGCATCTCTCATATTTTCACAATTAGATAAACTGATCTAACATGCGATTCACCATTGCAGTTATCTTCCTATCAACGTTTTCGATATACGGGCAAAATAAATCGGTAAACGATCTCCGAAAGTCCCAAGACATTCGAAAGAACTACATCGATAATCAGATCAATAGCGACGAATTCTTCACTTCCAAGAGCCTTTATGTTGACCCTTTTATTGGAACTGGCGGTCATGGCCACACTTACCCAGGTGCTGCTGCCCCTTTTGGAATGATGCAGTTAAGTCCAGATACGAGACACGACGGTTGGGACGGATGCTCTGGATATCATTATTCAGATTCTATTATTTATGGCTTCAGTCATACCCATTTAAGCGGAACTGGAGTTCCTGATTATTGTGATTTACTAATTGTTCCTCAACACGGAACTCCAAAGATCGAACCCGGTTATTTGAATCCTCAAAAAGGCTATGGAGATCGATTTTCACATGAACAAGAAAATGCCTCACCAGGATTTTATGAAGTAAAGCTTTTGGATCAGGAAATCCTCTGCAGAATGACGGTAACGGAAAGGGCCGGAATGCACGAATACACTTTCTTGAAAGAAAAGGGCAAAAAATTCATCCTGATTGATCTTGATCACAGAGACAAATTATTGGATCATTCAATTATTGTTGGAAAAGATAAACGATCAGTTTCAGGTTCAAGAATTTCCCATGCCTGGGCAACAAATCAACGTTTCTATTTTCATCTTGAGACATCTACCCCATTTCAAAAGTCCAATCTTTTCACTAAAAACGGTCAGCATAAGCTCCTTTTGACTTTTCAGGAGGACACTGAACAGATCAAAATAAAAATAGGAATGTCTGCTGTAGACATTGATGGCGCCAAGAATAATTTAAAATCAGAAATAACGGACTGGGACTTCAATTACTTGAGATCGCAAACTGTAAAAAAATGGGATAAAGAATTAGGGGTAATCGATTTTAAAGCTACAGAGCTGAATACAATGATCATTTTCTACACTTCATTGTATCATTCATTTCTTCAGCCAAATCTATTTAGTGATGTTGACGGAAGATACCGTGGACGCGATGATAAGATTCACAAGATCGCTAACGACTCCCCTCAATACACGGTTTTTTCTTTGTGGGACACTTACCGAGCTACTCATCCACTTTACACATTGATACAACAAAACAGAACCAATCAATTCATCAACACCTTCTTGAGGCAATTTGAACAAAGTGGCGATCTGCCGGTTTGGGAACTAGCAGGGAATGAAACTGATTGTATGATCGGTTATCATAGCGCTTCAGTTATTGCTGACGCTTGGCTTAAGAATATTCGAGGGTTTGATGGAGAAAAGGCTTTGGCTGCAATGGTCACTACTTCAGAACACGATGAATTAGGTAAAAAAGTATTCAGGACTCAGGGATTTATTGGATCAGGCGACGAACCTGAATCTGTTTCAAAAACACTTGAATATTCCTATGATGACTTCTGTATCGCCCAAATGGCAACATCTTTTGGGAAAATGGATATCTATCAGAAGTATTATAAAAGCTCATTAAATTTCATCAATCTTTACGATCCTGAAACCAAATTTATGAGGGCCAGAAGAGGTGCTATGTGGTATTCACCTTTCGATCCAACTGAAGTCAATTTCAACTATACAGAAGCAAATAGCTATCAATACTCATTATATGCTCCTCATGCGATTGATGTTTTAACAAAATTAATGGGTGGGAAAGATTCCCTCGAAAACTGGCTCGACCGTTTGTTTACTACCGAAATGGAACTGTCTGGAAGACATCAGGTGGATATTACCGGACTTATCGGACAATACGCCCACGGAAATGAACCTTCCCATCATATGGCCTACCTTTACAACTATACCAATCACCCGGAAAAAACTCAATATTACATCGATAGGATCTTTAAAGAAATGTATTCTGTTCTTCCGGATGGATTATCCGGAAATGAAGATTGCGGACAAATGTCCTCATGGTACATCTTGAGTGCATTAGGGATTTACCAAGTCACGCCGGGGCACTCTTGGTACGACATTGGCCGACCACTTATGAATGAAGCAAAGATTCAATTCGAAAATGGTAAAGATCTCACAATCAAGGTAAAAAACAACTCTTCTAAAAATAAATACATTCAATCCTTTTCTATTAACGGACAAAAACAACTATCTACTCAGATCAATCATGGAACCATCATGGATGGTGGAAACTGGGAGATAACCATGGGTCCAAATCCAGTCGACTATTTCCCATTCAAGAGCACATGTCACTCCATAGAAAGCGTTCAAGAAGTTAAAGTCCCAATTCCTTTTATAAAAAATGACACGCGGATTTTCGACGATTCTATTTTGGTCAAGCTTGGCGCACATCCATCCCTGAACAATGAACAAGTTAATCTCTTTTACCGATTCTCGACAGATACGGCTCAGATTTATGAATACAAAGCACCTTTTACCATTCATGAAAGTTGTAAAATAGAGATCAGCAGAAGAAACACCATTATTCCTGAAAAAGGAGCAATGCCTGGTTTATATCTATATAATAGCCCTTGGGTTTCAACCGAATTCATTCAAAGGGATAAAAATGTGACCTTAGACCTTAAATCAAAGTATGACCACCAATATGCGTCATCTGGGCCTAATGCATTGATTGACGGTGTTGAAGGAGGTAATGAATTTAGAACTGGAGATTATCAGGGGTTCTGGGCTCAGGACCTTGTTTCTGAGGTCACCTTTAGTGACGCTAGAGTCATAAAAGAAGTAGGAATCAGTTGTTTGCAGGATATGAAATCATGGATCTTCTACCCTTCCGAGGTTCTCGTGGAAATTTCAGAAGATGGAACAACGTTCAAGAAAGTGGATCAAAACATTAAAATACCTGCATTCACTGATTATGTAGGCCCAACTAATCAGGACTTTACTGTAAAATTCGATTCACCGATTAATGTCAAGAAAATTCGCGTTACCGCTCGTAATTTTGGTAAATGTCCGGAATGGCACCTAGGTGCAGGGAGTGACACCTGGTTATTCTCGGATGAATTGATTTTTAGATAAACGATAGATTTTACTCGTTGAACGGTGATTCTCCTGAAGGAAATAGTACGTATTTTTACGTCGCTTCAAAATAAACCAAAAAAAGAACAATGAAAATTTTCAAAGTAAGCTTTTTATCTGCAGTGATCCTTTTTAGTGGATTTGTAAGAGCAGATGAAGGAATGTGGCTGCCGTTCATGTTAGGCAGAAACTATAAGGACATGAAAAAACATGGATTAAAGTTGAGCAAAGAACAGCTTTATTCGATCAATAAATCCTCTTTAAAAGACGCCGTGATCTCTTTCGGTGGATTTTGTACTGGAGAAGTTATCTCAGGACAAGGTTTAGTATTAACAAACCATCACTGTGGATACGATGCAATTGCAGGCACTTCAACTCCAGAGCACAATTACTTGGACAATGGATTTTGGGCAAAGTCGAATAAGGATGAAATCGCAGTTCCAGGTTTGACAGCAACATTCATGATCCGTATGGAAGATGTTACTGAAACGATTGCGAAGGAATTGAAATCAGACATGACTACAGAACAGCGCAATGCGAAGATCAGAGAGATCTCTGCTATTCTTGAAAAAGACGCTGTAAATGGTACTCATTACGAAGCATTCGTTCGTGATTTTTACGATGGAAATGAATTCTATCTATTCGTGAAAGAAACATTCAAAGATGTTCGCCTTGTAGGTACACCACCACAATCTGCAGGTAAATTTGGTGGAGACACCGATAACTGGATGTGGCCAAGACACACAGCGGATTTCTCAATGTTCAGAATTTATTCTGGAACAGATAACAAGCCAGCGGACTATGCTGAGACAAACATCCCTTACACTCCAAAGCACTCTCTTCCTGTTTCTATTAAAGGAGTAAAAGAAAACGACTATGCAATGGTAATGGGGTTCCCTGGAAGAACAAACAGATACCTTACCTCATTCGGTGTTGAGCAGGCAATCGCAATTGAACAACCTAAAATTGTTGATGTTCGTGCGAAGAAACTGGAGATCATGAAAAAGTACATGGATCAGGATGTTTCGGTTCGCTTGAACTATTCATCGAAGTATGCTCAAGTAGCGAATTACTGGAAATACTTCATTGGACAAACTGCTCAGTTAAAAGCCAATAAGGTCGCTGATAAGAAGAGAGTACTTGAAAGCCAGTTTTTAGAGTATGCAAAAGGAAAGGCTGAATACGACAATGTTTTGACGGATATTAAAAACTCGTTCGAAGCAACAAATAATATTGTTTATATCAAGGTATACCAATCAGAGTTTGTTCGTCAGGTAGATATCAACCTTATTGCCTATTTGTATAAGTTAGCAGCTGATTCTGAAACTGCGGGAAATGAGAATCGTGCAAAAATGCTTCGTGGAATGGCTGCCGGAAGAGCTGAAGAGCTATTCAAGGAAAGAAACATGAACATTGAAATTGAAACGCTTGAGGCTGTACTTGCAATGTACATAAGAGATGTTCCTGCTGATCAGCAAGGAAGTCTTACTAAGGAAATTGGCGCTAAAGGAGTAAGCGGATATATTCAGGACATCAAGAATCACTCTGTTTTCACAGATGCAAAAAGATTCGAAGAATTCATTGCAAAAAATGATTTCTCAATTTTAGAAAACGATGGTTTGTTCAAATTGATCAAAGACCTTGATGATGCATACAATCTAGCTACATCAACTGATGCTGTAAAAGAAGCAGGAGAAAAATTGACTCGTGGAAACAGACTGTTTGTAAAAGGAGTTAGAGAAATGCAGCCTAACAAGATCTTCTATCCCAATGCAAACTCTACTATGCGATTAACCTATGGAAATGTTTTACCATATGATCCGAAGGATGGAGTTACCTATCATTATACAACCACTTTGGAAGGTGTAATGCAAAAAGAAGATCCATCAAATCCAGAATTTGTGGTTGACGCGAGAATCAAAGAACTTTATCAGAAAAAAGATTACGGTCAATATGCAGATAAAAACGGAGACCTCGTGGTTAACTTCCTAACAAACAATGATATCACTGGAGGTAACTCGGGTTCACCGGTGATCAACGCAAAAGGTCAGCTGATCGGAACTGCTTTTGACGGAAACTGGGAGGCAATGTCAGGAGACATCTATTTTGAACCAAATATCCAACGTACAATCGTTTGTGACATTCGATATGTTCTTTGGTTGGTCGACAAGTGCTACGGCGCGACTCACTTGGTCAACGAAATGAATATCATCAAATAAAGCTGAATCCCTCCAATTGGAGGGATTTTTTTTATCTCTTTCAGATGTAAATTTTTCTTAGTTTTAATTTTAAGAAATTAATTGAATCAACGTCATGAATCCGATCATTAAAAATATTCTCGCAGTAATTGTAGCTCTTTTTGCAGGAGGTGCGGTAAACATGGCAATCGTTACAATTTCAGGTTCAATTATTCCTCCACCCGAAGGAGCTGATGTTACCACAATGGAAGGGCTTAATGCTTCAATTCACCTTTTCGAAGCCAAACATTTTATCATGCCCTTTCTTGCTCATGCCATCGGCACATTTGTAGGAGCATTGATTGTTTCAATCCTTGCTGCGAACAATAAATTTAAATTCGCGATCGGGATTTCAATCTTCAATTTCCTGGGAGGATTGATCATGGTACTAAGTTTGGCCGCACCTTTGTGGTTCGAACTAACAGATTTGATCTTTGCGTACATCCCTATGGGGATATTGGCCAATCGATTGATTACAAGAAACAGGTAATCTAATTCAGCAATGAAAGTTTGCCATTCATATAGTTAAAGCTACTCACGAGCTCCGCTTCTTCAAAAACGGTATCAATTTCGCATTCCCCTATCGACCTGATCAAAATTCCTTTTATGGAACCTTCATTGTTCTTTTTATCATTTCTGGCGAATTGGATTAACTCGTTGTAATGATCAGGATCAAGATACACCATATTGAATTTTTCAAGAATTGTTTTTTCAATAGCTCTAAAATCCTCCGTGCTTAGCACATTTCGTTTATGAGAAATAAACGATTCAAGCCACAACCCTATTGCAACTGCATGACCATGTCCAATTGGAGATTTATCCAATAGGTACCCTTCGATTGAATGACCAATTGTATGGCCGAAATTTAAAAGCTTTCTGCTATTCTTCTCATAAGGATCTTTCTCTACCAAATTTATTTTGACCTCCATCGAGGTCATTATCAATTCTTCATTCAGGAGATCTTCAACATCAACAACCTTGACCAACTCAGACCAATGTGTTCGGCTGCTTATCAATGCGTGCTTCAACATTTCTGCATAACCATTCCATAATTCTTCTTCAGGAAGTGAATTCAAAAAAGAGATGTCTACATAGATACTTTTGGGATCTGTAAAAGTCCCTAGCAAATTTTTATAACCTCCCATGTCTATTCCTGTTTTTCCGCCTATTGAAGCATCAACCATACCCAGCAAGGAAGTAGGAACATTAATAAATGGTACTCCCCTTTTAAAGACAGAAGCAATGAATCCACCCATATCAGTTATAACACCACCTCCTAGGTTGATAACGACGTCATTTCGGGTTATTTCGTATTCCCGAAGGGCCTCCCAGATCTGATAGCAAACTTCCAGGACTTTATTCTCTTCACCGTTCGGGATCAGCATGATCTCAGCATCAGCCAGCTCAGGAAAGGAAGTGATCATAAATTCTAAACAAAAATCATGGGTATTCTCGTCTACGATCACCACCTTTTTTGAATTTGGGAAGTTTTCATTCAAATACTGCTCAAAACTCCCAGAGACAATTGGTCCAATCTCAATAGGTGTTTGTTTATAAGATAGCTTTTTCATCAGGTTTCCAAGAAAGTGATAAACAAAAATAGACAAACATGTAAGGTAGTGAAACGTAGTGAAAGAAAAGAAATTAATTTAGCACTATGATTTCATTTGAAAACACCGAAATAGCATTTCAAAGTAAGTCCGACAAAGATCTAAATAGAGCTTACTGGCTCTTTAAGGTTGTGGCCAGTAAATCAATGGTAAAATTCGGGAAACTGGGCGTTAAAGTTGCATTTGCTACTCATTTGCCAATTAATGGAATAATTAAAAAAACCATTTTCAAGCAATTTTGCGGAGGTGAATCCATTTTAGATTGCGCTTCTACAATTCAGCATTTGAATGATTTTAATATTGGAACCATCCTTGATTATTCAGTAGAAGGAAAAACTTCGGCGGAGGACTTTGAGGCCACTACCAATGAGATCATCAAAACCATCGAGGCGGGTAAAAATAATCCGGCAATTCCATTTGCCGTTTTTAAAGTCACAGGGATATCAAGATTTGGAATTCTGGAAGCTGCTAATGCTGGAATCGAGTCGTTGACAGAATCAGAATCGAAAGAATATAATGAGGTGGTTGAGAGGATCAATAGAATCTGTAAACATGCGTTTGAATCAGATGTTCCGGT
>SBFR01000148.1 GCA_006227105.1 Bacteroidota bacterium
CAGAAAACCATCAACAATTATTCTCAAGGATTTGATTTTCCATATTATGACCCATCCGTTGCAGAAAACAATTCAGGGAATTTTGCCTATCAGAAAATGTTGGAAGTAGAAGCAAATAACTCTGCTTCGAAACGCGAATTCTATGGAAGTTTATCGTGGATCGCATATCCTTTATTGACCAGCGGACAGGCTCATTTATCAACGGATGTAACGATCAAGCTTCGAATAAATAAGGAGTATAAGAATCTGGTTGTCACGAATGAGAATGGCGGTTTACCAATGTATTCATGGAGTATGGATGAAATTGCTACGCAGACCGATCGTGCCGATGCTTTGGCAGAAGCACTGGATATGATCAATGTGGTTCCGAATCCGTATGCTGCCTATTCAGAATATGAGAACAACAAACTTGATAGTAGGATCAAGATCATAAACCTTCCAGAAAAGTGCACGATCCGCATCTATGATATGCAAGGGAAACTTGTGAAGCAATTCAAAAAAGACAGCCCGATCACGTATCAAGACTGGACATTGACGAACCATGAGAATATCCCGATCGCATCAGGTGTGTATTTGATCCATGTTGAAGTTCCTGGGATTGGTGAGAAGGTCGTAAAATCGTTCATCGCGATGCGTATGGTCGATCTGCAGAACATGGGACTGAATTAAAAAGTAGAAAGTGATAAGTTGAAAGTAACTTTTAATACTGGCTCTTTTTTAAAGACATAACTATGAAAAAAACCAAGGTTTTACGATTATTACTTTGCGGGTTAATTTGCCTTGGATTCTACAGCTGTACCAAAGATAAAGTTCCATTAACTGATGAAAATGAGCTAAATAAATGGGAGTTTATTTCAGGAACGTATAAAGTCTATGACATCAATAATGGATCTTTTCTCTACGAAATGACCATTGACCACATTTATAACACTTTAGATGATTCAGACTCATTGAAGTTTTCGAACTACGGGAATTTATTTTCGTTTACAAAATATCAGTCAAAAGCTTCAAATATTCCGAACTTTTACATAAATATTGGATCTCAAAATCCGATATTGGACAAGTACGGGAAAAGATGGCATTTGTTTCAAGAGACAGATTTTAACTTCAATGTTTTGAATAACGATACAATCATCTTAAAATATCACAGAGAGAACATGCTATATTACATTTCAGATTTAGTGCAATTCTACGATACTACTATTATTGAAATTGCTGTAAAGCAATGAATGATTTTAAGAATAGCTATTCTTATTGTTTGCTGCTCTACAACGGTATCGAGATCCTGAAGGTTGTTCCTACATCCACCTGAGATTCGAGAACAAAGACCTTTCCTTTGTGGTATTCTTTGATGATTCGTTTTACGAGAGAAAGTCCGAGTCCCCAACCACGTTGTTTAGTAGTATACCCTGGCTCAAAAATGGTCTTCAGCTTATTGGCAGGAATTCCTTTTCCAGTGTCTTTGATGTCGATATGTGCCCATTCCGGACTACTATGAACTGTCACCGTCAGGGTTCCATTTCCTTCCATGGCGTCAACGGCATTTTTACAAATATTTTCGATCACCCATTCCATAAGTGATTCGTTATGTCTGACCATCAGCGGTTCTTTGGCCTCAAATACAAAATGTACTTTGTCAGAAACACGTAGTTTGAGATAATCGACAACACCTTGAGTAGTTGATACCAGATCCAGCTCTTCCAGTTTTCCTCCTGATCCGATCTTGGAAAAGCGGTCAGTTACTTTCTCAAGGCGTTCAACATCCTTTTGCATCTCTCTTGGGATCATAGGATCGATCTCTTGAGCTTCCAGTAACTGGATCCAGGCCATGAGCGACGATAAAGGAGTTCCAAGCTGGTGAGCAGTTTCTTTCGCCATACCTGCCCATACCTGATTTTGTTCTGCCTTACGGAAGGTACTAAAGATGAGGTAGGCGATGAGTACGAAAAGGCCAATGATAATAAACTGGATGTATGGGAAATATTGGAGCTGTTTCAATTCAGGACTATCATCATAGTACAGCAAGTTCTTTTGTCCATCCTGGAAGTCGATGATCAACGGTTCATTTTCGGCCGCAAGTCTGGCAATAGTTGCCCGAAGTGATTTTTCTCCTACTTCTTTTTTGTCTAAGTTACTTCCAATGACCGAGCTGTCCTTTGCATCGATCAGTAATACCGGTACCAATCCTTTATTGTCGATCAATTCTCGATTAAAGGCATTCAAAAGTGAATCCCTCTCAGCTTCAAGACGAACGATCTCTTTTGAGTCATTGTAGTAATACGTCATGAAGAAATCTTCAAAGACCTCAACTGAAAATGGTGGATTGTTCTTTTCCCAGGAATGAGCTAGTTTAACCAGGGAATCATTCAATAATGCATTGAAATCCTTGTTGTTGAGACTTCCATGCTGTACATGAAAACTCGCAGTGTCCATGTCCAGGTTGATAAATCCGGACACCTGATCTTCATCGTCTAATAGGATCACTGGAATATCTTTGTTGTCGCCGATAATCTTGAACGGAAAGTCAAGATTGGGATCAACATCCAGTGGACTTGCTTTAGAGACCTCCTTCGTTGCATCGATCCACAAGGTCATTTCTTTTCGTTCCTTATCTCTCAGCTGCGAAAAGGTTCGATTGGTCAATTGTACCAGCTCCAGCTTCTTCTTGATCGCATCCGCCCATTGACGAGCACGTTCTTTTTCGCGTTCACCTACTTTTGACACAATTGTATTCGAAACAAACAGGAAAGCAGCAACCATAAGAAAAGCCAGAAGCATCAATGCGATCTTCCACTTTTGTTTGTTCGAATATAGATTTACTGCCATTTCGCTGAAGTGCTAAAATAACGGAATTTTTCAGAGTTAATTGTGACCGATCAATCCAAGGGTTCTTTCTACCTGTTCACACACAGCATTATGATCGTAGAGCTTAACTTCTTCTTTCAGCGATGCAGGGTCGATCGAGATTTTTTCTTCGACGATCTGATCGATCTTTAGAGCAAGATCAGTTGCATTCATGGGTTCAAACAGCACACCGTATTTTCCTAGGTTCAGGATCTCAGGTGTTCCACCGGCATTGCTTCCCAGTGTTGGTGTTCCGCAAGCCATTGCTTCGATGGTCACCATACCGAATGTCTCAGCTCTCGATGCCATAACAAACCAGTCGATCGCTTTGTAAAAAGGTTCTGTATCCTTTCTGAAAGGACGAACAAATACTCGGTCCTGCAATTGACCTTCTTCGATGAGCTTCAGCATCTGGTCATAGTATGCTGTCCCTTCATTTTTGGTAGGTTCTCCTAGCAATACGACTGAAAAATCTTTCGATTTGCATAAATGCATTGCTTCCAGCAATAAAACCTGACCTTTATGTGGATCAAATCGACCGATCAAACCAAACATAAGCCCTTGTTCCGGAAGCTCCATGATCTTTCTTGCCTCAATTCTATCCATAGGCGAAGAGAACTGTGATAGATCCAAACCTGAAGGGATCACAACGATGCGATCATGAGGAAAACGTGTCATCTTCCGTGTTTGCTCAGCCAACCAAGGCAATGGACAAGACCAGAGATCAAAGTTTCGGAAACGAAGTGTATGCAAAAAGTTCGTCTTTTTAACACCCAGCTGCATTTCCATGAAGTAAGAAAGATGAAGTTTTTTACCAAGTTTGCGCTTGGCAATTGCCGTTAGGCTCATGTCATAGGTGGCGCGAACGATAAGGTGAGTTACTTCATTTTTTGTAATCAGCTTGGCGAGTATTTTCCCATTTTTAAAATCAAAATACTTCTTGTGTTTTTGAATGGTGATCACATCAATTCCGTTCTCGAGGCAGGCATTTTCAACTGGACTGTTCTTTTGACAGAACATCACCACAGAATGACCCCTTTCTTTCATCCAGAGCGCATTTCTGAATTGGTTCATTTCTAATCCTCCCCAGGATTGCGTGCCACAGATATATCCAAGCTTGATCTTCACCCTGTAAAAATAGCTAACTTTACACCATATGAAAAAGCTGTTAAGAAATCCGGTCAAAGTATTCATTCTAATGCTTTTGATCATTGCTGTTCCACTGTGCATTTTTCCTGTGAATCTCTTTCAGGGAGAGATTGTTCTTGAAAATGGGATTTCTGAACAAGTGGTGAAAGCTCCAATGAGTTTATCCTACTTTTTCGGACTCGGATACAACGAAGAAGACATGATCGGGATCAAACGCTTCTATCTTTTACCGGAGGGATATTTGTTAGCTTTCTTATTCATTTTTGGAATACCTGCTTTAGCAGCTTACCGCGTACATTTGGGTAAAAAGAACCGGAAGAGCGAGAAATAGTAAAGCAACTTCAGTTACATCGAAGGGATAGAACTGAATTAATTTTGTACAATAAATTCTGAGGTATGGCTTTTTTCGATCATGTAGTGAACATCTATACCGGGTATGCAAAATACCTCTGGGGTACAATTTCAGATCCCTTCCGTTACGACAATTATTTCTATTATCTCATCTACGTTTCGCTGGCAGTTTGGATCCTTGAGCTGATGTTGCCTTGGAGAAAGAACCAGGCGATGTTCCGTAAGGATTTCTGGTTGGATGCCTTCTGGATGTTCTTCAACTTTTTCATTTTTAACCTGATCATTTACATCGCCTTATCTTCCGTTACAGAGGAATATTTTGGTAAAATGATGCAGGCTATTGGACTGCCGAAAAAAGGGTTGATCGATCTGAGCGGATTGTCACTTTGGATCCAGTTTCCAATCTATTTCATTTTGGCTGATTTTGTGCAATGGTCGGTGCATGTGATGTTGCACAGAGTGCCGTGGTTATGGAAGTTCCATAAAGTTCACCACTCCGTTCGTGAGATGGGATTTGCAGCCCATTTGAGATACCATTTCATGGAAACGTTTGTCTACAAAACAGCATTGTATATTTTCATGGCTTGGCTGCTCAATTTCAAGCTGGAATATGCCTTTTTCATGCATGCGTTCACCATCCTTGTTGGACACTTGAATCATGCAAATGTTGGCTGGGATTATGGTCCATTGAAATATATCTTGAACAACCCAAAAATGCATATCTGGCATCACGCTAAACACATGCCCTCTACACATCCTTACGGGATCAATTTCGGGATCACATTGAGCATCTGGGATTATCTGTTCAAGACCGATCATATCCCTCATTCCGGAAGAGATATCGAGTTGGGATTTGAAGGGATAGAATCCTATCCGGAAGGCTTTTTTGAATTGCAGATCAAACCATTTAAAGACAAGGAATAAGTATGAAAAATTTAACCGAAAAGGACTTGTTCCGTCTGGCGATTCTTAGCTCATTAACATTAGGGTTAGCACCTTTTTTTCCTCATGCACACATCTGGAAACAGCTCATGAATTTGTATCACGGTCGTACCATGTTAGGTATGGATTGGATCGATCTGGCGATGCATGGAGCTCCATGGATTTTGTTGATCACGTTGTCTATCAGACGATTGATCCGTTACGTTAAAAAATAGTTTCCCTACGGGAAAGAATTTCCCTGCGAGGTTTTTTTGAACCTTTCCTGTTACTTTCTTTTTTTCTTTCCATTCCCTCCATGAAACCAAAAACTAGGAAATCATGGCAGGAGGAAAAGAAACACCCAGACAAAAAATGATCGGCATGATGTATCTCGTGCTGACCGCTTTACTTGCATTGAATGTCTCAAAATCGATATTGGATGCCTTTGTGGCGATCGAGGAGAACATGCAGGTGGCGAATGAGAACGAACACGTAAGAGGTCAGGAGAAATACTTTGCATTGAAGGAAGCTTCTGATGACAAAGAGAATAAGGAACTCAGTGCGAAAGCAAAAAAATACCTGAAAGAAGTAGATAAGATCGATAAGATCACTGCGGAGGAGATCAAATTCATTGATGACTTGAAACTGGAGATCCTGGAAGCAATCGGAGAGGACCTTTCAAGTGTGGGTACTCCGGAAAGTATCATTGTGAAAGCTTATTCAGCAAAAGATCCGCTAAAACCCACAAAAATGAATTTGGCCAATGTGAATGGCAAAGACAAGTATGATGAACCGATGTTCCTGATGATCGGCGAGGACCTGACGGCACCGAAAGGTAAAGGGATGGACCTATGGAACAGATATAACGGGTACCGAAAGGAGCTAACCGAGCTGATCGCAGGTTCATGGGTGCTTGACAAAGGACAGAAGAAGTTCTTTTTCAAAGCACCAAGCATTCATGAATTCAAGGATTTTAAGGATCTCAACGCAATGATCGATAAAGCGATCAATTCATCCAATGTCAATCAGGATGATAAGGAAGCGATCAAAAAGATCTATGCATCGCTGACCAAAAGAGAACGCTGGACCGTGAATGAAGTGCCGAATGTGCACTGGATCGGAAAGACCTTTGATCATGCACCGGCCGTAGCAGCAATTGCTTCCTTGACATCGATGCAGAAAGAGATCCTGACGGCAAGGGCGGATGCGATTGCGCTGATCAGAAATCGAGTAGGAGGAGGTGAATACTCGTTCAATCGGATCATGGCGCTGGCCTACGGACCCGATGTAGTTAATCAGGGTGAAGAATTCGAGGTGCAAGTGCTGATGGCAGCGTATGACAGTGATCGTCAGCCAGAAGTAGTGATCAATAGTGGCAGTGTGAGTGAAGTTCGTGATGGAAAAGGATTCATCCGAATGAAAGCGGGATCGGGAGGTGAGATGAAATTGTCAGGAAAGATCACGATCAAGAATAAATCAGGTATTCCCAAATCAGAAAACTGGGAAAAGACTGTAAGGATCATGAAACCATCTGGAACGGTTTCCTTACCAAACTTGAACATGTTGTACCTTGGGTATGACAATGAGGTGGAGGGAGTTGCTTCAGGTTACGATGAGACTATTCTAAGTGGAACGGGAGTGAATCTTCGAAAGTCAGGTAATCGTTGGATCGCTGATCCGCATAAAGTAAGGAACGCTACCATCACAGTATGGGGGAAGAACAATGTAAGTGGTAAAAAAGTATCTCTTGGCACCTATAATTTCAGGGTGAGCAGATTACCAGATCCGACGATCTACTTTGGAGCTGCAAAAGATGGTGAAAAAGCAAACAATAGAGAGAAAAACCTTTTTGCGAAATATACTCCTGATGTGCCCTTAAATGCAACTTTTGACGTGAAGTCCTGGGAAATGGTGATTTCAGGTATGCCGGGAGCACCGCCAAAGGGAGCTGGAAATATATTGTCTTCAGAGGCACAGTCCTTACTCAGACAAGCCAGACCAGGAACGACAGTAACGTTCTTTTTACAGATAGAAGGAAAAGACAAGATCCGTAGAAACAAAACCGCCTCTTTTAAGCTGTAAAGAAAAACCCCGGGAGATCGGGGTTTTGTTTGTTATTTCAAGTTAGAGAAGAAATCGTTCCCTTTATCATCGGTAATAATGAATGCCGGGAAATTCTTCACTTTGATCTTTCTTACGGCTTCCATACCCAATTCTTCAAAATCGACCACTTCAACAGATTCGATATTCTCTTTCGCAAGGATGGCTGCAGGTCCACCGATCGATCCCAGATAGAAACCTCCGTGTTTTTCACATGCGTTCATCACATCCTTCGAACGGTTTCCTTTTGCCAGCATGATCATGCTACCTCCATGACTCTGGAACAGATCAACATAAGGGTCCATTCGTCCTGCCGTGGTTGGTCCAAAAGAGCCTGAAGGCATTCCTTCCGGGGTCTTTGCCGGACCTGCATAATAGATCGGGTGGTTTTTGAAGTATTCCGGCATTGGTTGTCCGGCATCCAATAGTTCTTTGATCTTTGCGTGAGCAATGTCACGTGCAACGATCAATGTACCATTCAGTTTCAATCGTGTCTTGATCGGATACTTGCTCAATTCAGCCAATACATCCTTCATCGGTCGGTCAAGATCGATCTCAACCGGCGGTTCAAGATGAGGTGCTGTTTCAGGAAGCAACTTTCGTGGATTCATTTCAAGCTGCTCGACGAAAAGACCCTCCTTTGTAATCTTTGCTTTGATGTTTCGGTCTGCTGAACAAGAAACGCCTAGTCCAACCGGACAAGATGCTGCGTGACGTGGCAAACGAATTACACGAACGTCATGCGTAAAGTATTTTCCTCCGAATTGGGCTCCGATCATGCTTTCCTGGCAGATCTGCTGTACGCGTGACTCCCATTCAAGATCACGAAAAGCTTGTCCACCCATGCTTCCTTCTGTCGGAAGCTCATCGAAATATCCTGCAGATGCTTTTTTCACAGCGGATAAAGTTGCTTCAGCCGAAGTACCCCCAATGACCAATGCTAAGTGATAAGGAGGACATGCCGCAGTGCCCAGATCTTTGATCTTTTCTCGAATGAACTTCTCCAAAGACGCCTCGTTCAGTAAAGATTTTGTTTGCTGGTATAAGAAAGTTTTGTTGGCAGAACCTCCACCTTTTGCCAGGAAAAGGAATTCGTAAGAAGCCCCTTTTTTAGCGTAAATATCGATCTGAGCTGGTAAATTCGACCCCGAATTCTTTTCTTCAAACATGTTCAACGGAACGATCTGCGAATAACGTAGATTTCGATTCTGGTACGTATTGAAAATCCCTTTTGAAAGGTATTCAGCATCTGTAGCTCCGGTGAAAACACTTTCACCTTTTTTACCAATCACGATCGCAGTTCCCGTATCCTGACAGCTTGGTAGCTGACCTTCAGCTGCAACAACGGCATTCTGAAGAAGATTATAGGCTACAAAACGATCATTGTCAGTCGCTTCCGGATCATCAAGGATCCTTCTTAGTTTTTCTAGGTGGGAAGTTCTCAGATAAAAAGAAACATCACTCATCGCTACTTCCGAAAGAACTTCAAGTGCTTTTGGGTCAATACGAAGGATCTCGCGATCACCGCATTGTTCAACTGTTACATAATCGGAAGATATTTTTCTGTATTCCGTATTGTCTCGCTGGATCGGATATGGATCCTCATAGAAGAATTCGGCCATAAAATGTTTTTTTTGAATGGCCTAAAGGTACTTTTTTTCAGGAAATGATGATCACCAGTGAATGCGTAATCCGACGTTTCCGTTCATGGCAGGGTTCACCACAGTGGTGTATTCCGGAATGCTTGCAACCGTAAGACTTGGACGCAGCTCAAGCAAGAGATGAACTCTTTGCCAGAAGGGGCGATTTTTTCCAACCCTGAAGTCAATTCCAAGCGGGAAAAAGAGGGTAGAAGAAAGATAACTGTCAGCTTTGAAAATCTCAGATCGTTGACTATTCGATTCGTAATAAGAGGTTTGAAATCCGGAGGCATAGTTATAATTGAATTCATTGATCCTGATCTCATTGTTGAATGCTATTCCGAGTCCGATACCAAATCCTCCGAAGAAAGACCAGCGGTCTTCGTCTGCAGTTTGAAAGATCATAGAGGCTTCGATTCCCAAGTATTCGGAGTGTGCATCTCCCTGAATATAGGTGGTTTCAATGGAGTCCACGAAATACTGTTCCCCGGTTTGTGAGGAGGTTAAAGTATCGTATGGCGTTTTTGTCGTTTTACTCAAATTGGTATGGGCATACATTCCAATTCGATGATTAATGCCAAGCCTAAGTATTTGATTTTCTTTGTCTTTAAAGGATAGTCCGATCAATAATGATGTGGTTCTGTTCTCTCCGCTCATTCCCGGATAAAGAACGGATGAAGTAAAGCCAGTTAAATCTTGGGCCAGAATTTGAGATTCAGATGCCATACCTTGAAATACAGAAGGGTCTTCAAAAGGAGCAGTCATATAGTTAGATCCGTTTAGAAGATAAACGTTGTGAATACTAACTTTCTTTTCCTCCTGTGAAAAAGAGGTGAGTAGTAACATGATGAAGAAAAGGGTTCCAAAATATTTCATGGCGTATGTTTTTTTACGAAACGTAATCTAAAGACAATTAGTGTGAATGAAAAGTTACATGTATACTTCTTTTGGAATTAAATTTTCAGGATTTCTCCTACTTTTAGATGAATGAAAATAAAACCTGTTTATTGGAAGATTTCACTTTTGTTGCATTTGTGTACAGCAATTTATGTGATCTATAAGCTAATTTTCAGCTTTTATTTGCCCTATAAAAATCAATCTAAAACACCGGAATATTCTGCAGCTCAAGGTTATTGGCTGAACAGAAATGAATATTTGGAATCGTTGAAAATAGATTCTAATTCAGTCGTTTTCATGGGTGATTCTCATATTCAGTTATGCAATCTTAATGAGCATTTTCACGATGGGAATATTTCCAACAGGGGAATTATTGGAGATAATGTCAATGGATTGAAAAATAGAATTGTTAAAGTACTTGAGTCCTCCCCAAAAAAGTTAATTATTGAAATTGGGATCAATGATATTATAGACGGATACAGAATAAAAGACATTCAGCATCAATTCAGCGTCCTTTTTGATTCGATTAAGCGCAATGTAACTTCTACACAGGTTTATTTCATTAGCATCATTCCTTCCGATAAAACAATATTAAACCAGGAATCATCTGCTTTAAAAGAGGTGATAGGGATGAATAAATGGCTTGAAAAGTCTTGCATTAAGAATGGGTTTCATTTTATTGATGTATCTCCCGAATTTCTTTCGGAAGAGGGAATAAATGCTTCATTGTATCATTCGGATAGATTGCATTTGAACAGCTTTGGGTATCAAAAACTTTTTCATGTATTGAGTAATACGCTATTCTAGACAAAGAATCCTTGCTGTCTTTCAGCTGTTTCCTTATCTTCGCGCTTCAATTTTTGATAGATCCATGGAGAAAAAATATCCTGAATACAAAGGACTTCATCTGCCGAATGTAGCTAGTGCAGTTCTGGAGAAGTGGAATACCAACAAAGTGTTTGAAAGGTCGATCTCAACAAGAGAGGGTAAGACCCCATATATTTTCTTTGAAGGTCCACCATCTGCAAATGGATTACCGGGTATTCACCACGTGATGGCCCGTTCCATTAAGGATATTTTTTGCCGATATAAAACACTGAAAGGATATCAGGTAAAAAGAAAGGCCGGATGGGATACTCATGGTCTACCTGTTGAGTTGGGCGTGGAAAAAGAACTGGGCATTTCCAAAGAGGATATCGGCACCAAGATCTCAGTAGATGAGTATAACAAGGCTTGTCGTGAGGCGGTGATGCGTTACACGGATATCTGGAACGACCTAACTATGAAAATGGGATATTGGGTTGACATGGATGATCCATATATCACGTACGAACCAAAATACATGGAATCGGTATGGTGGTTGCTGGGTCAGTTGTATGAGAAGAATTTGTTATACAAAGGATATACGATCCAGCCATACTCGCCAAAAGCAGGGACAGGACTTTCTTCGCATGAATTGAATCAACCGGGATGTTACCGTGATGTGTCGGATACAACTGTTGTTGCTCAGTTCAAGATCAAGGATGATCAGGAATTGCCTTTTGAATTCAAAAACCATCCATGTGATGCAGACGGATCGTTACATTTCCTGGCTTGGACGACAACCCCTTGGACACTTCCTTCGAATACTGCTCTTTGTGTTGGACCGAAGATCGAATATGTCTTGGTGCAGTCGTTCAATCAATATACGTTTGAACCGATCAGTGTGATCCTGGCGAAGAACCTGTTGAACTACCAGTTCGGAAAAGGATATCAGCAGGTCGAAAATGACGAAGAATTAAAGAATTATAAAGCAGGAGACAAAACCATTCCTTTCTTTGTTGAAGGAGAATGTCTTGGAGCTGATCTAGTAGGAATTGCATACGAACAATTATTGCCTTATACACTTCCGGCTCAAACTCCTGAAAAAGCATTCCATGTGATCTCAGGTGAATTTGTGACTACAGAAGATGGTACCGGGATCGTTCATATCGCTCCTACTTTTGGAGCAGATGATGCCAGAGTAGCAGCAGATGCCGGAGTGCCTGCCATGTTGGTAGAAGACGAGAGAGGAAATCTGGTTCCATTGGTAGATCTTCAAGGGAAGTTCAGACCTGAAATGGGTGAGCTTGCCGGAATGTATGTGAAGAATGAATACTACAACGATGGGGAGGTTCCTGAAAAGTCTGTGGATGTTCAGATCGCTATAAAACTAAAGACTGAGAACAAAGCGTTCAAGGTTGAGAAATATGTCCACAGCTATCCGCATTGCTGGAGAACAGATAAACCTGTATTGTATTATCCGTTGGATTCATGGTTTATCCGTGTGACTGACGTCAAGGATCGAATGATCGCATTGAACAATACCATCAACTGGAAACCGGAATCAACAGGTTCAGGTCGCTTCGGGAAATGGTTGGAAAATGCTAATGACTGGAATTTGTCTCGTTCGCGTTATTGGGGAATTCCAATTCCGATCTGGTCGACAGAAGAAGGAGACGAAAGGGTTTGTATCTCTTCAGTTGAACAATTGAAAGCAGAATGTGATAAGGCAGTTGCTGCAGGATTTATGACTTCTAATCCTCTCGCTGGATTCACTGCCGGTGATATGTCAAAAGACAATTATGCGCAGATCGATCTTCACAAGAATTATGTGGACCAGATCACGTTGGTATCACCTTCCGGAAAACCAATGAAACGTGAATCTGATCTGATCGACGTATGGTTCGATTCAGGGGCGATGCCATATGCACAATGGCATTATCCTTTCGAAAATAAGGAGCTGATCGATGGTGGGAATTCTTATCCTGCCGACTTTATTGCTGAAGGAGTGGACCAGACGCGTGGATGGTTCTATACACTTCATGCGATCGCAACCATGGTCTTCGATTCTGTTGCCTACAAGAATGTGGTTTCAAATGGACTTGTTCTGGACAAGAACGGACAGAAAATGTCCAAGCGTTTAGGGAATGCAGTTGATCCATTCGAAACCTTATCGAAATACGGACCGGATGCCACACGCTGGTACATGATCACCAATGCACAGCCTTGGGATAACCTGAAATTTGACTTGGATGGTGTAACTGAAGTTCAGCGCAAATTCTTCGGAACACTATATAACACGTATTCTTTCTTCTCGCTGTATGCGAATATTGATGGGTTTGATTATAGTCAAGCTGAGATCGCATTGCAAGACAGACCTGAGATCGATCGTTGGGTACTTTCCAAGCTGAATTCATTGATCAAAGCAGTTGATGAATCGTATGCCGATTATGAGCCAACGAAAGCTGGACGTTTGATCGAGGATTTCGTGAATGATCAGCTGTCGAACTGGTATGTTCGTTTGTGCAGAAGACGATTCTGGAAATCAGACGACCTGCAGGATAAGCAGTCAGCGTACCAAACATTGTATACGTGTCTGGAGACTGTTGCCATATTGAGCGCACCAATTGCTCCATTCTTTATGGATCAGCTGTTCAGTGATCTGAATTCAGTTTCAGGTCGTCATTCGGTGGATTCAGTTCACCTGGCTGATTTTCCTGCAGTAAATGAAAGCATGATCGATCTTTCACTTGAAGATCAGATGGATATCGCACAGCGCACTTCTTCGCTGATCCTTGCTTTACGAAAGAAGGAAAAGATCCGTGTTCGTCAGCCTTTGCAGAAGATCATGGTTCCAGCGTTGAATAAAACATTTGCTGAGAACATTTTACACGTGAAAGATCTGATCTTGTCAGAAGTGAATGTGAAAGAACTCGAATTACTTGAAGAAGGAAGTAATATGCTGGTGAAAAGCATCAAGCCTAATTTTAAAACGATCGGACCGAAATACGGAAAGCAGATGAAATCGATCGCAGCCATGGTTGGACAGATGTCGGGAGATCAGATCTCAGCAGTGGAAGCGAATGGCGGATGGAAAGGTGAGATCGATGGTGTTGAAGTTGAACTGGATATGAATGATTTCGAGATCGCTGCTCAGGATATTCCAGGATGGTTAGTGGCTACGGAGGGTGGATTAACCGTTGCGCTGGACATTACGATTTCGGATGAATTAAAAGCAGAAGGTATTGCTCGAGAGCTGGTAAATAGAGTTCAGAATTTAAGAAAAGATTCTGGTCTTGAAGTAACCGACCGCATTTTATTGAAGGTTGAAACCAATGAAGCAATCCGCGAGGCGATCAAAGCAAACATGCAGTATGTATGCAATGAGGTCCTTGCCAATGACATTACCTTTGACGGTGTAAGCACATCAGCATTGGTTACAGATTTGGAGGCAGAAGGCGATACAAAGATCGATCTGATCAAAGGATAGAAGTCAGCTTATAGCTTTCTCAGTGATCTAACTACGCGATCATCATTCGTTTCAAATACGATCTGATAATTGCCTGGCAGAAGAGAATAGACATTGATCTCATCTTGAG